>CALGAO010000108.1 GCA_937957685.1 uncultured Paenibacillaceae bacterium
AGAACCTTGCGGACCAGGGATGGCAACTCCGAGATCAGCTCCCTGTGGAAGGACGCGATATATTTCGGCGGGATCTGCACAGGACGTTCAGCCCTGGAGCCTTTGAATACCCTTTTGACCTCCGGCTGGTTCGTCTCCGGCACAGGTTCCGCGATGTACACGTTCTTCACGCCATGGCGCTTCAACCAATGGATATAGCTCTCGGTCAGGCAAACGCCTCTCTTGATTAACAGCTGTCCGTTGGCCCCGAATACGTCGTTGTTCAAGGTCATACCAGGCTTTAAGTCTTGGACACTTACTACTTTTTTCATAGCTCCCATCCTCGATAGGCCACGCAGGCACTGTGGATTCGGTACTATTCTACCATTTTCCCTGCAACGATATCATTAAAAAATTCTTAAATAATGGTCGAAATAGTTCAATTTCCCCAACAATGTCGATATAATGTCGATAACCTGACAGAAGGGGTACAAGCGGATGAGTTTGCGGTCCAAACTGGCGTTCATCGTCATATGCAGCGTGCTGATCACGATCCTCCTGCTCGTCAGCCTGTTGTTCGTCTTCTCCAAAGCGTTTCTGCAAGGCTACACCCATGCCAGCCTGCAGGAGATCAGCGAGGAGGCGAAGCAGCAGCTTCTCCAGCTGGACGAATGGAGTGTCGACGCGGTGCGGGAAGTGCTGGAGCGGCTGTCCATGAGGCATCCGGACGTAAGTCTGGAGCTGCTCTCGGGCTCCGGAACTCCCCTGTATTCCTCAAGCGGCAGGATGGACGACTACTCCCTGGAGGAGCTGGCCGGGCGCTTCGTTGATCAGCCCCATAATCTGTTTCAGGGCAAGGATGTTCACCTGATCTATGAGATGGAACTGAAGGGAGTTCCCTATTATCTCCTGTTATCCGTGGCGGGAGATTCCCTCATGCCGGTGCAGATCTTCGTCTATTTCAATCGCTATTCGTCTCTGCCGTTCCTGTTCATTCCGTTACTGCTCATCACCCTGCTTCCGTCGTTGGCTGTTCTGGGCTTCGTCATCCGGGTGAACCGCCGAATCAAGAAGCTGAATGTCGCCATGCAGCAAGCCGACCTGCATCGCCTGCACGGGCAGGTGGAGGACAGGTCCAGGGATGAGATCGGGCAGCTGGCCCGCCTCTTCAATGCGATGTCGGACAAGCTGTCCGGACAGTTCGCCCGCATCCGTCAGATCGAGCAGTCGCGCAAGGAGCTGATCTCCAACCTGTCCCATGACCTGCGCACTCCGCTGACGTCCATCAAGGGCTATGCCGAGACGCTGCAGTGCGGGAAGTCGCTCAGCGCGAGCGATCTGCACAGGTATGCCTCGATCATCGTGCAGCGCGCCGCCTACATGGATCATCTGCTGAACCAGCTGTTTGAGATCGCCAAGCTGGACGAATTGCCCCAGGCGTTGCAGCGGTGCGTCTGCAACATCTCCAGGCTGGTGCAGCAGATCGTGATGGATTATGTCTATCTGTTGGAGGACAAGGGGATCGAGCCGGACATCCGCATTCCGCCCGCGGCCGTCTGGGTCAGCCTGGATGAGCGGGAGGTGCAGCAGGTGGTGCGCAACCTGGTGGAGAATGTGCTCCAGCACGGCTGGGAGGGCCATTATCTCGGCATCAGCCTGGAAGAGAACGAGGGCTATGTGACGTTGGCGGTGCGCGACAGGGGGAAGGGCATCCCGGCGGCGGAGCAGGGGCGAATCTTCGAGCGCTTCTATCGGCTGGACAAGGGAAGGAAGAGCGATGGCATGGGATTGGGACTGGCGATCGCCAGGGAGATCGTGGAGCGCCATCATGGCCGGATCACCTTGACCAGCGAGCCGTTCGTCCTGACGGAGTTCACCGTCGAGCTGCCTCGCATCACAATTGAGCAACGCGGGAAGTCATCAGCCTGATGAAAATTTCCCACAAATATCGAAGTTCATGACGGACAGATTGCAGTCACGTACAGATCAAGTCCCTCGCGGCTGTTCCTATCAACCGCAAGGGACTTTTTTCATGGTCGACAAAGGTTCTGAAAGCGGTTAAATTCGGATTATGGACTGCAATGCTTTTCTCGCTCATAATTAAGCTTTACAATGCGGAAATCAACGGAAGGGGAATGGGCGTGTCCAAGTACTGGTTTCGACTGCTTATGTTCGGCGTGCTGCTCGGAACGATCCCTGTCATCACGATCGGCTGGATCTCCTATTCGATCTCGTCAAGGGACATCGAGGATAAGGTCAAGGAAGGAAATATGCAGTATCTCTATCAGACGCAGATGCGCGTCGACCAACATCTCAAGACGATCGAGATGGCGGCCATCCAGTTCGTCTACTCGTCACCCGTTACCGCAACGCTCAATGTCCAGTTGAATCCCGGGGATTTTGACAGCGTCCAGCCCTTGACCAGAGGGCTTAATCATCTGCTCACGTTCTCCGGAGTCATCGGCGCGAAGATCGTGAATATGGAGCATGACTGGTATCTGGTCCGCGACCAATTACGGAACCCTGGACCAGCTGCCGGATCGGGACCTGCTGGAGTATTATGGCAAGCATACGAAGAGCCTGTTCTGGTTCAATCCGTCCCATGCCTCGGACCACACGGATGAGGCAGAGTCCGACGCGGCTCCGGTCATCCGCATGGTGCTCAAGATTCCGCCGATGCCGATCACGTACAAACCGCGAGAGGTGCTGACGATCGATATGATCAGCAGCGAGATTCTCAACTATCTGAGCCAGAGCCGCGGTCTGGGCGAATATTT
>CALGAO010000109.1 GCA_937957685.1 uncultured Paenibacillaceae bacterium
TCCGATGATCCCGCCAGCGCTTACGTGACGCAGATCACCCTGCAGATCCAGGATGGCGCCACGGGCAAAGTTTACAACATCCCCCTGAATGGGCAGGGCAACGCCGGGTACAATCCCACCCTGTTCCTGGGGGATTTCACCGGAGACGGGGTGCAGGATATCCTGATCACGATCGATTCCGGCGGCTCGGGGGCATTCACCTATGATTATATCTACTCATTTGTGAACCATCAGGCCAGGCTGCTGTTTGACTATAACCAATATAATGAGCACAACACGTACACCGTCACCTACCAGGATCAATACAAGGTCAAGGTGGAAAGCCCTGCCACGGGCCAGACGTATCTGATCGACATCAGCGGCCGGGGCAGCGAGTATCTGTCGCAGATCTATAACGCCGATGGCACGCTGAAAGAGCCGATTCAAGGCTGGGCGGATGGCGTCAGCGGCTTCTATCCGGTGGATATCGACCGCAACGGGGTGTATGAGGTCCGGGCCTATCAACAGCTGAGCGGGCTGTATCACGCGGACTCCCTGGGGTACGTGGTCAACACCCTCCAATGGAATGGAAGCAAGTTCGGCATCCTGCAGCAATGGGTGGCGATCTTTGGCACGGGCGAGTAACCCTGGCGTATGACCTCCAGTCAAGGCCGCTTGGGCAAAAGGGTAAACGGGGCATGACATGGGCACCTGCGGTGAACCACAGACATGCGGCAATCTTTGTCGAAAGCGACGTGCGCGATGCAGGACGACCCGTGCGACCACAACACCATCAATCTGCTATTGAGATGTTTCCGTGAGGGCGGGCATATCGGCAGGTTGATGGTGTTTTTTCTGTGACATCAGGATCAAATTTTTCCTGTTTTTCATCATTTCTTAGAGGAAGTTTCAAAAAAATGTCGAATTGTCCAATAACCAAATTTTTCATGGAGGATAGATAGATGGTTTTCAATTCAAGTCCTGTTGGGAGATCCAAACGATTCATCAGAGGCATGAAGGCGGCTGTCGGAGATCGATGGTACGCTTCTGAATCATTGGGTGAGAGGATGAAATTTAGATGAAGCAATCTATACGCAAATGTCTGTTGTGCACGCTGCTATTGTTGACCGTTCTGGTTGCTTGTTTTCAGTCTGAGCCAGCCAGAGCGGCCGACGAAGTGAAATTGATCAGTCAAAACACTTCCAATAATGAAGCTCAGAATCCATATGAGAATTATCCAGTGGCTCAGTCATTCACGCTGTCCCAAAGCGCCACAATAACAAAGGTGAAAGTGGGGTTGTTTGCACCAAATGGTCCAACTACTGTCAGAGCTTCGCTCATCTCCAGTGCTCCAGGAAAAAGTGGCTATGAATTGAAATACGCTAATGTTTATGTAACCGCTACAACCAAGACCATGGTTGAATTTAAATTCAGTACTCCTGTACAGCTTTCTTCAGGCGAATATTCAATATATCTGTATCAATTGGGAAGCGATCCATTTAAGTTTTCTTTGTCAGATAATAATCCCTATAGTGGGGGATCATTATACGAATATGATGGTCAATGGCATAATTTCGAAAACAAAGATTTGGAGTTCGAGATCTGGGGAGAATGGTTGCCAGGTGAGCCCCCGCAAGCAGAGGATGACAGCTACAGCGTAAACGAGGATGGTACGCTCACGGTGTCAAAGGTTGAGGGCCTGCTGGCCAACGATACGGACCCGGATAATGACCCCCTGAAGGCGATCCTGGTGTCTCCACCTTCCAACGGGAGCCTGACTCTGGCTAACGATGGGTCCTTCACCTATAAGCCTAAAGAGAACTTCTACGGGAGTGACAGCTTCACGTACAAGGCTAATGACGGCAACTATGATTCGAACGTGGCGAAGGTCAGCATCACGGTCAAAGCGGTCAACGACCCGCCTTCCTTTACGAAGGGGGCGAATCAGGAGGTGCTGGAGGACAGCGATGTGACAGAGGTCACAGGCTGGGCGACGAACATAAGCGCCGGGCCGCTAGAGTCTAGCCAGTCAGTCTCCTTCATCGTGACCACCAACAACGAGAGCTTATTTGAACAGGAACCGTCGATTGATGCGACGGGCAAACTGATCTTCAAGCCGGCAGCCGATGCGAACGGCATAGCGACAGTAACGGTGATCGCCAAGGATGACGGAGGGACAGAGAACGGAGGGAAGGACACCTCGGACCCGCAGACATTCACCATCAAGGTGATCGCGGTGAATGACCCGCCTTCGTTCACGAAGGGCGATGACGAGAACGTGGAAGAGGATTCCGGAAAGCATACGGTTACAGGCTGGGCGACAGACATCTCGGCTGGTCCAGAGGACGAGGCGAATCAGACGCTGAACTTCAACGTAACCACCGACAACGACTCTCTGTTTGCGGTGAAGCCTGCGATCGACGCCACAACCGGGACGCTTACCTATACCCTGGCTGACAATGCCTTCGGCAAGGCCACGGTGACGGTGAAGCTGCAAGACAACGGGGGAACAGCAAACGGCGGCAAAGATACGTTTGTTCAGACCTTTACGATCACCGTGACGAACGTCAATGATGAACCGGTCATCACCTCGAACGGCGGTGGAGATGAGGCCAGCGTGGAGGTGAAGGAGAACACCACGGCTGTTACCACCGTAACCGCGGAAGATGTGGATGAAGGCACGACCCTGGTATTCTCCATCGCGGGCGGAGATGATGCGGCCCTGTTCGCCATCAATCCGGCGACAGGCGTGTTGACGTTCAAGACCGCGCCGAACTACGAGGAACCGTCCGACAAGAACGGGGACGGCGACTATGAGGTCATCGTTCAGGTCAGCGACGGAGAGCTGACGGACAGCCAGAAGATCACCGTGACGGTGACCGATGTCAACGATGCGCCGGTGATCACCTCGAACGGCGGCGAGGAGACGGCCATCGTGGAGGTGGAGGAGAACACCACCGCAGTCACCACCGTAACCGCGACGGATGAAGATGGCGATGCGCTGACGTATGCCATCACGGGCGGAGCGGATGCGGATCTGTTCAGCATCGATCCGGTGACGGGCGAGCTGACCTTCAAGACCGCGCCGAGTTATGATACGCCGGCTGATGCAGATGGGGACAATACGTACGAGGTGGAGGTCACCGTAACGGATGCCGGCGCATTGTCCGACACACAACGGATACAGGTCATCGTGTCCCATTGGTATATCGAACCTTATGTTCCGCCAGCACCGCCTGTTGATACGCCTGCAACAGGAGCCATCGTCGAAGTGAACGGCAAGGCGGAAACGGCGGGCGAATTGAGCCGTACTGCCCGAGATCAGCAGACGGTGGATACTATCTCGATCGATCCCGACAAATTGATGGCAAAGCTGGAAGAAGAAGGACCCCAGGCGATTGTGACCATTCCGGTGAACACGGATGCCGATGTCATCGTTGGCGAACTGAATGGGCAGCTCGTGAAAAGCATGGAAAACATGCAAGCAACATTGGAGATCAAAACCAAACAAGCCACCTACACGCTTCCTGCCCAGCTGATCAATATTGATGCATTAGCCGGACAATTTGGTGATGAGGTCGCCCTGGAGGATATCACGATCGCCGTTGAAATTGCCGAGCCGACAGCCGACTGGATACAAGCTGCGGAGGACGCCGCCCAGCAGGGCAGCTTCACGATCGTGGCCCCGCCGGTTCAATTCACGGTCAGAGCCACGTACAATGGTCAGGTGATCGAAGAGACAACCTTCACTTCCTATGTGGAGCGGACGATCGCCATTCCGGACGGGGTGGATCCGAACAGAATTACGACCGGTATCGTCATCGAGCCGGATGGAACGGTCCGCCATGTGCCGACGAAGGTCATCCTGGTCGACGGCCGATATTACGCGAGGATCAACAGTCTGACGAACAGCGTGTACTCCGTCATCTGGAATCCGGTCGAGTTCGCGGATATGGACGGCCATTGGGCCCGGGGGGCGGCGAATGACATGGGCTCCCGCCTGGTGATGGAAGGCACCGGGGAAGGCCGATTCACCCCGGACCGTGATATTACACGCGCAGAATTCGCGGCGATGATCGTCAGGGGATTGGGGCTCAGGCTGGAGGATGCGAATGCGCCATTCACGGATGTTGATTCATCAGCATGGTATGCGGCTGCGGTCCATACCGCGTATGTCCATCAGCTGATCAACGGCTATGAGGATGGCTCCTTCCGTCCGAATGAGAAGATCACGCGTGAACAGGCGATGGCGATCATCGCGAGGGCGATGAGGATCACCGGACTGGCCGGCAAGCTGACGCAGGTGGATGCGGAAGATGTGCTGAGGGGATATGCGGACATCGGCCGTGCTTCGAAGTGGGCATTGGACAGCATCGCGGAGAATGTCCAGGCCGGCATTGTCACCGGAAGGGATGCGATCACCCTGGCTCCTCAAGCGCACATCACGAGAGCGGAAGCGGCTGTGATGATACAGCGGCTGTTGCGTTACTCAGACCTGATCTAGCTTCGGATCGCCGGGATCCGGAATTAGCGAAGACACCTTGGAGGGACTCCTGTCGCTTCAAGGTGTCTTTCTTACATGAAGCCAGGATCAAGACTATCAAGGAGACACAACAGGATGTCGAAATATAAATATAGGAGGCTATTGGTAAGAACGAAGGAACGGGAGATCACAGCGAAAGGAAAAGGAGGACTGGTAATGAGGAAGGGGTCTGTCCTGGTGGTGGACAACGAGCTGGAACTGCTGGAATTGCTGCGCATCCATCTGGAGCATGCCGGCTTCCAGGTGCAGCTGACTTCCTCCGGCCGGGAGGCTCTGCAATGGTTGAACACCCGGCATTATGATCTGATCATCCTGGACATCTTGATGGAGGATGTGAGTGGCTTTGAGGTGCTGCGGCGCATCCGGCAGCAGCAGATCGAGACGCCCGTCCTGCTGCTCAGCGCCAAACAGGAGACGGAGAGCAAGGTGTACGGCTTCCACCTCGGAGCGGATGATTATGTCACCAAGCCGTTCAGCCTGTCCGAGCTGATGGCCCGCGTGCAGGCTCGCATTCGCCGATCGCACCGTGGACAGGCCATATCAGACTCTGTACCGCTCTCCTATGGGCCTTTCACGCTGTACAGGGATTCGCAGCTGGTCTACAAGCAGCATATCCCGATCCCGTTGTCCGAGAAGGAGACGGAGCTGCTATACGCCCTCATGACGCGTCCCAACCAGGCGATCGGCAAGATGGAGCTGTTCGAGCTCGTGTGGGGGCACCACCGATTCAGCGAGAATTCCCTGAATGTCTATATCAATCACCTGCGAAGAAAGATAGAGGACGACCCCAGGCTGCCCAGATACATTCAAACCGTATGGGGACTCGGCTATCGATTCACCCTGCATGACCCGAACGACGCAAACCGATGAAGCCCGGTCAGAATTCCATCCAGCCTTCTGCTGCTACAAGATTCTCTTGATGGAGACGGTGAGATGCTCCGTCAGGTCCATGAACGTATCCTGCTTCGGTTGCCCGGTCTCGTCGTACAGAATCTCCACGACCGGCCTTCCCAGGGGCTTGTCGGTGGTATTCACCACGATGCCGATGCACTGGTTGGACAGCTCCACCATGCTGCCCACGGAATAGACGGGAATGATCTCCAGGAAGATCGGAACGATCACCGGGTCAAACAGGGTCCCTCCCGCCCCGAGGATATATTCCATGGCTTCCAGAGGTTCGTACTTCTGCCGATATGGCCTTGGCGTCACCAGCGAGATGTAAACATCGCAGATGCTGACGATCCTGGCAAGCAGATCGATCTCATCCCTGCTGATCCTGTTGGGGTATCCGGAGCCGTCATAGCGTTCATGGTGCTGCCAGGCGATCCTCGCCACCTCTTCGTCGAAGGTTTCCTTCAATGTCTGGTAACCGATGAGCGTATGCTCTTCGATGATGCGTCTCTCCTGCTCGTCGAACTGTCTGCGTGCCGTCAGGAGCTTGCGGTCAATCCAGAAATTCCCGATGTCGTAGAGCAATGCCCCGATCGTCAGAGTGTTCAGCTGCTTGTTGTCCAGATCCATCTTCTGTCCCATGACGATCGCCAGCGTGGCGACCTGGAGCGCCTTGGAGAGCGCATTCTCCTCGGTCAGTCGCACCTTCATCAATCCGTCCAGTACGGTGGGCAATTGGATCATCGAGTTCAGCTGCAGCAAGATCTGACGCATGTCATGGGGGTCCAGACCTGGGGCGATCAGAACCTTGCGGACCAGGGATGGCAACTCCGAGATCAGCTCCCTGTGGAAGGACGCGATATATTTCGGCGGGATCTG
>CALGAO010000110.1 GCA_937957685.1 uncultured Paenibacillaceae bacterium
TCTGCTTACAGGGGTCCGCGCCCGCATGGAACGGTTTGTAAGCAGAAAAAATCTGCTTACAGGGGTCCGCGTCCGCATGGAACGGTCTGTAAGCAGAAAAAATCTGCTTACAGGGGTCCGTGTCCGCATGGAACGGTCTGTAAGCAGAAAAAAATCGTGTCTCAGGCAGGTTGGAGGCGGTCGGAGAGCTTGAGAGCAGAAAAAATCTTCTCTCAGCGGAAAAATCGTTGTGAGACGAGGCTGAGAGAAGAAAAAAATCGTGTCTCAGGCAGGTTGGAAGCGGTCGGAGTGCTTGTGAGCCGATGTAGTCGGCATGCACAGGCTGGCCACCGCTCCCAACCTTGCAAGTCAACTCATTCTGTCAGGGAGCGCTCTTCAGATCCTTCAGATCGGTTGAACCGAAGATGAACAGCAGGATCACCACGATCAGGATGATCGCGTTGTTCAGCTGTGCGCCGTCAAATACGCCCATCTCATTCAACTCCTTTTGCTCATTCGTTTGGAAATCGCATCGATAATATCATCAATGGTCATATCGCCATTCTCCTCAAGAAATTGCGCGAGCGCATTGGACTTGTCGCTGGGGACGGGCTTGGTGCGAAACTGACCCAGCAGGTTGACGGAGATGACCGGGGAATCCCGGAACACGGAGATGACGTCGACCTTCAGCTTTCCGGTGATGAGGAGGGCTGCCGTGACGATCTCCAATTGCTTGCCTCTGAGCAGGTCCTGTACAGAGATATCTTCGATGCGGGGGTTCAGTTTGCCAGCAGATGATACGCGGCTGCGAACCTGTTTTTTGCCGCGATTGTTCCGTCGGCTAGAACTCATCGGAGCATCCCCCCTCTGAACAGGATATGCTGCTTGGTGCGGTTCGGTGTTAGGATGAACCCGACTTTGTCCGTGTATGTGAAAAAGTACAGCGCCATGTGAGAGGCAGCTGCAGGCAAGACTGGCCACATGTACGGGGAAGAGCGCAACGCCCATGTCTGTCAGGGAGCGGCCAATTCACGAGCCATGCATGGGAAGTGAGATGGCAGCAGGTGAGACTTGCTCCGTGTACAGGAAGGGGGTGGCAGCAGGCCAGTCTTGATCCTCTGTACAGGGATATGGTGCCGGCGCCAGGCATATATATAAGGTCAAGGGATCGTCCGCAGGCCATGGACAGATGCAGAAGCTGCGAAGGGGGTTGGCGTATGGCGATGACGAGAATCAGATGGCGCAGCCGCCCTGTGCGCTTGAGTCGCAAGCAGATCTGGTTCATCTCCTTCCTGGTGATGATCTTCTTCACCTTCCAGACGTTCATCTATGTGGAGAAGAACATCAAGCCGCATCTGCTCAATCTCGCCACGTTTCGCATCAAGCAGATGGCGACGGAATCGATCAATTCGACGATCTCGGAGACGATCTCCAGATCCCGGCATTATGATCAGCTGGTGGAGTGGAAGACCGATGCCAGCGGCAGGATCTCCGGACTCAGCCTGAACTATGCGCAGCATATGCAGATCGTGGCTGAAGCGATCGAGCATGTGGAAAGTCTGCTCGTTGAGCTCAGCAGCAAGCCGGAGAAGATCCCGCTGGGCATGGCGCTTGGCAGCACGCTGTTGGGATCGATGGGGCCGGATATTGCCGTTACCTTCAGGCCGATCGGACATGCGAGGATCGATCTGAAGACTCGCGAGACCGATGCCGGCATCAACATGGTGCTGGTGGAAGTCTATATGCAGATCCATGCGGAGCTGATGATCATCGTTCCGTTCGGCACCCAGCCGGAGGTGGTGACCAGCGAAGTGCCGATCTCCTATGTGCTGGTCGTTGGCGATGTGCCCATGTATTATTTCGACAACAAGGGGAACCCGACTGGTCCGGGGCAGGTGAATGGCATCCCGAATATCGCGTTGCCTGTTGTTCCGGATGAAGACAGGGAGTGATAAGACAGAAACGAAAACAAGCGAGAGATGATCGCAGGTGCAACCAGCGGTTCATCTGCTCGCTTGCTCCATTTTCTCCCATCTTCGGAGGTACGGATACGGATCAAACGACCATTCGGAAAGACCGGTGTCGCGATACATGCCGAAATGGAGATGCGGCGGGAACTTGCCCGAGGTGCCGGGCTTGCCATAGCCCGAGCTGCCGACCCAGCCGATCGTCTGTCCGGGCTCGACCAGATCGCCTTCCTTGAGCCCCTTCTGGAAGCCGGACAGATGAGCGAAATAATGATAGACGTTATGAATATCGCGGATGCCGATCCTCCACCCGCCGTATCGGTTCCAGCCCATGACCTCCACGATGCCGTAGCAGGTGGAGCGGACAGGGGTGCCGTAGTCGGCGAAGATATCCGTTCCTTCGTGAATGCGCCGTCCTCCCCATCCGCGCGCGGCTCCCCAGGTGCTGCGGTACGAATAATGCGATCGCACCGGCACCGGAAACGCGCGCTTGCTCAGATCCAGCTTGCCGAATTCCTTGTACATGCGCGCGAACTGCTCGATCCGCTGCACGCTCCGCGGATTGTGGTAATGCTCCCACAGCGCTGTGCGCATGCGTTTATCGGTGATGCCATAGCGGAGCAGATGGCTCGTCATGGTGTGGAGCACGTCGACGGGATCGTTCGGATCCGCCTTGCCATCCTGGTTGCCGTCGCTGCCGATCCCTCCGAAGAAATGGATCGACGCCGGGTTCGTATCGTTCGGATCGGGATTGAATGGGCCCAGCCATTGCGTCTCCGAATAATAAATGCTGATGAGCCTGTCATTCAAGGGCTGCCTTGCCTTGATCACTTTGTTCAACGTCCGTTCGTACTGATTGATCGCTGCCAGCCAGTACCAGGGGATGCCGGTCAAGGCGCTGAATTGGTCGATCAGACTGCCCAACTCCTGAAGCCGCTCTTCTTCCGTCATGGTCTGCGCATCAGACGTCGTCAACACGCGTTCAACATCAGCGGCGGCATGCACCTTCGCCGGCCAACACATCCCGGTCCCCAGGACAGCGATGGCGATGAGCGTTACGAGCCATTTGCGCAGCACAGAGTCCAGCCTCCTTTCGATGGTGGTAATCCGGTTGCCTCATCCGTTGCTGGCTGACGGCCGATCCTGTACACGCACATATTGTATCTTGACCTGAGCGACTTCATTCACGTGCCTGTCCGCGGTTGCCAGAGAATAGCATGACGATGTGGCATGTTCGCCCGAACGTGTTATAATAACCAATAGAGAAAGGTGGATGGAGAGATGGTGACGAAACCACTGCAGAGAAAGCCCGACTGGCTGAAGATCAAGCTGGTATCGGAGCAGGAAGCAACCCACTTCAAAGAATTAAAACAGATGATGCGATCCAAGACGCTGCACACCGTATGCGAGGAAGCGAGATGTCCGAACATCCATGAATGCTGGGCGAATCGCACCGCAACGTTCATGATTCTGGGAGATATATGCACGCGTGCCTGCCGCTTCTGTGCGGTGAATACCGGCATGCCTACGGAACTGGACCTCCAGGAGCCCGAGCGTGTGGCGGAGGCAGCCGAACAGATGGGACTGCGGCATTGCGTGATCACTTCCGTGGCTCGTGATGATCTGCAGGATGGCGGCGCTTCCGTATTTGCCATGACGATCAGGGCGGTCAAGGAGAGGCTGCCGTTCTGCGATGTGGAAGTGCTGATTCCGGATTTTCAAGGCAATGAACAGTCGCTCTACACCGTGCTGGATGCCAGACCGCATGTGTTGAACCACAATGTTGAGACGGTCGAGCGCCTGTCAGACCGCGTTCGGGCGAAGGCGAAGTACCGTCGTTCCCTGGAGCTGCTGGCGCGTTCCAAGGCTTATCAGCCGAAGATTCCGACCAAGTCGAGCATCATGGTCGGCGTGGGCGAGCGCTGGGAAGAGATCCTGCAGACGATGGATGATCTGCGCGCTGCAGGCTGCGACATCCTGACGATCGGCCAATATCTTCAGCCGACGAGACAGCATCTGGCCGTGGAGAAATACTATACGCCAGAAGAGTTCGCATTGCTCAAGGAAGAAGGCTTGAAGCGCGGCTTCAGCCATGTGGAATCGGGTCCTCTCGTACGCAGTTCCTATCATGCGCGCGAACAGAAGGAAGCGGCGGTGCGCACACTTGAATCGTAGGTATCAGGGGGAAGGAGGATCGATCGTGATACAGCTCGGAAGCAGATCATTCCAATTGGCATATGAGAACAAGAATGGCTGGAATTTTGAAGCCTTCCGCGACCGATACAGCGATGTGCTGGATCGCTATGACTATATCGTCGGCGACTGGGGCTACAATCAGCTCCGGCTGAAGGGCTTCTTCCGCGAGGGCAATCCGAAGAGCACCAAGGATACCTGCATCACCTCGTTGCAGGAATACATCCAGGAATATTGCAACTTTGGTTGTGCCTATTTCGTGCTGGAACGCATTCCGAACAAGAAAAAAACGATCGATCAGGCCATCGGAGGTCAGGAACAGCCCAAGGAAGGCCAGCACAAACATCATCAACACCAGAAAGAACAGAAAGAACAGAAAGAACAGCGGGAGCAGAAGGAGCAGGCTCACAAGGAATTGGAGCCCAAGGAGCTGCACAAGGATCCGGGCAAGGAACATGTCAAGGACAAAGACCCGCAGCCTCATAAGGAACGCCATAGGGACCATCCAAAGGAACATCAAAAAGAACATCATAAGGATCATCAAAAGGAACGAAACGCGCGCGCTGATGAGGCCAAAGCATCGAAACAGCATCACCACAAGGATCAGCAGAAGAACAAACGGCATCGCGGCGATCACAAGCGCCATGATCGCAAGCAAGCCAATCGCAATCCCGAAGCGGTCAGGACAAGCCAGGCCAAATCGGATGCCTGATCCAATCAATAAGGAGGCCGTCCATCATGATGGACGGCCTCGATTCATTTGGTCAGGAGATCATTGGATCGATCACCGGAGTGCGGTCGGAGCGTTCCGCAACGGAAACGCTCCAGGCGCAGCCCGGCCAATCAGTTGGACCCGTTGCCGATGAAGGCATCGCGCACCCGGTTCCAGAATGGGAACGGCCTGTAGCGCACGAACTTCACCTTCATATCCGCGACGCGAGCGCTGAGCCCGCGAAGCCTGGGGTACTCCTTGTATATATGATCGATCGACAGCAGCAGCCGCTTGCCTTCCTCCGGATAGATGTCGCAATGGTGATGCTTGGGCAGCACGATCGGAGAGCCGAGGGTGCGGTAGATCCGGTTGTTGATCGACGCGATCTCGGCGATCTGGATCGCTTCAAGGGATGGATGGATCATCGCTCCTCCCAGGGCCCTGTTGTAGGCGGTGCTGCCGGAAGGCGTCGAGATGCAGATGCCGTCGCCGCGGAACATCTCGAACTTGGCGTCGTTAATGTCCAGCCGGGCGACCAGCGTCGTCTCGATGCCCTTCAGCGTCACTTCATTCAGCGCATAGTACGTCTCGGTGCCGCAGTCCGACTCGGCTGTGATCTCCACGATCGGATATTCGACGATCGAACTCTGATCCGGCTTCGGATTCCTCGCCATGCAGTCGATCAGCAGCCCGATCTCATGCGGCTTCCAGTCTGCGTAGAAGCCGAGGTGACCGGTATGCACGCCGACGAACGCGACGTGCTCGACTTTATTGAAATAGGTGTGAAAAGCTTGCAGCAATGTTCCGTCTCCGCCGATTGAGACCACGATGTCGGGCTCTTTCGCACTCCAGCGAAGCCCCTTCTGTTCGGCCCGTATCCGGAACGATTCGGCCAGTTGTCGAGACAGCTCATCTCCGCGATGATGGATGTAAAAGGTCAAGGCATATACCTCCGCAGCTTGTTTCATCTCCATCATAATCAATCGCCCCGGGGAAAACAACCTAATCTTGCTTCCTGCCGCGAGTCCTCCCAAGCATGTGTTTCAACCCATGAATCGCCAGCGACAACGCCACCGTTGCCGCCAGGCATGTGAGCCCTGAGGAGATGGGCATGGCCGCATACGAGCCCCACGAACCGCCCCAGAACGCCGCATCGACCGGCGCCAGCCAGCGCAGCCAGAGATGCGCGGTGGCTGATTCAGGACGCAGGGAATCCCACAGGACACAGACGAGCACTGAGGCGAGCATGCCGTGCAGGAAACGGGCGATCAGGAAAGGGGCATAACGCATGCCGGTATGGCTCATCAGGCTCACGATCTGCGCATGAACGGACAGCCCAGCCCACGAGAGAACAAATGCTGCCGCCATCGCCTTGTGCATCAGGTCGACACCATGAGCGTCTCCGGCGGACTTGGCGCCCAGCGTCACCTCGAACAGCCCATTGATGAACGCGTCCGAAAGCTCCGATGGCAGACCGCAGACCGCCAGCAGGGCGGCGATGAACCGGCCGAGCAACGGAAGCAGATTCGTGCGCGTCAGGAGCTCGATCATCACGGAGAAGAAGACGACCAGACCGCCGATCACGAAGATCATTCTCAGCGCGTTGATCGCCGCATCGCGAAGCATATCGCCGATCGGGCGCTGCTGGGCGATCCGCGTATCGTGCATGTTGCGGAGCGCTCGCCGGAGGATACTGCCCTCCTGCGCGCCAACCGGGGGAGTCAGCGCCGCATGGGGAGCATGAAAGCGCATCAGCAGCCCGATGATCACCCCTGCTCCATAATGGGAGACGGCGAGGATCGGGGCGATCTCGAGGTTATGGAAGAAGCCGACGGCCACAGCCCCGATCAGGAAGATCGGATCAGAGGTGGAGGTGAACGCGACGAGCCGCTCGCTTTCGACGCGGTTCACCAGTCTCTGGTCCCATAGCTGGGACGTAAGTCTCGCGCCGATCGGATACCCCGAGGCGAAGCCCATGGCCATGACGAAGCCGCCGATGCCCGGCACGCGAAACAGCGGGCGCATCATCGGATCGAGCAACGTGCCGAAGAATTGAACGATGCCGAAGCTGAGCAGCAGCTCTGCGATGATGAAAAAAGGGAATAATGCAGGAAAAAGGACATCCCACCATATTCCCACCCCTTTAAGCGCGGCTGCCAGAACTGACTCGGGATAGGCTAACATGGCAACGATGAGGGATATGAAGATCCAGGCTGCGCTGAATGCGACCAACACGCGGTATGTGGGCAACGGGACTCATCCTCCAGGCTCATCCGGAATAACATTACATTCTATGAGCGGGATGGACAGGTCATGCTAAAAAGTTTGGAAAGTGTGAGTTATGCAACTTTAAACCTAGTACACATGATGGTATAATATATGAATATAATCCATCTTTAGGGGGATGCGGCCTTGATTGATCCCTTATACTCAGTCAAATGTACCTGTTTTATGTGCGGAAATGAATATACGACTTCCAGGGTCAGGCCGAGCTTCAAGAAGCCTTCCGGGCGCGATTCGGATTTTTGCCTGCATTACACCGACATTAATCCCGAGTATTACGTGGTCAGAGTGTGCAGATATTGCGGGTTCGCCTCAACCGAGAATTTCACGATGAAGATATCGGAATCCCAGAAGAAAAAATTCCTGGATACGATCGGCATGAATTGGACCGGACGCGATTACGGCGGGGAACGCTCCTGGAGGGATGCGCTGGAGACGTACAAGCTGGCTCTGCTCTGCGCCCAGATCAAGGAGGAGTCGAGCCGTGTCGTAGCCGGCATCCTGCATCATATCGCCTGGATGTACCGGTACAAGGGCATGAAGGAGATGGAGGACAGATTCCTGAAGCACGCGCTGGAGGCTTACACGTCCCTGTTCGAAGGGGCGGAGAGCGAGCTGAACGACGCCAAGCTGATGTACCTGATAGGAGAGCTTAACCGCCGGCTCGGGAACTACCACGAAGCGGTCAGATGGTTCTCGCGCGTCGTCCACGACAAGCGCATCATGGATGCGAACATGATCCGCGCCAGCCGCGAGCAATGGGCGCTCATCACGGATGAACTGCGATCCGCACAAACGGAGAAAAATACAGCGAGCAGCCTATGACTGCTCGCTTTTCTGTTCATCAGCATTGCTGTGATCCTTGCGCGCAAGCTCCGCCAGCTTCTGCATCAGGATATGTTGCGGCATGTGCAGCAGATGCTCCAGCGGCACGTTCAGCTCCCTGGCCAGTTTCTGCGCGGTTTCCGGCGATATCTGCAAAGGCCTCATGCGACAGCCTCCTTCTCATGTCATTCACCAACAGCATAGACCAGGGAGGAGGCCTGCGTCAAATGGCAGGTGATAGCCGGCAGGGATCAGAATTTGAAGATCTGGATGGTCTTCTGCAGGTCGATGACCATCGTGGACATCCGTTCAGCTTGCTTGAGCATCGCCTCCGCCGAATTGATCTGTTCGATCATCGATGCGGATACCTGCTCGGTTCCGGCGGCCGACTGCTGGGTGATGGCCGAGATATTCTCCATGGCCGAGGCGATCTTCTTCGCATCCTCCAGCATGCGCTGGGCCTCGCTGGCGAAATCGTTGATTCTCTCGTTGATGAACTTCGTGCTGTCCACGATATCCGCGAAGACGCTGGCGGTTTTCTGGATCAGCTCGTTCTGCTCGTTGACGATCCGTTCATTTTTGTGGATGTTCGCAATGGCCTGACGGATGCCCTGCTCGATGGTGCGGACGAGGTTGAACACTTCCTTGGCAGAGGAAGCCGACTCCTCGGCGAGATTGCGGACTTCCTGGGCGACGACGGCGAAGCCCTTGCCATGTTCGCCGGCGCGCGCGGCCTCGATCGAGGCGTTCAGCGACAGCAGGTTCGTCTGTTCGGCGATTTCCGAGATGGTGCGGGTGATCTTCTGGATGCCCGCCGCTGACTTGGCCAGCTCATCGATGGTCGCCGCGACGACCCTGGTCGCTTCCACGTTGCTGGCCATGCCCTCCGCCTGGCTGTCAACCGCCTTCTGCCCCTGCTCCACCATGGACATCGTCTTGGCCGACTGGCTGTTCATCTCCTGGGTGGATCTCACGAAGTTGGTGATCATCTGCTCGATCGATCGGATGGAGGTGGAGATGTCGGCCACGTCCTCGGAGATCTGACCGGCTCCTGTGGCGAGTTCGTTGGTCGAGGTGGAGACCTGTTGCAGCACGTCTTTCATATTGGCATTTTTCTGATAGAGGTCCCTGCCGGTCTCCGATACGTGCCGGGAAAGTTTGTTGGTTTCATTCAATATATCTTTAAGCTTGTCGATCATCTGATTGAAGGTGCGGCCCAATTCGCCCAGTGAATCGTTGGAGGTAACGGTGACCCTGGAGGTGAAGTCGCCTTTGGCCACGTTCATGGCGATGGTCGCGATGTCCTGGATCGGTTCAGTCAATATTCGCTCCAGGAAGCGAATGAAGGGATAGCATGCGCCAGCCAGCACCGCTACCAGGACGATGCCTGTCACCGTTTGACCGTTCATGAGCATCACGATGAACAGGACCAAGGAGAACGCTGCTACGATCAGATAACAGCCAAGATTTAGCTTTTGTGAGAATGAAAGCGCTTGTAAGCGATTCATCATAGGCATATCTCCTTTATGTATTTGATGGGATTATAGGAGCATTATAACATCAGTTTCATGATACGGTCTATGCCAAACATCGATGAAAACCGAGCGAAATCGTCAAAATTAAGTGAATATTATATATATTATGATAATTTCATATTGAAGCAGGAAAATAGAACTAGTATAATTGTAATTGCCTCTCAATTTTTACAAATTCATCCTGAAAAGGAGAAGGAGGGAAGTAATGAATCTGGAGCATATGCCTTTGGTCAGACAGCTTGACCTTGTGTTTCGCCAACTGAATGATGAGTTAGCTCAGTTGAGTTCCGGTCTTATCTTTGTTCATATTCGCAATAATGTTATCGGGAAGTTCGGCATACGACATGACCCGATCCAGTCCAGGGGAGGCGGACTGAAGCCTCGGGGTCAAGGCTTGAGCGAGATGCATCGCATGGCGTTCCGCCAGCTCGCACTGGAATCGCTGAAGTACAAGACCAATTGGACGCATGGCGAGATCCAGTTCGAATTCGCCCTGCAGAACAATATGCTGGTGGCCAGCGTGCAGTTCGAATCCAATTACAATATGGCCGCCCTGTTCGGTCGAGACAAGCAGGCGAAGTTGACGACAGGCATATGAGTCAGTCTGCGACGAGCAACAGAAAAGCTGTGCAGCGTGTACTGCGCTGCACAGCTTTTCCGTTGCTCCCTGGAATCTCAGCCGCCGCCGGAGAAGGTGGGCCGAACGAACCGGCTTGCCGGCTCAGCGATTTCCGTCATCGGACTCAGCCTTCACTTCCTTCACGCGGCCCTGCTCATCGATCCGAATCAGGCCGTCCTCCGTCTTCATGATGCCATCGCTCGTTCCGGCGGCGTACACATCGGATAGCTGCTCTTTCGTGATATCGCTTCCCTGCTTGTTCGCTTCAGGCATTCCTGACCTCCTTCCGGTGTATGGCGTCGGCTGACTGCCCGGGTTCTCTGCGGATCAGCGGAACGTGCCTGCCAGCGTCTGCTCGGCGATCTGCACCAGTCTGCGCACCATATGTCCGCCGATTGCCCCGGTGTCGCGCGTCGCCACATACCCCATGTAGCCGTCCTGCGGGATCTGAATGCCGAGTTCCTGGGCCACCTCATACTTCAGTTGTTCAAGGGCGTTTACGGAAATCGGCACAACCAGAGTGTTGGATGAACGGGACTGTCCTTGAGCCATTCGTATCACCTCCGTTTATGAAGGTATTATGCACCAGCGTTGAAAAATTACGCTTGAACTGGGAAGGAAAATGGAGGAAAACGGCATGGCGCGCTCTTGACAATCGATCTCCGATCATGTAAAGTATATGATCAAAAATGGTCATCCCGGAATGTTCATATTTGGCGATGAAAGAAGGAAGTAAGCCGAGAGGTCACATCTCAAGAGAGCCGATGGTTGGTGTGAATCGGTGTTGTGCGCGGCTGAATGGGTTCTTGAGCTCGAAGCTGAAACGACTCCGGCGCGGCGCCCATGCGCAAGGCGCGAGAGGAGGAGTAGGCGGAGCGGTTGGTCCCCGTTACGGGACCTGGAGACAGCGGTCCGCTGCCCCTTGTGGCAGAGCGATGGCTGTGAATAAGGGTGGTACCACGGCTCTTCGTCCCTTGACGGAGGGCCTTTTTTATTTCCCAATATTCAATTCAAGAGGGAGTCTGATTCACATGGCAAGAGTACTGTCAGGCATTCAGCCCAGCGGTCAACTGACGCTCGGCAACTACATCGGCGCGTTGCAGAACTTCGTCAAGCTGCAGCACGAGCATGAATGCTTCTTCATGGTCGTGGATCTGCATGCCATCACGGTGCCCCAGGATCCGGCCCAGCTGCTCGAGCAGACGAAGTCGGTGGCGGCGCTGTTCCTCGCGGCCGGCATCGATCCGGACAAATCTGCGGTATACCTGCAATCCCACGTGCCCGCTCATCCGGAGCTCGGATGGATCCTGACGACGCTTACGTATATGGGCGAACTGGAGCGGATGACGCAGTTCAAGGAGAAATCGGCGGGCAAGGAATCGATCGGCGCGGGCCTGTTCGTCTATCCGTCGCTCATGGCGGCCGATATCCTGATCTACAACGCGGATCTGGTGCCGGTGGGGGACGACCAGAAGCAGCACCTGGAGCTGACGCGGGACCTGGCGCATCGGTTCAACACTCGCTTCGGCGAGACGTTCACGATACCGGAGCCTTACATTCCCAAGGTAGGCGCCCGCATCATGTCGCTCGACGATGCGTCGAAGAAGATGAGCAAGAGCAATCCGAATCCGAACAGCTACATCGCCATCCTGGACGCTCCCGACGTCATCCGCAAGAAGATCAGCCGCGCGACGACGGACTCGGGTCGCGAGGTTCGCTACGATCCGGAGAACAAGCCGGAGATCAGCAACCTGATCGGCATCTATACGCACTGCTCCGGCATGTCGATACCGGAGATCGAGGCGCTGTATGAAGGCAGAGGGTACGGGGATTTCAAGAAGGATCTGGCCGAGCATGTGGTGAATACCCTTGAACCGATCCAGAAGCGCTACGCGGAGATTCGATCCTCCGGCGAGCTGGAAGCCATCCTGCGCCGGGGAGCGGAGAGAGCTTCGGCGGTGGCTGGTGAAACCCTGCGCATCGTCAAGGAGAAGATGGGCTTCCTCGTCTGATGCGGCGGATGGCGTCCGTCGCGGATCGTCACGATGCCGCGCGCTTCACGCGCAGGCTTGTCCTATGAGAGCCGGAGTCAGCCGATGCCTTGCGGGATGCGCTCCGGCATTTCTCGGCATCATGGCTGCTTCTTGCGCATGCGCGCCCTGACGATGAAGCCGAGGCCGATATGCAGGACGGTCAGGGCAGCGAGCAGGACCGTCACTCCTGCATGACGAAAGCTGATGGAGCCGGCTGTTACGGCCAGCAGCACGGTGCCGACGATGGCGAAGTATAATGCGAGGCCTTTGTTCATGGCGGGATCAGTTCCTTTCATGCTCATGATGATTTGATGCTGGCTGCATGCATATTATCTTTTTATTGTATCATACTAATCTCTGCAAGCTTGCATCAATAATCTGAAGAGTGCAGATTGAAAGGAGTGCGTCAAGTAATGGCAAGGGGTCAATCTCGCAGCAGCAACACTTTGGTTGTGCCTCAGGCAAGTTATGCGCTGGATCAATTGAAATATGAAGTGGCCCAGGAGCTCGGCATTCAGATCCCGCAAGATGGTTATATGGGCAATATGGCAACACGTGACGCAGGTGCTATCGGGGGCCATATCACACGTCGTCTCGTGCAGATTGCCGAGCAAGCTCTGTCTGGGGCACAGGTAAGATAATCGTCTGATCGACCCAGGAGTCAAGGAGGGCTGGCCTCCGGAAGCAGTGGTCTTCCGGATGGGCCAGCCCTTTGGTCTGTCCGGCAGGTCTGACGGCAGGATCCTGTCCGCCTGCCGCCTGCCGTATAGTCTCTATGTCAGGCGCAGCCTCTTCTTCAGCTTCGCGTCGCTCAGCCACCCCACATAAGAGTCGATCGGCCTGAGCTTGCGATCGAACAGCACGATCGCCACGAACGGATATTGCTTGCGGTGGCGATAGCGCATATCCGTCCAGCGGACCTCGTATCCCCATTCATGCTCGATGCAGGTGGCGCAGGCGTATCGGGTCAGTTGCAGCAGGGCGGCGACGTCCGCCTGCTGTTTCGAGGCTTCCACGGCCGGATGGTCATCGCAGCGGGCATGCGCCACCCATCTCAGCCTTCGCTTGCTCCACTCCCCGATGCGGTAAGAGCCATCCGCCCGCGTCTTGACAATATTCCATATCCCAATCTTGTAAGTGGGGAAAATCTCGTAGGCGTCGCCCACCTGATGTTCCGGATCGATGCGGGGGAGCTTGCGCTTCAGGAACGCATGGGCAAGCGTGCGCCACAGATAGTATGCCGCCAGGAGCCCGTACAGGGAGACGAAGATGCGCTCGGGAGGCCAGGCCTGCGACAGCCACAGCAGGATGGCGATCAGGTGCGATGTGAAGATGATGGGATCGAAGATATGGATGATATTCCAGGCGATCCATCGCTTGCTCAGCGGACGCAAGGCCTGGGTGCCGTAAGCGTTGAACAGGTCCTGCGCGACATGGAAGCATACGGCCGCACATACCCAGGCAGCGAGATGGTCGATGTGACCTGTGCCGGTGACGAGCGCGGCACCTGCCGTGACAAGCACGGTCCAGATGAACAGGGCGGGAAGCGAATGTGACGCTCCGCGATGATGCCGTATATACAGCGCATTGCTTCTGATGCGAAGCAGCGTGTCGAGATCGGGGGCCTGCGAACCGGCTACCGTGCCGATGGCCACTGCCACGGCCAGATTCTGATCCGCGGCAACCAGCGGATCGACGTGTGCCAGTCCGGCGAGTCCGATGCCCACAACGAGATGAGTAGCCGTATCCACCTTCTGTCCTCCTGTCTGTCGGGTTGGTCGATATATGGCAGTTCCCGTCAGGATCCATCCTGCTTCGTACCAATTGGAATCCGCATATTCGCCATACGTGGGTTAGACTCTCCATATGCTGCATCCAATTAGGATTGCCCAGTCTGTTCGTTCGAAAACGTAAGCGCGCAAAAATTGATGGGCGACAAAAAATCCGCCTTATACCGGCAACACAAGCGGTAAATCAGCGGATCATCCCACGCGCGATCAGAAATAATTCAATTCCTCATCAAAGGTGATATAGTCCAGGTTCACCATCAGCAGCAAGTAGCGCATGCCCGTGCGCGGATCGCTGATGATGATGTGATCCCGTCCGGCCGCTTCGAGCACGCCCTTGAAGATCTTGGCATTCCATTCGGAATTGTTCTCGAACGTCATGTAGATCGTGGCGACCTTGCCAAGATTGAGGCGCAGGATATTCTCAATGAATGATTCCTCCAGCGGCAGCTGGCCCGGAGTCTGCGTGCCGATCTGCCCGGTTTGCTGCGCGCTGTAGCCTGGTATCCCGGGCGGCGTGACGGCCTGCTGGGTGATATACGTCTGCCCGGAAGCCGGGTAGCCGTATGGAGCGGCCATGCTCATGGGGTATTGGGAGTAAGTCATGGGTTCACATCCTCCTTGATCGTGATCAGATTACTTGAGAGCTTCAAGCGGAATAGGCGAATATCTTCATTGCTAATGTATTGCGGTCCGATCCGCGAGGTGAGAGGGATATCCGCCCATTTTTGCCCAGGAGAAGCGTCATGCGCCCTTCGCGCGGGCCGATGACGGTCCCGAGGTCAGGTGTCAAGGTCTTCGGACGAGCAGAAGGGCCCGAGTTCCGACAATATCTTGAACAATGCCTTTCGACATTGTAAATCGAAATTTCGGTTGTTATGATATATAAAGGCATGGACTGCCCCATTTTCAACGTCTGATGTTTGATGGATGGCGCGTTTCTGCACAGGCATGAAGGAGGAAATGAATTTGTCGGAAGTATCGGCAGCACCACCGCGCATCACATGGAAGGATTTCATCGCGCTGACGAAGCCGGGCATCTTGCGCTCCAATCTGTTCGCGGCGCTCGGCGGTTTCTGGGTGGCTTCCCAATGGAAGATCGACTGGCCGCTGATGATCTGGGTGCTTGTCGGCACCTTGCTCGTAATGGCCTCATCCTGTGTTTTCAATAATTACCTGGATCGCGACTTCGATATCAAGATGGAAAGGACGCGCAACAGGGCGCTGCCAGCCGGCCGCATCCATCCCCAGATCGTCTTCTGGTACGGCATGCTGCTCGGCGTTCTGGGACTTGCGATCTTCGTCGCCTTCACCAACCTGCTGACGGTGGCCCTGGCGATCATCGGGATGTTCTTCTACATCGTCGTTTACACCGCATGGCTCAAGCGGACCTCGACCTGGTCCACATCCGTGGGCGGGGTGTCGGGGGCGATGCCGCCGGTGATCGGCTATTGCGCGGTGACCGGACGAGTCGACATGGGAGCTGTGCTGCTCTTCGCAATCCTGTTCCTGTGGCAACCTCCCCACTTCTGGGCACTCGGGATTCGCCGTCTGGACGATTATCGCAACGCCGGATATCCGCTGCTTCCTGTCGTCAAGGGAGTGCGCCGCACCCAGTTGCAGATGATCCCCTATGTTGCGCTGCTCATCCCGGCAGGAATCCTGCTCTATACGTATGGTTATGTGAATGTCATCTTTCCGATCGTCAGCACGGTGATGGGCATCCTCTGGCTGATCATCTGCCTCCGCGGTTTACAGGCGGAAGATCCGGTCAAGTGGTCCAAGCAGCCGTTCCTGTTCTCCATACAATATTTGATGCTCATCATCCTGCTGTTGATCTTGACTACCTCAGGGGGGTGGCTTGGTTGAAAGTGATCAGCAACAAATGGTTCCCGCTGGCTGCGGCGGTCATCATCGTCGCGATGATCGCTTTTTTCCTGCTCAGTCGCATGAATGACGGTTCGAAGTTGCCGATCGAGGGAGACGCACCGGCGTTCAGCCTGCAGAACACGGAGGGCGAGACGATCACGCTGGACAATACGGCGGGCAAGACAAGGCTCATCTATTTCTTCTTCGCCCATTGCCCGGATGTCTGTCTGCCGACCAACAACATGCTGTCCATGGTGCAGGAAGGGTTGAAGAAGGAAGGCTTGTTCGGGGACAAGGCGCTGCTGATGTCGGTTACCTTCGACCCGGAGCGGGATACGGCCGAATACCTGAAGGAATACATGGGCAAGATGAACGCCGATCCGACGGGCTGGCATTATCTGCGCAGCGATGATGTGGATTATGTGCGCGGTGTCGCCGAGTCTTACGATGTCACGGTCATCCCGAGCGGCGAGGATTTCATCCACGCCAACCTGTACACGCTCATCGACGGCAACGGCAAGATCCGCAAGGTCTATTCGCCGAATGAGGTCATCCTTGGATTGTCAGACAGGACGATCCCGGAGTTCGTCGACGAGATCGTGTCGGATATGGCGGCGCTTTCCAAGTAAGGCACCGCAAGCATGGAATGCCCCTGATGGAGGATGCTGTCCATCAGGGGCATATCTGTTGCGGACGGCCTGCGGAGTATGCCGCGCGCAGCCGGGAGCGGGAGATGAGCGCCTATTCGCCCGTCTCCCCGAGCGCCGAGTAGTTGATATATTCCTCGAGGCCGGCCTTCTCCAGCTGCTGGATGAGATACTCGTCCGGCGTGCCTTCCACGCCGGCGTAGCCCCTCTTCGTATAGATGTGCTCGGCATCGATCAGGGCGTCGCTCAGCAGCGCGCGTATCCTTCGGCCGGAGGCGTCGTTGTCGGTGAAGATGAACACCTGCGCATCTCCCGCCTGCTTCTTGATCCTCTCAAGCTGATCCGTTCCCGGAGTGCCGTATGTACACACAATGTCGACCTCGCTGCTGAGCAGCTTGCGCAGCCTGGACCTGTCATTCTTGCCTTCCACGATGATCATGAGCGCCATGGTTCCACCCTCCGAAACTTGGGTCTGTATCCAGTCTGGGTATGGTTCGTAACCCAGTATACATGATTCTTCCAGCAGATGCATCCGGCCAGGACTGGCGACACGGCGCCGGAGAAAATCGACAACAAGCGCCGCTGACGGCGCTTGTTGATGGACACAGGCTATGAATCGACATGACAGCATGAGTTGGATCAGAACGTGCGGAGAATGATGACCAGCAAGATGTACAGAACCAGAATTACGGCGGTGGAGGTATAGACCGGATAGTAGGAATCCTTGACTGCCGACATATCGTTCACCCCCTCTTTCATCAACAACTGTTGCAGTACATTAATAACATATGTTGGCCGAGTCCAATGTCGTGTGTACATTCACCCAATTCCGCCGGATTAATTGCAGATTCACGCCGCCAGCCTCATGTACCGAATCCCATTTCGCATGATGTTGTTTTTGCGATATATGCGATATAATAGAATTTGATGCTTAAAAGAGACTTGAGGGTTGCAGGAGGTAATCATGGATCTGTCCTGGGAACATTTATCCGCCTTTGTCGAGGAGCAATGGTGGATCATCCTGATCGCAGCGCTGGTGCTCCTCGTTGTGATCAAGGTCGTGAAAACATTGGTCAAATGGCTGATCGTCGCCGTCATCCTCATCGCGCTTGCGGTATACGGCATGAACTACGAGCCGATTCGCGATGTCGTCGATACGATCACCGAATCCTCGCTCGATGCGGCCATGCAAGCCATCGTCGGCGAGACGGGCAAAGCCACCTATACGGAAGGAACCGACAACACCTTCACCGTGGAGAGCAGCAGCATCAAGCTGACCGGCTCGATCGGCGCAGACAAGGTGACGATCTGGTTCCGCGGCGTGAAGCTCGGGGAAGTATCCATGTCGAAGGTCATCGAATCCTACATCGAGACCGCGAAGGGCGCTGGCAAGTGACCATGCCGGAGCAAGCTTCATCCGCTGTGAAGAGCTTGACCGCATACGAGGCGGTCTGGTTTGACGCGGCTGATACCCTGATCACCATCGCCGATTCGCCCGGGCTGTTCGCCTCCTGCCTGGCCGCGCATTCGCTCAGCGTGAGCGAGGACCGCATCCGGCAAGCGCTGGACGACGCGTTCAGGAATCTGTACTACGGCAGCAAGCCGGAGCAGCATGCCGCCTGCACGCCCGATTCCGACCGCAGCTTCTGGCTGAACTTCTACCGCTATATGCTGGAGAGGCTGGGGCTGTGGACGCTGCTCGACGCAGGGGCCCGCGACCGGCTGTGCGACGAACTTTACGAGCGATATCATGCACCGGAGCACTATATCGTGTTTGATGATGTGCTGCCGGTGATGGAGAAGCTGCGCCAGTCGGGGCTTCGGATGGCGGTCGTCTCGAACTTCGCCCCGGCATTGCCGCGCATCCTGAGCGACAAGGGCATAGCCAGTTACGTCGATCCGATCATCGTGTCGACCCTGGTCGGCTTCGAGAAGCCCGACCCGCGCATCTTCCGGCATGCGCTGGAGCTGACCGGCCTGAGGCCCGATCAGGTGCTCTACGTCGGCGACCATGAGATCAACGATGTCTGGGCGCCCGCCCAGGTCGGGATTCAGGCCGTGCGCATCAAGCGCTATCCCGGGCAACACGGGGATGGCATCACATCACTTACGGAATTATTCGACCTGTGAATGCAGGTGAATCGCATATACAAGGAACACGAAGCAGGAGGTGCTGTACATGAGCGGACCAGCGGACAAAGATCCCCAGAAGCTGCAGATCATCAAGAAGCGCAGCTTCGCCTTTCGACTGAACGTGTTCTTCTTCCTTACCTTCATCGTCTTCTCCCTGCTGATCGTCCGGCTCGCCTTCCTCCAGCTCGTGCATGGCGAGTCCTACGCGAACCAGGAGATCCAGAACGAGCTGAAGACGACGACGATCCCGCCGATCCGAGGCAATATCCTGGATCGAAACGGCTCGCCGATCGCCTATTCCACTTCCACGCAGTCCCTGTATTACCGGCTCAACAATCTGGGTGCCGTGCAACTGCTGGAGATTGCCGAGAAGCTGGCGAAGATGTTCCGCGAATACGGCGACAATCCGGATGAGCAGCCGGATGTTGAGGAGATCATGACGCGCATGGACGCCTGGTACGGTTATGACGGCAAGCGGCGCGAGCCCCGCAACTGGTCGTACGTGCCGCGCAGGATCAAGACGGACCTGACCGACCGGGAGATCGCCTATTTCGTGGAGCATCGCGATGAGTTTCCGGGCTTTGAGATCATGGAGGAGAGCATCCGCAACTACGTGCTCGAGGATGACGGGAAGACGGGCATCGCCGTGCAGCTGGTCGGATACCTGCGCCAGTTCTCGACGGCGAGCAATATGGCCGATTCCTATCTGAACTATTACAAGAATCCCGAGAACACTTACGAATATCTGCCCAATGAAACCGTTGGCCTGGACGGGATCGAGTTCATGTACCAGAAGGAGCTGCGCGGCAAGAACGGATACCGCACCTATACCGTCGATTCCGTCGGCAACATCACCGGCGAGGTGACGGTGCAGCCGCCGACCAAGGGCAGCGACGTCTACCTCACGATCGACATGCAGGTGCAGCTTGCCGCCGAGCAGGCGATCGAGGATCATCTGGCGCTCATGAAGACCGAGGAGGCGGCAAAGACCAATCTGGGCAAGGGCCACAAGGCGACTACCGGCTATGCCGTGGCGATGGAGGTCGATACCGGCAAGGTGGTCGCCATGGCCAGCTACCCGGACTATGATCCGAACGTCTGGCGGGGCGGCACGATCTCGATCGAAGATTATGAGGCATATGAATACTTCTTCAAAAATGGCACCATCCGCGAATCGTATCCGAAATATGAGGATGACGAGGAACGCAAGAAGCACCCGACCTCGCTCGTCTATCTGGGTTCTACGGTGAAGCCGCTCAGTGTGCTGATCGGGCTGCAGGAGGGCCTGATCACCCCCAATGAATACTATCTGGATACCGGAGAATATTTCTACGGCCGCAACAACAGCTGGCGCATCCAGAACTCCAACTTCCAGAAGAACGGACGGATCAATGCCGAGGACGCGATTCGCGTCTCCTCCAACACCTTCATGGCGGCGATGATCGGCGAGCGGCTGGCGAAGCGCGGCGAGGACGGACTGAAGACGTGGGACGAATGGATGGCGAAGTTCGGCCTTGGCGTCTCGACGAAGAGCGGCCTGCCGGGCGAGCACCCGGGCATCAAGGACTATGAGCACGAAGCGAAGAATGCGAGCGTGCTGTCCGCGCTTGTCCGTGCGGCATGGGGACAGCAGGCCAAATACACGACGCTCCAGCTGGCCCAGTACGCCTCGATGCTGGCCAACCGCGGAACGAGGCTGAAGCCGCAGCTGGTCGAGAAGATCGTGGGTCCGGACGGTTCGATCGAATATGCGTTCACGCAACCCGAAGTGCTGGGACAGGTGGAGATCGCGGACGAATATTGGAACATCGTGCATCGCGGCATGCTGAAGGTGTTCCGCACCGGCTTCGACGGCTTCCCCTATCAGGTGGCGGCCAAGACCGGTACGTCGACGCAGCAGGTGTATGGCGGCGATTATGTGGACAACGCCGTCTTCATCGCCTATGCGCCGGCTGACAAGCCGAAGCTCGCCGTGGCGGTTGTCGTGCCGGAAGGCGGCTTCGGCGCGTACGGGGCAGCGCCTATTGCCCGGGCAATATTCGATGCCTATGATCGTGCGATCGGGCTGACCGGCGTACCGAGGACAGATGCCGCCGACAACATGACAGGAGTTGAACCATGAAGAGTTACAAGATGGTTGCATTGGATATGGACGGCACCCTGCTCAATGACCGGCAGGAGATCAGCGAGGCGAATATTCAGGCGCTGAAGGGCTGTCTGGACAAGGGGATCCTCATCTGTCTGTCGACAGGAAGGGGCATGCACAGCGTGAGGCCTTATCTTGGACTGATCGGGGCGGACATCCCGCTGGTGACGACGAATGGCAGCGAGGTATGGGAACGGCCCGATCGGCTGCACAGCCGTACTGTCCTGGATGCGCAGCACGTCATCCAGCTGCATGACTGGGCGGTGCGCCACGATGTCTGGTATTGGGGAACGGATCCGCATCGCGTGTACAACCGGAATTCGTGGTGCGAGGACCCGGAAGAGGTCCAATGGCTGAAGTTCGGCGTGCACACCGAGGATGCCGGGCTGCTGCGGCAATTGCGCAGCATGGCGGAAGAGATGGATTGCTTCGAGATTACGAATTCCCATCCTGCCAATCTCGAGTTCAATCCGAAGGGAGTCAACAAGGCGGCCGGATTGCGACAGGTGTGCCAGCTGTATGGCCTGTCCATGGATGAAGTCGTGGCGATGGGCGACAGCCTGAACGACATCGCCATGATCCGCGAGGCGGGGCTTGGCGTGGCGATGGGCAATGCCCAGGAGGAAGTGAAGCGCGCCGCCGACATGATCGCGCTCAGCAATACGGAAGACGGCGTGGCCCATCTCATCAGGAGCTTCGTGCTGCAGGAGGCATGACCGTGAAGGGGAGTACCAGCTTTGGACAATGAATCAACTGCGGTTCAACAGACGTTCCTGCGCGGCACGATGATCCTCGCGCTGGCAGCGTTCATCGCCCGTTTCCTCGGGCTGGTGCAGCGCGTTCCGCTGCAATATCTGCTCGGTGACGCCGGCATGGCGACCTACGGGATCGCCTACAACATCTATTCCGCCTTGCTCGTCGTCGCGACGGCAGGCATCCCGAGCGCGCTCAGCAAGCTGATCTCGGACCGGACGGCGCTCGGCAGGCACAAGGAAGCGGCGGACATCTTCCGTGCCGCATCGCGCTTCGCCATCTGGGCAGGACTCATCATCACGTTGTTCCTGTTCGTGGTTGCACCTTATTATGCCACGCACATCACGCGCGATCCGGATGCGGCGCTGGCGATCCGCGCCCTGGCGCCCGCCTTGCTCATCTTCCCGCTGATCGCGGTGATGAGAGGCTATTATCAGGGGCGCCAGATCATGATCGCGCAAGGCTTGTCGCAGATCGTCGAACAGATCCTGCGCGTCATCACCGCCGTGCTGCTGGCGGCGATCTTCATCTGGACCGGGCGCAGCCAGGAATTTGCCGCGGCCGGCGCCTCCTTCGGCGGCGTCACGGGCGCGATCGGAGCGCTTGCGGTCATGCTGTGGTTCTGGATGCGCAGCCGCCAGCAGGACAAGTCGCTGTATGCGCAGGAGCAATTTTATTATCGGCAGTCGAACAAGGCGATCTACAAGCGCCTGTTCAAGATCGCCATCCCGATCAGCTTCGTCTCGCTCAATGTGCCGATGATCTACTTCATCGACTCGTCGATCACCATCGGCCTGCTGGAAGGGAGCATCGGATACGAGGCGGCCAAGGAAGCGCTTGGCATCCTGTCCGGCCGGGCGCAGGCCTTCGCCAGCATCGCGCCGGTCCTGGCGATCGCGGTCGGGCAGACGATCCTGCCCGTCGTCAGCTCCGCTTATGCGCAGCGCGATATGGAGCAGGTGCGGAGGCAGAGCTCCCTCGCCCTGAAGGTCACGATCCTGACGGCCCTGCCGATCGTGCTCGTGCTATGCGCCTCGGCGCCGTCGTTCAACGGCTTCCTGTTCGGGGACGAGGCCGGTTCCGGCATCATCGCCCTGCTCGTGGCCAGCACGGTGTTCCAGGTGCTGATGATGGCGACCGGATCGATCCTGACGGGACTGGATCGCACGCGCTACACGATGCGCATCGTCATCATGGGCATCGGAGTCAAATTCATCATGAGCCTCGCGCTCGCCGAGTGGCTGGGCATCTACGGCATCGTTGGCGCCACGATGCTCACCTTCGCCTTCATCCTGACGCTCTATCTCAGGCTGCTCAAGCGGATCATCAGCTTCCGCGTGTTCACGCCGAGGCAGTGGATCCTGTTGTTTGCCTTCACCGCCTTGCTGGGGGGAGTTGGCTTCGGCCTGCACGAGCTGCTCGATCTGGTGCTCGTCCTGCCGCTCGGCCGGCTCAACGACCTGATCAACGCGGCGGTCGTCAGCTTCATCATGGGCCTGGGGTACCTCGTGCTCGTGCTGAAGTTCCAGCTCGTCACCGATGACGATCTGGTCTACATCCCGAAGAAGGTGCAGAAGCTGCTGGTTCGATTGCTGGCGTTCATTCCCAAGAGGTGGCTTTGACATGCATACCGCGCGCTTGGCCGTGCGGTTTTTCATTTCTGAACGAATTTCGACAGAATCGCAGGTAGCTTGGTTTTGCTGGCAATGACCGCTATAATGGTTATCGGACGACTATATCTTTAAAGTAGGTGCGTGTCTTTGAAACGTTCTGTCAGATTGGTCTCGCTGCTGACTTGCATCGGCATGTTCTTCGTGCTCCTGGCCGGCACCATCGTCACGAAGACGGACTCCGGCCGCGGCTGCGGAGATGACTGGCCGCTGTGCAACGGCAAGTTTATCCCGGCCTACACGCTGGAATCGATAATCGAATGGAGCCATCGCTTCATCAGCGGGATCGTGGGCATCCTCGTCGTCGCCACCTTTGTGCTCGTCTGGCGTCAGATGAAAGCGCGCAAGGACGCGGTTTTCTATGCCGCGATGGCGCTTGTCTTCACCATCCTCCAGGCGATCCTCGGGGCGATGGCGGTCGTGTGGCCGCAGTCCGACGCCGTGCTTGCGATTCATTTCGGCATCTCGCTGATCGCCTTTGCCAGCACGCTGCTGCTCGTCGTGGCGGTTCGCCGCAGGAACGATGAGCTTCCGATCGTCAGAGGCGTTTATACCGCAGGTTATCGCGCCCTGAATTATGGCTCGGTGATCTTCAGTTATATCGTCGTGTATCTCGGCGCTTATGTGCGGCATACGGAATCTTTCGGCGGCTGTCCGGATTGGCCGCTGTGCAACGGCCAGCTCATCCCCGAGCTGTCCGGCCCCACCGGGATCGCCTTCGTGCATCGCCTGGCCGCGCTGATCATGCTCATCCTCGTCGTGTGGCTGTTCGTGTGGACGATGCGCATCCGGTCGATGCCCGGCTACATGCAAACGGCCGGCAAGATCGCCCTTGTGACCATCATCCTGCAGGTGCTCAGCGGCGGTCTGGTCACCTTCGCCCTGGGCGACGAGGACATCTTCATCTTCACCGCGCTGATTCACAACATGATCATCGGGGCTCTGTTCTCGGTGCAATGCTATATGGCGATCGAGGTTTGGCGAAGCGCGCGCCAGGGAGCCAGCCATGCAGCCAGTCCGAACCTGAGAAATCTGAGGTAAACCTCTGGTATGAAAGGAGCCGCGAACAGCGCATACTGGTAAGACGAAATGAGGTGGTGCCGTGCTGCGGCGATTGCTTGGACAAGAGGAAGACCGCGGGAATGAGCAGGTGCGTCGGATCATCGGACTGATCGATCGTTACTGCGGCCTGCTGAGAGCCAGCTACGAAGATGGCCTGGAGGACAATGAGCCGATCTACCGCATCGAAGCATGGGCGAGCGGCTTCAGGGATTCGCTCAATGAACTGGAGCAGAGCCAGCATGCGGCCGACTGGTTCAGCCGGAAGGTCAAGAAGCCGTTGGAGGAAGAGATGGACGAGGAGGAACTGGCGAACTACCAACGCCATGTCTATTTCTACAAAAATGCGATCGTGCGCGTGTTCTCGGTGCTGGACAAGCTGGGCTACTTCCTGAATGAGCTGTTCGGGCTGAGGACGGAACGGGTCAAGCCGCGATATAGCTTCTTCACGGTGCTTCGCCAGATGAAGGAAGCGCCTGGTCTGGAGGCGCTGTACCAGGAGATGCAGAGGATCAAGACGGAGTACAAGGATGAGCTGAACGTTCTGAGGAACAAGCGCAATACGGAGATTCACTACGTCAATGTCGAGATGCTCGACGACATCCTCCAGACGAGGAAACACTTCACGAGAGCGAATCATATCGAGGATCTGCGGAGAAACATGAAGCTGCTGGATCAGGGATGCGCCATGGTGTACCGGACGATGGAGACGGTGTTTGCCTGGTGCATCCGGCTTCTGGCGGACCAGGCCGCAAAAAAACTGCCTCAGCGCGATACGCGTCGCCTCTAGTCTCCGGTTTCTTCCGGGACTGAAGGTACGCCTCAAGCTGAGGCAGTTATGTCAGGTGCTTGAACCGAGTTATCAATATACCTGGATGACTTCCTGAATGCCTTCGACCTCTTCGAACAGCGCGCGTTCAATGCCGGCCTTCAGGGTGATCGTCGAGCTCGGGCAGCTTCCGCAAGCGCCCATCAGCTTCAGTTTGACGATCCCGTCCTCCACGTCGACGAGCTCCACGTCGCCCCCGTCTCTCTGGAGGAATGGACGCAGTTTGTCCAGCACTTCAAGAACTTCATCATATTTGGAAGTTGCATTTGCTTCACTCATGGATCTCAGCTCCTTTCGTTCCTATTATAGCACATTATAGGCCAACTTGAACATGGGACGCAATCACCCGGTTGCTTCGCGACACCGGATCGCCTCGGAAGCTCGGGGAGTTGGCGCGTTAACCATGCGTTTCCAGATGAACCGCTCAAGGGCGCTCGTGCCCGCTTTCACCTCTTGTGATGGCATGGACCTGATTGATATAATGGAGTCATGGAGGTGGATCACTTATGATCACGATCAGCGACAAGGCATGCGAGAAGCTGAAGGAGATGCTCGCCGAGCAGGAATCGCCAAACATGTTTCTGCGCGTAGCCGTGCAGCCAGGGGGTTGCAGCGGTTTCTCATATGGCATGGGTTTTGATGACACCCAGGATGAGGGCGATCAGACATTTGATATGAACGGCCTCAAGGTGGTTGTTGATCCGAACAGCGCACGCTATCTGTACGGGGTAACGATCGATTACAAGGAGTCGGCGATGGGCGGAGGCTTCACCATCGACAATCCGAACGCCATTGCGACTTGCGGCTGCGGCTCTTCCTTCCGGACCAGGGATGAAGAGGGCGTTCCGGAGAAGTGTTAGGCAGACCGGCTGGCTTGCAAGCAATCCGAAGTTTTTGAAGAACAGGCATCCTCTGAAGCAGGGGGTGCCTTTTTTGATGGGGCGACCATCAGCCCGAGCCATGCGATGACAGCCGATCGGAACCTTGCTTTATCTGATGACATATAAATGTAGTTTATATCCAATTATTTATATATAAATAATTTTTATCTCCAGCTTATCAACAGATTGTGAATAAGTTCGTCCACAACATGAACCTTCATAAATAGACGAATGACGACATTTGCTAACAACTCATCAACAAGGCTGTTCACAATTCTGTGGATAAACGGAGGTTGTCCATCTGCCCATGCCATGTTATGATGTTATGCGTAGCCAATGATTTACAAATGGGGTAAAGCCTGTCGAGTGACAACTGACGGCTGATGATCATGAAGCAAGGGGAAATGTGCGATGAGATTGTTAAGCAACGAGACTTTGCTGGAATCTTATTATCGTGCGGTCGATCTGAAGCTGGATCGGGAATTCATCAACCTGCTTCTGGCTGAGATCGAGCGCCGGAACCTGAAGGTTAACAACACCAAGGGCGCATGATGTTCGATGCGGATCCGTGCACTTCGTCAGGATATCATCCCTGCCATTCATTGAACCCGACCAGAAACGATTCACGGCATGTTGGACATTCGCACACGTGTATGCAGGCGGAATCCGTGGACGCCGCATCGGCATGGGTCATCTCCAGATCTTCGATGTCCCGGTAGGGGGAATAGGGCCCGAGCATATCCGTGAACCTTCCAAGATCCTGGGCCTGATGACCGCAATGCCGACAGATGAGCTCCACCGTACAGAAACTGTTGCATATCGGACACAGTCCTGACATGATGATGATCGACTCCTTCTCCTGATTCTGCTGCTAGTATGCCCATCCCTCCTCTGACCATTAATCGGATGCATCCGACCTTCGCCCGATCCGTTCCGGATCACACTGCTGAAATCGACCATAAATGCACGGCGCAGCCCGTCCCAAGGCCCTTTGTTCATTCCTACAAAAAACGTTGTTAGGGCTTGAAGTTTGGCGCAATTAATTATATCATCTATGATGAATTACTTTAATGAAAATGGGTAAGCGGACTGGTTTGTGTATTTTTTCACATGCATATTTTTTGAGTTGAAGGTACGGATGCGTACTTGTGGATATACGTGAATGGTTAGAGATTAGAGATCTTTTATAGGAGTTGGATGAGATCATCATGAACCGATTGCCAAGAATCGTCATATTGGGTGCAGGCTATGGCGGGATCGTCACCGCTATACGTCTGCAGAAGGAACTGAACTACAATGAGGCGGATGTCACGCTTGTCAATAAACATGATTATCACTACATCACCACGCATCTGCACATGCCCGCTGCAGGCACGGATGATCCGAAGAATGCGCGCATCAACATTCTGAACGTGATCGACGAGTTCAAGATCGATTTCGTGAAAGCGACCGTCAAGGAGATCCGTCCGCATGAGCGCAAGGTCGTGCTGGATGAAGGCGTCCTGTCGTACGACTACCTGGTGATCGGCCTTGGCGGGGAACCGGAGACCTTCGGTATCCCGGGGCTCAAGGAGCATGCGATGAGCATTCGCAGCATCAACTCGGTCAACCTGATCCGCGAGCATATCGAGTATCAGTTCGCCAAGTTCAAGCAGGAGCCGCATCGCCGCGATTACCTGACCTTCGTCGTGGGCGGAGCGGGATTGACCGGCATCGAATTCGTCGCAGAGCTGGCGGATCGCCTGCCCAAGCTGTGCAAAAAATTCGACGTCGATCCTTCCTGGACGAAGCTGTATTGCGTCGAAGCAGCTCCGACGATCCTGCCCGGCTTCGACCCGGAGCTGGTGGAGTACGCCCGGCAATCGCTGGAGCAGAACGGCGTGCAGTTCATCATCGGCACTCCGATCAAGGAATGCCATGCGAACAGCGTGGTGCTCGCCTCGGGTGAGGAGATCCGGACCGCGACGATCATCTGGACCGGCGGCATCCGCGGCAACAGCCTGCTGGAGAAGGCTGGCTTCGAGGTGACGCGCAGCCGCATCGTCGTCGATCCTTACCTGCGCATCCCTGGCCACGACAACATCTACGTGGTCGGCGACTGCTCGATCTGCCTCAACGAGGAAGGCAAGCCCTATCCGCCTTCCGCCCAGATCGCCATGCAGCAGGGGTACAACTGCGCGCATAACCTGGTCGCCACGATCCGCAATGAATCGCTCAAGGAGTTTCGTTTCGAGAACAAGGGCATCGTGGCGTCGCTCGGCAAGAGAAATGCCATCGGTGTTGTTGGCCAGCACAAGATCAAGGGCTTCAAGGCCGCTCTGCTGAAACGGCTGATCGATATTCGTTATCTGTACATGATCGGAGGCATACCGCTCGTCATCCGCAAGGCGCGTTTCTAGGCAGCAGGCAGGTTCCCGAACGGAGGGGTTGATCATGAGACATTGCAGTGTGCAAGTGCGCGGTTTGCTGACTCGCGAGGAGCTGGATCGGTACAACGCACTGATGGAAGTGGGCCAGTTCCTGGAGCAGAACCAACGTTACGACCTGGCCTACACGGTGCAGAAGGAAGTCGATCGCCTGATCCAGCCTGCGATCGAGCGCCTGAAGGAGAAAAGCAGGCAAAGGGATCGCATGACAGAGGAATATATCCGCCAGAAATCCGAAGCTGCCGAAGCGAAGGATTCATCCGGGAATGAATAAAAGGGTATCGGTCACAAAGGCCGATACCCTTTCTTCATCTATCCAGCGTTCTTGCCCGCTTCGTCCTGGACGTTGGGAAAGCGGATCGTAAATGTCGTGCCGACGGATTCCTGCGACTTCACGTCGATCTTCGCCTGGTGCCGCTCCACGATGCTGAGGCAGACGGCCAGCCCCAGGCCGGTGCCGCTCGGTTTGGTCGTGTAGAACGGCTCGAACAGATGATCCAGCTTGTCCTGGGGGATGCCATGGCCGGTGTCCTGGACCTCCAGCAGCGCGGCATCGGGAAGCTGGATCGTGCGTATGTACAATCTGCCTCCGCCGCTCATCGATTCCATGCCGTTGCGCGTCAGATTCAGGATCAGCTGCTTGATCTCCTTGTCGTTCAGGAGCAGGTCCTGAAGATTCGGATCCTTCTCGATGATCAGCTCGATGTTGCTGTGATTCGCTTCCGCGATGAGGAGCGTCTCGATCTCTTCGATGATGCGATTGAGGTTGATCATGTCCTTCTGCAGGAAACGGTTCTGCGAGAGAGACAGGAAATTGCCGATAATCTCATTGGATCGGTCCAGCTCGCTGATGACCATCTTGAGATAGTCCTGGATCTTCATCGGATCCATCTGCCGCTGCATGAGTTGCATGAATCCGCGGATGACCGTCAGCGGATTGCGCACCTCATGGGCGAAGCTGGCCGCCATCTGGCCGATGATCTGCAGCCGATCGATCCGATGAAGCTCGTTGCGCAACTTCTCGATCTCCGTGATGTCCTGGCAGATGCCGAGAGCGCCGCTGATCGTCTGGTTCTCGTCGTAGATCGGGTATGCGTAGACCAGCAGCACGCGCTGATCATACTCCAGCATGCAGGCGTGGGTGACGTCGCCATTTAAGGCCTGCTCGATCCTGTCCTCCACCTCCGGCATTCGTGAATGCTTGGCCAGCGCGCGGATATTCATGCCGACCATGCGGCCCTTGTCCATGTCCGGATAGAACTGGGCATAGGTGGCATTGCAGGCGGTGATCGTGCCGCGCTCATCGATGGACAGGATGCCCAGCGGCGTCATGTCCATCAGCTGTTTCATCTTGTAGGTCTCGTTGATATATTTCTGCGCCATCGTGCGCAGTTCGATGTTCTTGCGGCTGATCCTCTCCAGGATCGGTTTGATGTCGGGGTAGAGCAGGATGTTGTCGCAGTGCTCCTCGTCCTTCTCGATCTGGTAGCTGAGGATCTCCAGGTTGCGATTGAAGCGGTAGATCAGCGCGCGGATAAGCAGCATTACCAGCACCCATACCATGCTGATGGAGACCGTCGGGATGACCATATCGATCAGGAACTCGCGGCGGATATCCCGAATGTCGATGATGGTGAAGAGGTAACCGGTCTCACCATCGCGAAGCGGCACCGTTCGGCCGACCCGGATCTCATGCTTCATGACCGCATCGACGGGATCTCCTTCCTGCAGGCTCTCCATCGCTTCGGTCAGCCAATCGGTGATTGCGGCGGATGGGGCTTCCATGGTGGAGGCGATGATGCGATCGCTGTCCTTCAGGATGATGGCAATGCCATGTTCCGGAATCAATTCGGACAAGCTTCGGATGAACAAGCCGGGATCCTCGGCAACCGCCAGGCCCCCGCTGGCCAGCAGGCGTTCGATCTGCGCGGTGAAATAGGTTGCTTCGCGTTGTCTGTCCGCGATCTCCCGGTCGCGATGATTCAGGCTATCGAACAGGTTCAGGAAGAATAACGGCACCAGGATAATCAGGGAGACAGCGATATAGATAGGTTTGGAGCGCATATAGGTCATGAACCGTTAATCCTCCCCATGATTCCAATTACACCAATATGAATTATAGCATATATTGGTTGAAATTGCGCTTGCATAATATGGAGGAAATACACCAGTCCATACGGGAAGACGACCTTGCTGGAACAAGATCGCCTTGGCACATGGATGTTCATATGGGTATGCAACATCATATTTTACTTTTATTGGCATTTATCGTTGATCAGATCCTGAGCAGCTCCGCCACGCGGTCAGGATCGGCGATGTTGCCGATGAAGAATTCGCCGAAGTCCGCGTACCTGGCGCTCACTTCGTCGTAGCGCATCTCCGTGACCAGCTTCTTGAACTGCAGAGCGTCATCGGCGAACAGGGTGACGCCCCATTCCCAGTTGTCGAAGCCGATCGATCCGGTGATGATCTGCTTCACGAGACCGGCGTATCTGCGCCCGATCATGCCGTGGCTGCGCATCATCTCGCGCCGCGCGTCAAGCGGCAGCATGTACCAGTTGTCGTTGCCCTGGCGCCGCTTGTCCATCGGATAGAAACACACATGCTTCGCCTTGGGCAGCTCCGGCTTCAGGCGGGCGACGATGTGCGGATTCTGCATCGGGTCCTCGCCCGGCTCATGCACATAGCTGCTCAGCTCCACGATCGAGACATACGAATAGACCGGCACGAGGGCAGAGGCGAGCAGCGTCTTGTTGAACGCCGTCTCGATCTCCTGCAGTTCCTCTAGCGTCTCACGCAGATGCATGAACATGAAGTCGGCCTTCTGGCCCACGATGCCATAGATTGCCGTGCTTCCTTGTCTGCTTTCCTCGGTTTGCCGCCATTGCTGTTCAAGTCGGCGATATTCATCTATTGCTTCAGCCCGCTCCTCCGGCGTGAGATTGGTCCACACGGTCCAGTTCACGCTGCGGAAATCATGCAGACTGTACCATCCCTCCAGGGTTTGGGCGGCCTCGCTCATGAACGTTCACTCCTTTGATCTCGTCATGAAAGGTTTTCGCTACCATTCATCATATCCGATTGCTACCTTCACTTCAAATGACGTTTCCTTGACGACCGAGTTTCAGTCCTGTGCCGTTGTCAAGCGTCTGTGAAAATGTCAGGTTAATTGTTCTATGAAAATGTCAGGATTCGTGCCTGACCGGAGAGCTGAATTATCCGAAACGGCTCTCCTCCGTCAAGGGTTACCGGCGAACCGGCAATCGTCTGTCGACGACGGCTTGCGCCGCCCTTGACGTTCGGATCGCCGTTTTCGGGCAAAGGGGATAAGCCGGTCAGGCCGCCCTTCGCCGCTTGCCTGTTACCCGCTGTTTGTGCTACGCTGGAATTGCTGTAGTTGTTTCCTGGAGAATGGTGCTCTCCAGGGATGGTTGGCAGCGGGCTTGCGCGGGGGCGCGGGTTCCGCTGTTTTTTTGGCCGTCGACAACGATTGAGCCTGGATCTGCTGCGTTTGCACACAGGGCCACGCACGCCCTTGGTGCCATAGCCATACTTGTCCATCCATGCCGATGCGGACTTCGACAACCGCCTTTTCCTCCCAGCGCGGAACGCCGGAACCGGGCTTGGGCATATAGCATTTGCCTTTCCAGGAGAACGTCTGTCCGCCGCTGATTCGCCGGTATTCCCGCCGGGTGAAGATATGCTCCAAGGGCGTTTCGGGCAGCGGTCGGTAGGCCGATTCGTCCTCTTGCGGCGGAACGGCGAACTGTCGGTTATGCTTTTCGATCAGTTCCGGCAGTACCCGGTTGGCTTGCTCCATCGTGCATACATTCCTCAGGCGCAGTTCGATCACCAAGCGATCCTGAAGCGTTTGCCAGAGCCGTTCAATCCGCCCTTTGGCTTGCGGGGACAGCGCCTCGATGTGGATCATGCCCAGATCGGCGATCGCGCGTCCGAACGTGGAAAGTGACTGCGGTTCGCCGGCCAGTTCCTGCTCAATCGTTCGTTTGCCCTTGGGAGGGTGGAAAATCGAATGGCAGTCGCTGTACAGCGCAAGCGGTACTCCTTTGCGGCGCAGTCCCTCGATCATCACGGTCACGTAACCCTCCAACGTCTCGGTCGGTCGGAAAGCGGCCGCGATGACTTCACCGGTGGCATCGTCGATAATACCGTGCAGGGTCAGTTGAGGACCGCGATCCTCCAGCCAGGCATAGGGGGACGCATCGATTTGCCACATCATGCCCGCTTGGGTTTTGCGAGGCCTGGGTCTGTGGACTTTTGGACGACGGCGTACCCGCGCAGGGCGCAACCCGCCTTCAAGGAGAATGCGCCGTACGGAAGACACGCTTAAGTGAATGTTCTCGTGTTCGGCTAACAGTTCGGCAAAGTGAGTCGAATTGCTTCCGAAGTAGCGATCTTGATACAGGTGCTGCACGCGTTGTTTGAGCGAATCGGCCAATGTGTGAGCGGGCTTTTTCCCTCGATTCCCATGAGCCATTGCTGGCGCACCTCCGTTCCGATATTTTGCCTTGAGCCGATACGCTTGACGGACACTGATGCCCAGGTTGCGTGCAACGTCCTGTTCCGTGAGATGACCGTCGATCCATTTCTCAATGACCATAACGCGTTTCAGTTCGTCCTTTGTCAAAGTGATCTGCTCCTTACTCATACTGACATTTTCTCGGAACAGTTACACCCTGACAATATCACAGAACAACAACA
>CALGAO010000111.1 GCA_937957685.1 uncultured Paenibacillaceae bacterium
CGATAGGATGCGAGGATCGATCTCGTGGTCGTCTCGCCTGGCAGAGCAATGTCCCTGTCGGCATGCCGGATCGAGTCATAGCCGATCATGCACAGGAAGATCGCGCCGATCAGCCACATGGGCACCTGGATGTAAGGGATCTGCAAGATCGGAGCCAGGCCGAGATGCAGAGCAAGGACCATGAGGAGATCGATCGTCATCCCGCCCAGCCCAACCGCCCAGCCGTGCAGGAAGCCATTTTTCAGGCACTGTTTGGTCATCTCTACGGTGATGGCGCCCACCGGCATGGCAACAGCCAGCCCCGCGAGCACATAGGTGATAAACATGACATCCTCCTCAGTTGCATACAGGTGACGGAATTCATCAGAGTAATTCCCTATTATATCTCAGACAAGCCTGCAATAGTATTGGTAAATGATAGAACATCACTTGTTCGGAATGCCTTGGGAGCTTCACCAGGGTGGAGACGAGACGCATGGAGACCATCCTCCCACCTCCCGGGATGACCGGATATGACCGCCGTGAAGCAAACGTCTTCCGGACATAACGAGATGTTCGAAACGGCATCCCAAAAGGGGCTGTCATCAAGGTCAAGATTCACCGGTCTTGTCGAACTGGTCGTAATGGACGGTGGTTCCATGAATCGACATTTTTTAAGGTCCATTGTAGTACGCTGGTCGTGAGTCAAAAGTATCCGTCGTGGATATATTGAACGATCTGACTGCAATGGAGGTTGAAGATGAAGCGAGGCATGACTCGGAGAAGGATCGCGATGACGCTGCTCTGCTTCGTTGTGATCATCGTGCAAAGCGGGTTCGCCGCATGGGCGGAGCCAGTCCCGGGTTCGGAGGACGTCGGGACGGACAGCCATGTTGCGGACGCAATGGGAGGCGACAGTGTCACGGACGCCGTGTACGGCGACGATCTGACGGAGGACGATACGGTCAGAGAGGAGGCGGACGATGACGAGCCTGGATTCGCACCGCTCTCGACCGAAGAGGAGGACGGTTTGCCGGAACTGCACGCCTTTGGGCGGAACAGTATGGGCGAGCTTGCGCTGGATAACGGCGGTTCGACCCAGCTGGCGCCAGAGCTGGTGACAGCGTTCCCGGGCCTCCACATCTTCGACATCGCGGTGGGTCTCTCCCATTCCGTAGTCTTGTCTGCAGATGGAGAGGTGTATGCGGTCGGGGCGAACAATAAAGGGCAGCTGGGAAACGGGACCATCAGGAATTCGGGGTTTAGTGCGACACCGGTAATGGTGGATCTGAGCGGTGTCGATGGCCAGGTGGTGGCGATCGACGCAGGAGATACTCACACCTTGTTGCTGACGGATAACGGGAAGGTGTATGGGTTCGGCGACAACAGCTACGGACAGCTTGGCTTCGCGAGTGAAGTCGAAAATGTCACCTTGCCGACACCGCTTCCAGTCAACGGGGAAATGGCTTCGATCGAGGCCAACTACTACATGACGTTCCTGGTGACGACGGATGGCGAGGTCTATGCGACCGGCCGCAACCAGTACGGCAAGCTGGGGCTCGGTCTGGAGGATACCGATGAGAATATTTATGGGTTCAAGAAGGTCACCGGGTTCGCGCCGGAGGCCACGGTGAAGTCGATCTCCACCGGTTCCAGACATACGTTCTTCGTCATGGATGATGGCAGTCTGTACGCCGCAGGCAGTGTGCCGGCCCTCAGCGGCACAGCATACTGGGTGGAACCGACGCTCGTCACGGATTTCTCGAGCGAGTTTGTCGTCTCCGCCTCAGCCGGGTCTACCCATTCCCTGGTGTTGACGGCGAACGGTCGGGTACACGCTTTCGGACAGACGTCATACGGGCAGTTGGGCCTGGATCCGCGGAGATCGATTGGGAAACCCTCCCTCCGACGGAGCTCTCCGCCTCCTTGTTCGGCGACGAGAAGGTCGTGATGATCCAGGCCGCCAATAACTTCAGTCTGGTGCTGACGGAATCGCGCAAGGTGTACTCGTTTGGACAGGATTCCTATAGCGGTCAAGGGGTCAATACGGCTGACGATGTGACTCTGCCCAGGGAGATTACGCCAGCGGGCGTGCAGGTTACGAAAATCGCTGCGCAGCGGTTCCACTCGCTTCTGCTGACGCTGGGTCCGTCCGTGTACGACTACCCGGATCCGCCTTCGAATATCACGGTCACACCCGGACATCGGCAATTGACCGTGTCCTTCACCCCTCCGGTGTATGACGGCGGGACGCCGGTCACGCTGTACACCGTGAATCTGTGGAACGACAAGGTGCGGCGCACGCCAGGAGTCCGCACCTCCGATCACGGTGATGCCCGGACATCCCACCGTGCCGGGGTATGGCCTGTTCGCCCTGGGGAATAACGGTAACGGGCAGCTCGGATTCGGCGATTACGCCAATCGCGGCATACCGGAGCTGATACCCGGATTGCCCGAACCGGTCGCCTTTGCAGCCGGGTTGGGTCATTCGCTGGTCGCAGGCAGTGACGGCAACCTGTATGTGTTTGGCAACGGAACCCATGGTCAGCTGGGACTTGGCCATGATTCTCCCCAGACCACGCCGGTCGTAAATCCCGTATTGTCAGGTGAATCGATCCGGATCGCGGCCCTTTCAGGCGGGGATTATCATTCGCTCGCCGTCACGACTTCCGGTGAGCTGTATGCTTTCGGCAGGAATAATAATGCCCAGCTCGGCGATCCTTCACTGAACGACAGGGTATATACGCCGGTTCGCGTCATGGAAGATGTCAGGATCGTGGATGTATCGGCAGGTTGGGGAGGCTCGCTCGTCCTGTCAGAGGATGGGGATGTGTACAAGCTCGGCTGGGTACCGGAGCTAACCCCGGAGAAGATCGTGGGCGCCTGGCCTGAGGATGAGCGGCCGATCGCCATCTCGGAAGGCTCCGCTTATGCGCTGATCCTGACGGACAAGGGCAAGGTATACTCGTTCGGTCATGGCGGACAGGGGCGACTGGGCCATGGCGACGAGGAGTATCAATGGATACCGAAGTGGATCGAGGGATTGCCGTCCGATGATCCGGCGATCGCCGTGCATGCGGGCGGCACCTCGTCCATGGTGATCACGGCTTCCGGTGATGTCTATGTGTTCGGGGACAACCAACATGGCCAGCTCGGTCTTGGCGATATGACTCATCGTCTCGCGCCGACCCGGGTCGAAGCGCTGGCCGGGAAGCGTGCGGTCGCCGGAACCATCACCATGTCCGGTTATCAGATGTTTATCGCAGTTGAATCAGAAGACGGGTATGAGGTGTACGGCAGCGGCGTGGCTGGTAATGGCCAGCTCGGCATCGGCAATGACACCGACGGCGACGGCTCGGTGCCAACGCCGATCACCGCGTTCGCCGGCAAGCGGATCGTGCAGTTCAGCTCGGGCGGCAACCATGTGCTGGCGCACGCGCGGAGAGACGATGACACGACGCCACCTGCTCCGGTGTCGATCGAAGCGGAGGAGACCAATGCCTATGTCGACGTCACCTTCGACGAGGGTGTCTATGGCAATCCGAACGGAGCAAGCGGACTGTGGGCAGGCGATTTCAGGATTGAACTTTCGGAGAACGGCGGCAATGCGAAGGGAGTGCGCGTGTCCTACGTGCGCCAGCCTGACGGTGAAACGCCGGAGGAAGCGAGCAGCCGGACGGAGGGGAGACGACACTGCGGCTGTTCCTGTCGATCGACGGGGATCCGACCGGAGTGGAGGAGGTCGCGATCTATCCGGTGCATCGTCTGGCGATCTTCGATAAGGCTGGCACTCCGATCGAGGCGGAGACGCTGCTCGGATCGTTCGTGCTGACGGACATCACACCGCCTTTCATCGCGGGTGCGGAAAGGAGCAACGATACGGAGATCATCCTGGAATTCAGCGAGGGGGTGATCGGACTGTCCGATGCCGATCCGGCGGACTTCATCGTCGTCGAGACAGGCAGCGACGGCTCGGTTACCTACGAGGTGACGGCGATCGGGCCGGGCGCTGATGACCGCCATGCGGTGCTGACCGTCGAATCGATGGCGGCATCGGGCAAGGAAGGCGTGACGCTGATCTATACCCCGGGCAGCGGGGCGACGATCCGGGACCCGGCGGGCTTTGCCCTGGAGGCGACCGATTCGGACGGCATAGAGATCGATCCGTGGGATACGGAAGAGCCCGGGATCGCGTCGGTGACGCGGGTCGATGACGTTACGCTGACCGTGACGTTCACGGAGGCGGTGGAGGCGTTCGACCGTGCGGATGACGCCGGTTTCTCGGTGACGGAGACGGGCGATCCGTCGATCGGGTATGCGGTGAAGGCTGCCCGGACGTCAGCCGACGGGCTCAGCGCTACACTTACGGTCGATGGCCTCGGGCCGTCAGCCAAGGAAGGCATCACCGTGACATACACGGCAGGCGGCAACGGGACGATCGCGGACATCGCGGGCAATCCGCTGGCGTCCACGGCGACTGGCCTGACGATCGACCCGTGGGATCTGGATGCGCCGACGATCGTATCGGGTTCGATCGGCCCCGGCAACGCCTATGTGGATGTGACGTTCAGCGAGGGCGTGTACGGCGGGAAGGACGGCAGCGGTGCCGTGACGGAGGACGATTTCAAACTGACGCTCGCACCGAATGGCGGCCATGCCAAGTCAGTGGAGATCGTGGCGGTGCGCAAGGCGGATGGAGCGACGCCGGACGAGGCTTCCCCGCTGGTTGGTGGAGAGCGGACGGTGCGGCTGTTCATCGAGACGGACAAGCCGGCGAGCGGCAGCGAAACTGTGAGCGTGGCCGCGGCTGACGCGACGGCGATCTTCGACCGGGCAGGACATGCCGTCGGCGCGTCGCAGACGACTGGTGCGCTTGATCTTGAGGATGTGTTGCCTCCCGAGATTGTCAGCATCTCCCGGTCAGGCAACACAATGCTCATCGTGACGCTGAGCGAGGATGTGACCGGGCTGGCGCAGGCCAATGACGGCGGGTTCACCGTGGAAGAAACGGACAGCGAAGGACAGATCGCGTATCCGGTCGTCACGACGGCTCGCGGCGTCAACGACCGGCAGATCGTATTGACGGTGGCCAGGGATTTCGCCGTGTCCGCCAGGGAGGGGCTGACGGTCAGGTATACGGCCTCGGGCAACGGCAGGATCGCCGATCTGGCGGGCAATCCGCTTGCCTCAACCGACGAAGGCGGCTTCTTCGTCGATCCGTGGGACACGGACGCGCCGGAGATTGACTATGGCCCGCTTCTGGACCGCGACCTGGAAGGACGTTACTACATCGTGTTCAATATGCTGGAAGGCATCTTCGGATCGGACGATGGCACCACAGGCGTGACGGCTGACCATTTCGAGCTGGTGCTTGATGTGCCGGAGGATGGTCTGGCGGAAGGCGTGAATATCCTGGGTTTGGAAGCGATGGATGAGTTTGATTGGGTGTTTCTCGGTGCGCCGACGGGGGGCGAGACGAGATTCGCCATCTATTTTGAAGTGGTGGGTCTGGCGAACGGTCTGGAGACGTTGTATCTGAAACCGAAGGACGGGGAGTCGATCTTCGACCTGGCCGGCAATCCGATGCCGGATGAGCCGTTTGGCTTCCCGGCGATGCTGTTCAACATGACCGAGCCGTCCGAGATCGTCGAAGCGGAGCTGGTGGATGCGACGACGATCCTGGTCACGATGAGCGAGGATGTGGTCATCTGGGATGATCTGGGCGAACGCATCGGCTTCACGGTCGAGGAGATCGGCAGCGACGGCGCCATAACCTACACGGTGACGGCCGTCAGCCAGCTGGATCCCGAGGATACGATTCACCTGGTGTTGACCGTGGATGACATGAGCCTATCCGCCAAGGAGGGCGTGTTGCTGAGATACGAAGCGGGCGATCTGCTGGCCATAACGGATTTTGATTACAACGAGATCAAGGCGACGACGGTGGAGATTGACCCGTGGGATACGGATGCTCCGACCATTACGAAGTCCGAGTGGGAAGCGGATGCGTCGTATGTGGACATCACCTTCAGCGAGCCGGTGTACAGCAAGGATGACGGTACTGGCGCGCTGACCGTGGACGACTTCGACATTGAGTTCGAAGCGAACGATGGGACGGCGACAGGTGTGACGGTGCTGGCGGTGCGCGCGGCTGACGGCGATATGCCGGAGACGGCGTCGGAGCTTGTGGGCGGCGAGACGAAGGTGCGGGTGTTCCTGAGTGTGGAAGGAACACCAACCGGCGTCGAGACGATCAGCGTAACGCCAGCGGACGGCGCATCGATCTTCGACTTAGCGGGCAATGCCATCACAGCGGATCAGTCAACGGCGATCAAGACGCTGCCGGACCAACGGCCCCCGGTCACGTTCAGACCGGTGACAGAGCCGGCCTCGCAAGACTTCAAGATCATCGTGAACGGAGAAGTGCAGGAGGCGATGGCGACCTCCACGGTGGATGCGGTGGACGGCCGACAGCAGACGACGGTCTCACTGGACGAGCAGAAGCTTGACGAGCGTCTGGCAGACGAGGAAGAAGCGCCGACGATCACGGTGCCGATCCTGAACGGGTCGGATGCCGTGAAGGTGGAGCTGAACGGCCGCATGGTGCAATCGCTGGGGATGAGGCATGCGACCGTGGAGGTCGAGACGGAGGGTGCGGCATATTCCATCCCTGCCGAGCTGATCGACATCGTCATCGTCGCTGAACAACTCGGAGCGACTCAGCTGGAGGACATCCTGGTATACGTTGAGATGATCCAGGTACCGGCACAGGAGTCGACCGGTCAAGACGCCGCGACGATCGCCCATGTGGCTCCGGTCATCGAATTCCGGATCACGGCGGTATACGGCGACCGAACCGTGGAGATCGACGGATTCACGGCGTATGTGGAACGCTCGATCACGATACCGCAGGGCGTGGATCGCGGACGCATCACCACCGGCGTGTGGATCGGGCCGAACGGAGAATGGTTCCACGTGCCGACGCGGATCGTGGAGCGGAACGGATCGTATGAGGCGATCATCAACAGCCTGACGAACAGCGCGTATACGGTCATCGACAACGAGCGCACTTTCGCGGATCTGGCCGAACATTGGGCGAAGGCGTCGGTGGAGGACATGGCGAGCCGTCTGATCGTCAAGGGAGCGCCGAACGGGCTGTTCGAGCCCGATCGGGCCGTTACCCGGGCGGAATTCGCTGCCATGACCGTTCGTGCGCTTGGACTGGATGGCCTCGAGACGAACGAGCCGCTCGCGAGAGAGGTGCGCCCGGACGACTGGTTCGCCGGTGCGGTGGCAACGGCGAAGCGCTACGGCCTGGTGAAGGGAGGATCGGATGGGCTGTTCCGCCCGAAGGATACGATCACCCGTCAGGAGGCGATGGTGATCATGGCTCGCGCGGCGAAGCTGGCCGGGCTGGCAGGTCCTGAGGACCCGCATTCGGTGCTGGCGCCGTTCGCCGATGCTGCGGATGTAGCGGCATGGGCCCGTGAAGGCGCGGCGTTGGTAACGGATAGCGGCATCATCCGCGGAGCATACGGCTTGCTGGCTCCTCATCGGGAGCTGACGAAGGCGGAGGCGGCGGTCATGCTCCAGCGGCTTCTGCAGACGGCGAATCTGATCAACTCGTAGGCGATACCGTTCTGTCATGGCCCAGGAACGGGATCCGAGCCGACGCTGATCCGCCCCGTGCAAGGGGCGGAACCAGCTCCGCCAATTGAGGGATGGAGGATAGAACCGCCCCCGTCCGAACGAAAGGCGGATGACAGAACCTGTACCACAGGCATGAAGCAAGCGCCGTCGATCCCACCGGGAGAGACGGCGCTTCGACATATGAGGAAGGCTGACCGCAGGCGGTCGATGTGAACAGGAAATCACTGTATATGGATCGACATTTTTGTGTTATGATTTTGTTAATTAACGAATGATTCGGGAGGCAAGCTGGATGATCCGCGTGATGCTCGTGGATGATGAAGAGGATGCATTGAATCTTCTGGAGATTCTGCTGAAACAGGTCGGGGATGTGGACATTGTCGGGCGATATGTGAATCCGGTCCAGGCCATCGCGGCTTTGCGTGAAGCGCCTGTGGACGCCATCTTCCTGGATAATGAGATGCCGTTGATGAATGGTATGACAGCGGCCAGGCGAATGCGCGAGATCCAGCCGGGGGTGCCCATCGTGTTCACCACGGCGTATGCCGAATATGCGGTGGAAGCGTTTGAGATCCAGTCAACGGACTATCTGCTGAAGCCGCTGGCGCCGAACAGGCTGCAGCATGCCTTGTCGCGCATCAAGCCGGCAGCATCCCCTGCCGCAAGCCGTACGGAGGTTCATATTCGTTGCATGGGCGGCTTCTCGATCCCTCTTCCGGATGACGCCAGCCGGCAGCTCCCGTGGAAGACGAACAAGGAGAAGGAACTGTGCGCGTTCCTGATCCATCATGCGGAGAAGCACGTGGACACGGCGCTCATCATCGAATCGATCTGGCCCGAATATGATCTGGGCAAGGCGAAGACGTATCTGTACACCTGCCTGTCCTACCTGCGCAAGAGCTTCGTGGAGCACGGCATCCCGATGAGGGTGGAGAAATCGGGATTCGGCTTCGCCATCCGGCTCAATGGAGCGACGGTCGATGTGACCGAGCTGGAAAGCCTGCTGGATGGCATGCTGGGTGCGGAGCAGCCGGATGAGGAGCTGTACGACAGGATCAACGCCCTGTACCAGGGAGCCTACATGGAGGGTTGCGACTATCACTGGTCGGTGTTCCGGCAGGAGGCGATCAATGCCAAGTATCTGCGCATGCTGCGCGGCATGTTCCGGCATGTCCGCCAGAAAGGGAGATTGGCGCTGGCGGAGGACTGCCTGCAGCGCGTGCTCGCCATCGCTCCGGATTCGGAGTCGGATGGACGGGAGCTGATCCAGCTGCACCTGGATGCGGGGAATCGAAGCGAGGCGCTGCGCGTCTATCGGCAGCTGGAGCAGGTCATATGCGAACAGCTCGGCGTGGAGCTGGAAGAGGAGACGGTTAATCTGTTCAAGAAAATAGGAAAGACTGGTTGAGTTCCATGAGGTACAGAGTGGCAGCGGCAGCGGTAACGCTGGCCTTATTGGCAATTACGTACGGATTGTTCTACCTCTATTTCTCGCATATCATCAAGCCCGCGCCTCACGCGGAACAGGGCGTCCTTGATCTGACCGCATGGAACTTCGCCGATGATGGCGTCGTTCCGTTGGATGGGGAATGGGAGTTCTATCCCGGCAAGCTCACGCCCCCCGAAGATTTCGCCTCCGCGCGCGAACCGGAATGGATCAACGTGCCTGGCTCCTGGTCGAAGCACCAGCATACATTGGGGGAGGCCACCTATCGCCTGAGGGTCAGGATCAGCGACGGTGCGACCATATACGGGCTGAAAACCTCATCGATCCAGATGGCCAACCGCATCCTCATCAACGGGCAGGTCGTGGGCCAGAGCGGAGACCCCGATGAGGGGCCGACCTACCGATCGCAGAACAAGCCCTATGTCAGCTATTTCAAGCTGGAGCCCGGGTGGAACGAGATCCTCGTGCAGGTGGCCAATTATGATTTTCCGCCCAGCAGCGGCGTGACCGAGTCGATCTATCTGGGATACGCCGAGGATATCTCCGCCTTCCGCGACAGGTCGATCAGCCATGACTGGGTCAGCATCACCGCTTTCCTGATCATGGGGCTGTATTTCATCGGTCTGTATACGCAGCGCAAGAACGATCTGTCCCTGTTCATGCTGGGCATGGTGTTCGTGTGTTCGGCCCTTTTTACCAGCACGCGCGGTGAGCGGGTGTTGTATGAAGCATTCGGGCACTTGCCCTTCTGGCTGTTTATTCGCGTCCAGTTGATGACAGCGGTGGGCGTGGGGCTCTCGTTCCTGCTGTACCTGTACGCGGCGTTTCGGCCGTTTTGCGCCAGATGGCTGATTCGCGGCGGCGTGGTCGTCGGTGCGGTGCTCGCCTTCGGGATCCTGTTCTTCTTCGCCTGGTTCGAGTCGCTGTACCGACAGCTGGTGACATTCTACGCGACCTTCCCGCTGCTGTATGCGATCTATGTGTTTATCGTGGCGGCTTTCCACAAGGTGGAAGGAAGCGTGTATCTGGCCTTCGCCGCGGTGACGCTGAACATCTACGCGCTGGAGCAGAATCTCAATGTGTACTTCGGCGTTCCGTTGGACACGCTGCCGCCGTTCGAGCCGTTCGTGCTGCTGTTGATACTGGCCTTGCTCATGTCGCTCCGGTTCTCCAACGCGTTCAAGAAGATCGAGGAACTGTCCATCCAGCTCATGAAGTCGGACAAGCTGAAGGACGAATTCCTCGCCAGAACCTCCCATGAGTTCAAGTCGCCGCTGCACGGCGTCATGCACATCTCCAGGTCGCTGCTGGAGGACAGCCGTCACCCACCGACGGAGGAACAGCGGGAGAAGCTCCATCTCATCACGAGCATCACCGGACGGCTCTCGCAGCTGGTCTACGATATCCTGGATTTCTCCAAGCTGAAGCAGGGAGAGCTGAAGATCGATCCGCAGCAGGTGGATGTTCGTTCGGCGGTCGAGATGCAGGTGCGCATCTATTCGTTTCTGGGTGAAGATCGCAATACCCGCCTGGTGAACCGGGTGCCTGATCACCTGCCGTACGCGCTGGCGGATGAGAGCCGATTCGGCCAGATCATCGGCAACCTGCTGGACAATGCGGTCAAGCATACGAAGGATGGAAGCATCGTCGTGTCGGCGGCGGAGAAAGAGGGCATGATCGAGATCTCGGTCAGCGACACGGGGGAAGGTATCGAGGCGCATAATCTCCCGCATATCTTCGAGGCATTCCAGACCTTCGACGATGCGAAGGAGAATCGGGGCTTCGGGCTCGGGCTGCCGATCGTGAAGCAGCTGGTGGAGCTGCAGAAGGGCAAGATCACGGTATCGTCGACCAGAGGTGTCGGCACGACCTTCACCTTCACGCTTCCGGTGGCGCCGGACGGCAAGTCCAGAGGGAAATCGGTAGCCGCGGCATCCGGGGGGAACCAGTCGCTCGTACCCCCGGTCAGGACGCCGGAATACACGCTGGAAACCCCCTATTATCTCAATCAGGGAGGCATGCACACGATCCTGATCGTGGATGACCAGTTCCTGAATCTGAAGGTGCTGATGGAGGCGCTCCAGCCGCTCGGCCATAATGTCATCGCCGTCAAGAACGGGTATGAGGCGATCGGGGAGATCAGCAAGCCGAACAGGATCGACCTGGTCGTCCTGGATCTGATGATGCCGGGCATGTCGGGCTACGAGGTATGCCAGGAGATCCGCAAGACGTACACGCTGCCGGAGCTTCCCGTGTTGATGGTGACCGCGGCCATCGGTTCGCAGGACAAGGTGGCGGCGTTCGAGGCGGGGGCGAACGATTTCTTGCCGAAGCCGTTCGATGTGGCGGAGCTGAAGGCGAGGATCGGCAGCCTGCTGGCGCTGAAGGATTCGCTTGCCAAGGCGGTCGATCTGGAGGTGGCGTTCCTGCAATCGCAGATCAAGCCGCATTTCCTGTACAATGTCCTGAACAGCATCGTGGCGTCCAGCTATACGGATGCGGAGCGCTCGCGCAAGCTGACGAGCGATCTGGCCGACTATCTGCGCGGCAGCTTCCGCTTCAGCCACATGGAGAAGCGGATCCCCTTCGAGGAGGAGTTCAGCCTGATCTGCACCTATGTGGAGATCGAGAAAGCGCGCTTCAAGGACCGCTTGCGCTTCGTGTATGACATCGCGGACGGCATGCACAAGGTGAACCTGCCGCCCCTGCTCATCCAGCCCCTGGTCGAAAACGCGATCCGGCATGGCATCGGCAACCGGATCGAGGGGGGCACGGTCAAGCTGACTGCCTATCAGGAGAATGGTGAATACCTGTTTGTCATCGAGGACAACGGGGTTGGCTTCCGGAGCGAGCTGCTGCAGCAGCTGCCGCACGCCAAGCCGAACCAGCGCCAGGGCGTCGGCCTGATCAACATCAACAAGCGTCTGAAGTATGAATACGGCACCGGCCTGCAGATGGAGAGCACGCCGGGGCTGGGCACGAAGGTGACGGTGCGGATTCCGGCGCAGCCCGCGTGACACCGGACTCAACCTGTGCACAACGTTTACGCCTGAAGGTTATCTCCGTTCATGCCACAAGTGGCATGACGGGGATAACCTTTTTTGATTGGCTGGAGGGGCTTTAAGGTTTTTTTAAGGTCGGTTTTTATATGATTTTTAAGGAAATTGTCGAATCCAGGAGGGAGTATGAGGAGTTCATGAAAGTATTGCGATTGAAACAGCTGTTCCTCTGCATGTTGATGGTTGCGGTTGTCTTCGGAACGTTGCCCGGGGGGCTGATCCTCCCAACGGTATCTGCGGCGCCTGATGAGAACGGCTATGCGGTGACCTACGATGGCAACGGCGCAGACAGCGGCGATGTGCCGGTGGACCCTACGCTGTACAGCAGCGGAGACCTGGCCGTCGTCCATGACAACAGCAAGGGGCTGAAGAAAGAAGGTTTCATATTCAACGGTTGGAATACCAAGCAGGACGGGACGGGAACGGATTATCTCCCCGGTCAGACGTTTGCGATGGGCACGGAGAACGTCACCCTGTATGCCAAATGGATCGATCCATACACTTCATGGATCAATCGGAAGGTATCCAGCTCCCAGGCGATGAACGCTGTCGCATACATGAACGGCATATTTGTCGGGGTCGGGGCTAACGGCTTGATCGCCGCCACCTACGACGGCACGGTCTGGACGAAACAGATGAGCGGTGTTGCCAAGGAACTGCATGACATCACAGGCGGAGGAGACAGGTTGATCGCCGTTGGGGCGGACGGCACGATCCTGATCTCCACCGATGGGGAGGACTGGCTGCCACGATCCAGCGGCACGACCAGGACGCTTCGGGGAGTAGCCTATGGTAACGATATGTACGTGGCAGCAGGGGACAATGGGACCATCGTCGTTTCCAGGAACGGATCCCATTGGATTCCTGTGGTCAGCGGCACTTCGGGGCAACTGAATGCTGTCACCTATGCGGATGGGGGATTCGTCATTGTAGGCAACAATGGCACGGTCCTGACATCGACCGATGGTCTGCAATGGACGTTACAGGAAAGCGGGATCTTATTCGATCTGTACAGTGTCGCTGCGGGCAATGGCAAAGTGGTCGCGATCGGTTTTCTCGGAACAGTCCTTACTTCAAGTGACCTCGTGAACTGGTCATTCAGTTTAGGGGGCATTACCGGAGACGTCAAAGACGTCACATTCACCAACGGAAAGTTTCTGGTGGTTGGGTCAGGACTAATGGGCGGATTCATCTATGAATCTTCAAACGGAGGTTCGTGGTCTCAGGCCACTACACAATTAATAAATGCTCGCAATGGAATCGCTTATGGCGACGGTTTGTATGTCAGTGTAGGTCCTTTGGATATCGTGACGTCAAATGACGGCATGAATTGGAGCAAATATCAAAGTGAAACTTTTTATGGCGTGAACATCGTAAACGGCCAGTATGTGGCTTTGGGCAAAGGCGTCTATTCCTCCAACAGCGGAGCGGTCTGGAAGAAGCTGAGTGACAGTACGGTGATACTACGCGACATCGCATATGGCGCGGGGTTGTATGTGGTGGTTGGTGATAACGGCACGGTACTCACGTCGACCAATCTCTACAGCTGGACCGAACAGGAGAGCCCGACGTCCAATCCTCTTTACGGCATTGTGTATAGCGATGGCAAGTTCGTGGCTGTAGGCGATTTCGGAACCGTGATCTATTCGGAGGATGGAACCGCGTGGGCAGAGGCGGATTCCGGAGACATCCTGGATATCCGTGACGTGACCTATGGCAATGGGCTGTTTGTAGCCGTAGGCCATGGCGTGTATGGCACGTATCATGGCAAGGCCTATTGGTCTGAGGACGGAGTAAGTTGGAGCAGATATACCACGGTGGATGTCTCTCTTAACGGTATTGCCTATGGCGAGGATGAGTATTACGCAGCAGGTACAGGCAACAATCCGAGTTATCAGCTGTACAATTTGTACTATTCTGCCAATGGAAACGACTGGGCTTACAGGAGCAGCGGAATCAGCGGTGTGACGTACAACGGCATCGCTTATCACGATCAAACTTATGTGATCGTTGGCACGGGCGGAACCATCAGGGTGTTGAAGAAAGGCAACACATCGTGGATCCCGATCGCGACCGATGTCGCCACGACCGAATTCCTTTCCGTCGCTGGCGGCAAGGCCACTTTCCTGGCAGTCGGAACGGATGGAGCCGTATATCAGACCCGCAGGACGCTGCCTGTCAGCTCCACGGTTCATTTCGACAGCAACGGCGGTCATACGAAGGCCACCCCGGCATTCATGACGCTGCTGCCGGGCGATGAACTTGGCCTCCTGCCTGAACCTCCTGCCCGGACAGGCTACAGATTCATCGGCTGGAATACGGAAGCCGATGGAACGGGCACCGCGGCGGATGGATCGTTTGTCGTGAGTGCAGATACGGTTCTGTATGCACAATGGAAAGAGCTAATCCCTCCACCTGCACCGACGAATCTGACGAGTACAGCGGGGGCCGGTGAAGTGACCCTGGAATGGGATGCCGTAACGGAGGCTGACAGTTATTCTGTATATAAGTATGAAGGGGAGGAAGCTCCGACAGATCCGGAAGACTGGGAGCTCGTCGTTTCGGATCTCACGGAGACCACGTATACAGTGTGAGTGTAAAATGTTTGTGGGCAGAAAAAAGGAATAATTGGTGAACGAATGCGGAAAAGCATGGAAAAAGGCTTCC
>CALGAO010000112.1 GCA_937957685.1 uncultured Paenibacillaceae bacterium
AGGTATATCGCTTCAGAGACGCGAATCGCCATAGAGATCAAAGGCTACGGCCCGCATGTTCAACAGACGGATCGCACGCGCTACAAAAATGAACTGAATCGGGAGTTGTTCCTGCAAAGCCTGGGCTGCCAGGTGATCTCGATTCCATACGATGAGCTGGAAAGCAATCATGATCTCATCAAGATGTTCGTGCGAATGATCCTCAGCCGGTACACTGCTGCTACACATCGGGATGCGGGAGTCAGCCGGATCGAGCGGGAACTGATCCGATTGGCCAGGCTCTCCGGCGGGCAGATTCGTCCTGTGGATGCGGCGATGGCATGTGGAATCACGAGGCAGACAGCGGTCAGGCATCTGAAGCTGTTATGCAAGAAAGGGTTGCTCAGGGGGATGCCAACGGTGAAATCCGGGAGAATCACCAGCTATGAATATATAGGCCCGAGTCTGACAGATTAGGGACGGTGCAGGTCGCAGTCGGGGATAGCCGGTCGCGCGCTGGACGGTGCAGGTCGCTACCCGATGAAAATGGATCGAGAGCAGGAAGGGACTGATCGCGGTCAGGGTAGCAGGCCGAGCGTTGGAAGAACGGGTCGCAGTCGGGGATAGCCGGTCGCGCACAAGCCCGTGTTGGTCCGACTGCTGGATGAGGTTGAGCCGCCTGGCCCCTTCTTGAGAGAGTTGATAGAATGAGTGATTGATAGGGCACGGGCTCGTCTGCTATGCTTGAAATGCTGTGAATCAAGTCCAACAGAACGGAGCAAGATATATGAAGCTCGTATCATGGAATGTGAACGGTCTTCGTTCATGTGTGAACAAAGGGTTCCTGGATATCTTCCGGCAGATGAATGCGGACGTGTTCTGCGTGCAGGAGACGAAGCTGCAGGCGGGGCAGATCGAGCTGGACCTGGGCGGCGAGTATGTCCAGCTGTGGAACTATGCGGAGCAGAAGGGATATTCGGGAACGGCGGTATTCGCGAGGAAAGAGCCGCTCTCGGCGCACTACGGCATCGAGACGAATGAGGAGCCGGAGGGCAGGATCATCACGGCCGAGTACGCCTCGTTCTATCTGGTCAATGTCTATACGCCGAACGCGAGGCGCGATCTGTCCAGGCTCGGCATGCGGCTCGAGTGGGAGGACCGCTTCCTGGACTATGTGCGCAAGCTGGACGAGCGCAAGCCGGTCATCATCTGCGGCGACATGAACGTCGCGAGAGGGCCCAAGGACATCAAAAATGCCAAATCCAACGAAGGCAACTCCGGCTATACGGCAGAGGAGCGGGCATGCATGGAGAGGCTGCTGGACGCCGGGTTCATCGATACATTCCGCCATCTCTATCCGGACCGAACGGACGCGTACACCTGGTGGTCGTTCATGCCGAAGGTCAGGGAGCGCAATATCGGATGGCGCATCGACTACTTCCTCGTGGCGGCTCGCCTCGCGGACAAGGTGCGGGAGGCGACCATCGAATCCGCGATCATGGGCAGCGACCATTGTCCGGTCACGCTGGAGATCGATCTGGAATGGTAAAGTCCTCCCCGGAACGGTGGAGCCTTCAGGCAACCCCACCAAACCATCCGCCTCAGATAGGGGCTGACACCAAAAAGGACGAAGCATCAGGCGCTTAAGTGCCTGAAGGCTTCGTCCTTTTCACATTATGATCTTGCCAGCTTCTTGTCCGTTGCGATGTCGCTCTCGCCTTCCTGCTCCAGCTTCTGCACCGCTTCCTTGCTGACGTCCACACGCTTCACGAACAATGCCAGGACCAGCGCTGCGATCGTCACGAACATCGCGATCCAGAACGAATATTGGATGCCGTACATCAGCGATTCCTGACCGATCAGCGCTTGCTGCTCAGCGGTCAATGCCGTGGGGTCCAGGCCACGCTCAACGATCAATTCGGCTGCGCGCTCCTTCGTATGGCTGTTCATGATCGACACGAAGATCGCGGTGCCGAGCGAACCGGCAACCTGCTGGATCGTGTTGTTCAACGCCGTGCCGTGCGGATTAAGGCGTGTCGGCAACTGGTTCAGGCCGTTCGTCATGATCGGCATCATCACCATCGACATGCCGAACATGCGCAGCATGTAGACCATCATGATATGCGAATAGGGCGTATCAATCTGGAATTCGGACATGAAATAGGTGGCGACGGTGGTAATGGTCAACCCGATGACCGCCAGGATGCGGGCGCCAAACTTGTCGAACAGCTTGCCTGTGATCGGCGACATGATCCCCATGATGATCGCGCCAGGCAGCATCAGAAGCCCGGAGTCCAGAGGCGTGATGCCGCGGACATTCTGCACGTAAGCCGGCGTCAGGATCATCCCGGAGAACATGGCTGCAGAAACGACGACCGAGATGATGGAGGCCAGCGTAAACATCGGATGACGATAGACCCTCAGGTCGAGGATCGGCTTCTCCATCGTGAGCTGGCGCCATGTGAACAGGATCAGGCCGATCGCACCGACGACGGTCGTGATGATCACCGTGTTGTCGCTCCAGCTGGTTCTGCTGACGGTACTGAAGCCGTACAGCAATCCGCCGAAGCCGATCGCCGACAGCAGGACGGACAGATAGTCCATATGGGCTTGTCTCGTCGGCATCACGTTGCGCAGCTTCCAGATCGCCAGGATCAGGCTCAGCACCGCGAACGGGACGATCATCTCAAACAATACGCGCCAGGTGTAGTATTGCACGATATAACCGGACAATGTGGGCCCGATCGCCGGCGCGGTGATCATCACCAGGCCGAACAGCCCCATGGCGGCCCCGCGCTTCTCACGAGGGAAGCTGACCAGCATGATGTTCATGAGCAACGGCCCCATCACGGACGAGCCGGCAGCCTGAATCATGCGGCCGGCCAGCAGGAAGCCAAAATTCGGGGCAACAGCTGACAGGATCGTGCCGAGGGTGAAGATCGACATGGATGTGATAAACAGCGATCGGTTCGTAAACCGGGTGACCAGAAACGCCGACACCGGAACGAGGATCCCGCTGACCAGCATATAACCGGTGGCGAGCCACTGGACGGTGGAGTAGTCCACGTTCAGGTCGACCATGATGGTCGGCAGCGCGACGTTAAGCAACGAGTTGTTAAGGAAGGATACAAATGCTCCAAAGAACAGGATGATCAACATAAAATACGGAGGTTTCTGCTCTTCGGTTGACTCTCCAATGATTTTCTTCTCTTTTTCCATATATTTACTCCTATCTGTGTGAAAATAATCCTTGATTGATTTTATACCTTGTGTTCAATTTATTCAAGATTTGTTTATGGTATGTACAATCGGATTGAAGTCCATCGGCATATATGCCTATACTTAATAATAAACCTTTCCACAGGAGGACTCATGAACAAGCGGCGTAAGAGCATCGTCGACCATTCTCTCGCGTTGTTTCGGGAGAAGGGCGTACATGGTACTTCGGTCCAGGATATCATCGAGCGGGCGGGCATCTCCAAGGGGACGTTCTACAATTATTTCTCATCCAAAAATGAGTGCGTCAGCGCCTTGCTGGAGATGATCCGTTACGAAGCCAGCCTGAACCGGATCGAGATGTTGATCGGCAAGGATGCCAGGGACCTGGATCTCCTGATCGAGCAGATCACCGTTCTGTCGAAGGTGAACGAGCGGTACGGGATGAGCGCGATCTATGAAGAGCTGCTGCACTCCAGCGATGAAGAGCTCAGAAGGCTGGTGCTGAAGCATCGGGGCAGCGAGTTCGAGTGGCTGGCCCAGCGTCTGGTGGAGGTCTTCGGCGATGAGCTCAGGCCGCATGCTTATGAGTGCTCGATCTTGTTCTACGGGATGTTCAATCACCTGATGTTCGCGAGAAAGCTGGCCCAGGTTCAGACGGACGTCAAGCTTGTCTGCAGCGCGGTTTTCCATTATCTGAAGTCCATCGTGCACAGTCTCATTCACGAACATACGGCGGTGCTGCAACAGAGCGATCTGGACAGGATGAAGCAATTCCTGGATGCGAAGCCGATCCGCAAGCAGGACGCGATCGATCAGCTGCGGGAGCTGGCAGGAGAGCCGCATCTGACTCAGGCCCAGAAGGAACTGACTCAAGCTTTATTATTTGAGCTGGAGCAGCAGAACATGCGGAGGTATGTTGTCGCGGCCTTGCTCAAATCCTTTCGGGAAGTGTTTGAGGATTCGCAGGACAATAAACAGGCGAAGGACATTTCCACGATGGTGTGGTATTATTTGAAGCAAAGGTAGGAAGCTGCGCCATCCAGTCTTTCTCAATTCGGTCAAGCTTGTGAAATTTTGAACAAAAAATGGATGGAAGCCTCGGAAACCGCCGGGGAACTTCGGCATCATCTTACTATGACTAGAGAGGTCGTTGCGAATTGAATACCGATATGATCGTGACGCTGGTCATCCTGGTGATCACGGCCGTGTTGTTCGTCTCCGGACGCTTCAGAACGGATCTGGTGGCGGTGAGCGCCCTGGTGCTGCTGGTCTTGTTCGGCGTCCTGACGGCATCGGAGGCGTTGTCCGGCTTCTCCAACTCCGTCGTCATCATGATGATCGGCCTGTTCGTCGTTGGCGGAGGCATATTCCGCACCGGACTGGCCAAGATGATCAGCGGCAAGATCCTGAAGTTCGCCGGGAAGAGCGAGCTGCGTTTGCTGGTGACGATCATGGTCGTTACGGTCGGGTTGGGCTCTTTTGTCAGCAATACGGGTACCGTTGCGGTTATGCTTCCGATCGTCGTCAGCCTGGCGATGAGCGCGAACATGAATCCGGCGCGGCTCCTGATGCCGCTGGCGTTCGCGAGCAGCATATCCGGGCTGATGACGTTGATCGGCACGCCGCCCAACCTCATCATCTCCGACGCGCTGGAAGGCGCAGGTTACGGGAAGCTGGGCTTCTTCACCGTCACGCCCATAGGCCTCATCGCGCTGGTCACCGGCATCGTCCTGCTCGTGCCGCTCAGCAAGCTGCTCGTCCGTGATGCCGATGGGGACTCGGCCAAGGGAGCGGGTGCGGCTCCGGGCCGTTCGCCGAGTCAGCTGGCGAATCGTTACCGGATCGCGAGCAACCTGTACCGGGTGAGGGCCGACGCATCCAGTCTGATCCTTGATAAGTCGATGTCGGAGCTGAATATCACGGGCCGGTACCAGGTCAGCATACTGGAGATACGCAGGCGAACGTCAGCCAGGAATCCTTTCTTCAAGACAGTTGAACAGCAGATGGTCAGTTCATCAAGCATCGTGCATGAGGGAGACATCCTGTATGTGCTCGGCCGCTTCGAGCAGGTCGAACGGTTCGCACGGGAGTGCGGCCTGATCCTGATGGACAAGCGGGACACCGAGAAGCTCGACGAAGGGGCGCTGCGCAACATGATGTTTCAGGATATCGGCATCGCGGAAGTGCTGCTGACGCCCGAGTCGAAGCTGCTGGACCGCAAGATCGAGCACGCGGGCTTCCGTGAGAACTATCATGTCAATATCCTGGGCATCCAGCGCAAAGGTTCCTATATCCTGCAGAATCTGAAGGACGAGAAGATTCGCTTCGGGGATACGTTGCTCGTCCAGGGCGCGTGGGAGGATCTTGCGCGCCTGAGCAAGGACCAGGAGGATCTGGTCGTGGTCGGCCAACCGCTGGAGGAAGCGGCGAAGGTGGCGCTGGATCACAAGGCTCCGGTGGCCGCGGGCATCATGTTGCTCATGGTCATCCTGATGCTGCTCGAGATCTTCCCGACGGTCATCACGGTCATGATCTCGGCGATCCTGATGGTCGTGACGGGTTGCGTGCGCAATATGGAGGAAGCATACAAGACCGTCAACTGGGAGACGATCGTGCTCATCGGCAGCATGATGTCGGTGTCGATGGCGATCGAGAAGACAGGAGCGGCGCAACTCTTGTCGGAAGGTCTCGTCGGCAGTCTTGGAGCGATCGGACCGATTGCGTTGCTCGCGGGCATATACTTCGCAGCATCGTTCTTGACGTTGTTTATCAGCAATACCGCTGCTGCGGTGTTGTTCACACCGATCGCGCTCAGCGCAGCCATGCAGATCGGCGTCAGCCCGTACCCGTTCCTGTTCGCTGTAGCAGCAGCGGTCAGCCTGTGCTTCGCCTCCCCGTTCTCCACACCGCCGAACGCGCTGGTCATGTCGGCTGGCCGATATAAGTTCAACGACTATATCAAGGTGGGTCTGCCGTTGCAGTTGGTGATGGGCATCGTTCTGGTTGGACTGCTGCCGCTCTTGTTTCCGTTCTAAAATAGGCATCACATGCTGCCCTGCCGTAACCTAACAGATGAGGTGGACAAACATGAATCAGAGACAAACCGTTATCTTGTTCCAAGGCGATTCGATTACCGATGGCGGAAGAGGGCGCACAGAGGATCTGAATCACATCCTCGGTCACAGCTATCCTTATATCATCGCCAGCAAGCTCGGGTACGAATATGCTGAGCTGCGGCCGCAGTTTATCAATCGAGGAATAAGCGGCAATCGGGTATCCGATCTGTATGCGCGCTGGAACGAAGATGCCATCAGCCTGAAACCGGATCTCATCAGCATCCTGATCGGGGTGAATGACGCGTGGAGGATCATGAATCGGCTGCCTGCGGGGGCGAGCGATCGCTTCGAACGCGCTTACCGGCATTTGCTGGAGGAGACGAGGGACGTGTTGCCTGAAACGGCACTTGTTCTTCTGGAACCCTTTATCCTGAAGGTTGGCGCGACTGAAGAGAACTGGGAAGAGTGGCGAAGCAAGCTTGATCATTACGGAGCGGTTGTTCGCGAGCTCAGCCAGGAATTTGGCGCGGTGTTCGTCCCGTTGCAGGAGACGTTTGATCGCGCGGCTGCGCGCGTGGATGCCGGCTACTGGCTGTGGGATGGCGTTCATCCGACTGCTGCCGGACACCATCTGATCGCTCAGGAGTGGTTGAAGGTTGTCGGCGAGAGCGATCTGAACCTATTCTTCTGCAAGAAGGGGTCATAAATGCCATAATCAATCGGAGATGCTGCGGACGCGAAGGCGGAATAACGGCAGGATGGACTTGGGTGAAGCGGCGGTCCGCCCTTCCGCTCTTCCGCCTCCTCTGCCTCCTCCGTCTCCACGCTATTGATCCTTGTACTCGGTCGGGCTCTGCCCGGTGTAGTCCTTGAACACGCGTGAGAAATAATGCTGGTCACTGAAGCCGAGTGCATCTGACAGATCCTTCACCTTCAGCCCGGGATTGGCTCGGAGCAGCCTGCACGCCTCCTCGATCTTCAGCTTCGTGTAGTACTGGACAAAGGTCTGTCCGGTATAACGTTTCATGATGCGGCTTACATAGGAAGGGCTGACGTGATAGCGCAGTGCCAGATCCGTGATCGACAACTGCCCGCTTAATTGCTGCCTGATATATTGATCCATCTGCTCGAACAGCTCATCGCTGCTCCTGCGGCTTAGTGCTTGAAGCTGTTGGAACTGCTCCTCCGACCAACTAAGCAGATCCGTGCAGAAGCTTTCATAATCCTGCAGGTTGAATCTCTCGATAAGCGGGGTTTGAGGGGTTCGATCCGCCTCCGCCCCAGAAGTCTCTGTCGACACTTCCTGCCATGCCTCCTGGAATCCCCTCTCGATCGTCAAGAGCAATGCCTCCAGCTCTGCCCAAGCAGCGTTCCGCACTCGCATCTGCTCCAGCCGTTCAGATAGCTTCAGCATATACAGCTCCTTCTGCCGCTGGCGGATCATCTCCAGATATCCTTCGGCAGATTCGTCCGCTCGTCCGCTCACACCCGAAGTTCCAGTGACCCGATTCGCCAACGAGGCTTGGTCCAGCTCCTTCAACACAGGTATCTCCAGCTTCAGCTCTCGCTGCAAGCAAGCGTCCAGATCGCGATAGTAGGCGACGATTCTGTCCGGATAGATGGGTTCGAACAGGCATGCGGCCGATGTGGTCCATCCATGATCCCGCATCCGTCCATGGATGTCGTTCATCCAGGCAGATGCGGACGCGAACCGGTCCTTCAGCAGAACGGAGGCGAGTACGAGCCAACGATCGCGATGCCTTAGCGGCAGCAGCCAGTTCGTATATGGAGAACACGCCTCTGCGACAATCGGCTGAAGCGTCTCATACTGCCACCCTCCAGCAGGCGTGAACGGCTGTCGGCGAAGCAGCATGGCCAGCTTCGGTTGTTCGTAGAATTCTGGTCCCAGTCTAAGCTTCTCCTGCCACCTCTCCTCGACGAGTTCGCCAAGTACGGTTTGCCGAGAAACCTCCATCTCCTGCAACTGCCCGACGATGCGCTGCATGACCTCTTCCAACTGCGGCTGTTCCACCGGCTTGAGCAGATAGTCGTCGACATGCAGGTTGATCGCCTTGCGCGTATATTCGAAATCGCTGTAACTGCTGATCAGGATGACCTTAAGATTCGGATAGTCCGGTTTCAGTTGCTCGATGAGCGCCAGTCCGTCCAGCTTGGGCATGCGGATATCGGTCAGCAGTATATCGACATGGCGGTTACGCATCACCTCAAGCGCCTCCTCGCCGTTGTATGCGACATGGACAACCTGCAGCGGAAGTTGAGACTTCTCAAGCAGCTGCCGGATATAGCGGGCTATGGGCTTGCTGTCCTCTGCGATCAACACCTTGAACATGGCACAACCTCCCTCCTTCCTGTACACCATCAGTAGAAATCATCCGTTAAAGATGCGATGATCTGCACGGTCATGCCTTTCTCTTCGGTTGGATTGTTAAAGATATTGAAGAAAAGTCGTTTCTGATACATGAGCTGCAGACGATGCACCGAATTGACAATCCCCATATTGCCCCATCGCTCTCCTGGTGACAGTCCGGGTTCGGCTCCATCGAACTCCTGAACCTTCGCCATAATCTCCGCGATCTTGGATAATTCGATGCCGCTGCCGTTGTCGCTGATCTCGATCGCCCAGATGCCGTTAAACATCTTGTATTGAATGCGTATGCGCCATGGCGGATCGCTTCTCTCGAAGGCGTGCTCGATGCAATTTTCCACGAAGGGTTGGATCGAGAGCCGCGGTATCTGCACATGCTTCGCGCTGTCGTCAGCGAGGATCTCCCACTGCAGATCATCTTCATGATGCGCCTGAACGAGGGACAGGTAATGTCGGATGTACGCCAACTCATCGGCCAGACTGACATGGTGATGAGAAGAGGACACGATATACCGCAGGTTCTCAGACAGGTGCTTGCACATGCTCGTCACCGCCTCGACCTTCCCCTCCTGGGCAGCGATGCTGATCAGATACAGCACATTATGGATGAAATGCGGTGCGATCTGCGCTTGCAGAGCCGAGTTCCGCGCCTTCGCTTCCTCCAGCACCGCTTGCTTCTCCCGCTCGATCGACTGTTGCAACCGCTGCAGCAGTTCCTGGAACGTCTCGTGCAACAGGACCAATTCGTCATGCTGCGACTGGTTGTTCACCTGTACGTTCAGATTGCTGTATTGGATGCGGGCGATCTGTTTGCGCAGGTTGCGGATGGGCAAGAGGAGATTTTTCGTAGTCAGATAGATATAAATGAGCAAGACCAACAGCAGCACGGTGATGATCAGCAGCGATACCGAGAGCACCGATTTCACCGGACCAAGAACGGATTCACGCGGCGTCAGGACGTACGTGATCCAGCCAGTCTCGGCGGATCGGACATACGTCACATAATTGCCGGCGTCATCGAGATACATGCCGCTTGAGTGCTCAATCGCTTGGAACGGAGGCAGAGGTTGATCGGCCCTGACTTTGTTGTTGCTGGCCACTAGCCGATAGTGCTCATCCACGACATAGACATATCCATCCGCGATATTCTCCGTCGGGTTCTGCAGATAGGTCTGATCCAGCAAGATCGTCACATAGCCGTAGATGCTCCCGTTCTGGTCGATGATCGCCCGGTTGAAGGTAACGGCTCCCCGCGACGTGAGGTCGAGGATGTAGCTTCGCTGATCGTTCTCTCCCTCATCCAGCCGGCGTTTCAGAGCAGGATCGAGAACCTTCAGGCTAGTGTCAGCACCGAAGTAGTTCACAACCTCTCTACCCAGGTTATCATAGATGATCATGTCGCGAATATTGATGGTCGGTCCGATCGCTTGAAACATCGCGCTGCGCAATGTTCTAGCCTGACTCAACCACCGTTCGCTCGTTGCCGGACCAACACCCGCTTGCAGGATGCGAAACACTTCCCGATTGGATAAGATGCGATGGGATAACTGATTCTGGCTTTCGATATAATCGTCTATCTGATTGCTAATACTAAGCGCCAGCAGGCGCTTCTCGTCTTCGTTGGATGCCTTGAGCGGCTTGATCACGAACCAGTTGACGTAAGCCAGGAAGCAGCATACGACGAAGATCAACAGCACGAGGAAGCGTAAGATCAGTCTTGCTTGCAGGCTCATCTGTCTCTTGCGGAAAGCAACCATCTCAAGTTCCACTTCTTTCTCTGATGACAGCTTGTCATGTCCATACTATAACACAGTGAAGATCGGCGGGCGAAATAAAGACCATCATGAGTTCAGCATGAGTTCAGAATATTACACATCAAGTGTAAAGCACAAACATGTACCCCGCCGGATTCAGCACCTATAATGAGAACCAAGCATCATTAAGCATTTAAGCATCACCACTAAGGGGGAAAATGTGATGAGACGCAGATTAAAATCGATGACACTGGGCCTTCTTGCTGGTACGCTGGCGCTGTCGCTGGCAGCCTGCGGTACGGCCAAGAACACGGACAACGAGGGCGGGCAAACATCCGGCGGAAGCTCGAAGGTCACACTGGAACTTGCCATCTCCAAGAGCTCGCAAGACTCACCGTTTATCGCCGATTGGCTGATCGAAGAATTCGAACAAGAGACTGGCATCAAGATCAACCTGCAGCTGATCCCGGCAGAGCAATCGACTACCGTGCTGCAAACGAAGCTGGCCGTTGACGAAGTGCCAGACCTGATCCAGTATAACCTGGCCAGTGCGGTAACCGACCTGAATCTGGAGCGCAACTTCGAAATTCTCGACAACGAACCTTGGGTCAGCCGCATCCAGAACCCGGATGTTCTCTCGGCATTCGGTCACATCTATGGCTTCCATGTGAGCCAGGATACCGGCATGCAGGGCGTTGTGTATAACAAGGATATCTTCGAGGAACTGGGCCTCTCGATCCCGAAGAACTATGAGGAGTTCCTGGCCGTATGTGAAGCGATCAAGGCAGCGGGTTACACGCCGGTATTCATGCCATACAAGGACGCTTGGGCGGCGAACATCTGGCCGGCAGCAGCGTTTGCGGATTGGGCAGCGAAGAACGACCCGACACTGTTTGATGATCTGAACTCGAACAAGAAGCAATGGACGGACATCCCAGCCTTTGAAGAAATCCTCGAACAGCAATACCAAATCTACAAGCTCGGGTACACCAATGCCGACGTCCTGGCCGATAGCTACGACATGGCCGTGGGTAAGTTCTTGAGCAAAGAAGTAGCCATGATGTTTATGGGTGACTGGCTCATCCAGAATATCACGAGTCAAGATCCGTCGATGAACATCGGATTGTTCGCGATTCCTTACGCCGAAGATCCATCGATTGGCGCAAGCCCATTGGGCGGTCAGCTGTTCATCCCGAAGAAGTCGAAGCATATCGAGGAAGCCAAGAAGTATCTGGAATTCATCGCTTCTCCGGAGATTGCGCAGCGAATCGTCGACGCCGAGAGCTATGTATCCAATCTGAGCGACGTCACGACGCCAGAGCAGCCTGAGTACAAGCAGGAGATCATCGACAACTATATCACGCCGAAGAAAGTGACCCTGACGATGGACGCACACATGATCGTCGATCAGAACGAATGGTACCGGAATCTGCAGGATCAGTTCACAGGCATGATCACGCCGAAGGAAGCCCTGGCCAACTGGAATGAGAAGTTCCAGGAACTGATGAAGGACAAAGGTGCGGAAGGCTTCTGAGCCGGTTCCAGGTCATAGCCTGACAAATATAAGGCCGCCGAAGATTCGGCGGCTGCTCTTTATCCAGAAGGGGTGAAATAATGCACAAATCCAAAAGCATGTATCCATATTACCTTGTCCTGCCCGCGTTGCTGGTGTATTTCATCTTCTTCGCGTTTCCGGCATTGATCGGCTTCTACTATTCCTTCACCGATTGGCGGCTCGATCGCACAACGATCCAGTTCATCGGCTGGGCAAACTTCGAGCGCATCTTCTCCGACAAAATTCTGTTGCTCGCGATCAAGAACACCTTGATCTTCGCGGTTGTGACGGTCATCGGCAAAAATGTGCTCGGCCTGCTCCTGGCGCTCGGTCTGAATATGAAGCTGAAGACGCGCAATTTGCTGCGTGCGATCTATTTTACGCCATCGATCCTGAGCATCCTCGTGATCAGCATCGTCTTCACCCCGATCCTGCGTACAGAAGGGATGCTGAACGGTCTGTTCGAGTGGCTCGGGTTTGAATCGCTCGCCCAAGCATGGCTCACCAATCCATCGATCGTGATCTGGACGATCTCGGCAGTGGCGATCTGGCAAGGTGCCGGCTTCCAGATGACGATCTATCTGGCCGGTCTGCAGGGGATATCGAAGGAATACTATGAAGCGGCCAAGATCGATGGCGCCAGCGGCTGGCGGAGCTTCTGGAACATCACGTTGCCGCTGCTGCTGCCTGCCTTGAATATTAACCTGATGCTGACGTTGATCGGTGGACTTAAGGTGTTCTCAGAGGTGTATGTGCTGACGGGCGGCGGTCCGGGCAATGCATCGCAGGTTGTCGGGACGATCATTCTCCGCGCATTTGGCGAAGGGAACTGGGGGCTTGGAACGGCAGTCAACACCTTGCTGTTCGTCTGCGTGGCGATCATCGCAGTGCCGCTGATCATCTTCATGAGACGCAAGGAGGTGGCGGAATAATGAGCATCCGAGCAAGGTCGTTCCTGTATCATCTGGTCGTAGAGATTCTGCTCATCCTGTTGGCTCTTGTGATCGTTGTCCCGCTGTTGCTCATGTTTCTCGGCTCTTTCATGAACAGCGTGGAAGTGATGCAGTTTCGCATCCAGTTGCCGGAGAAATGGCAGTTCAGCAATTACCTGACAGTCTTCGAAAAAGGCGGGCTGGGCAGGGCATTTCTCAACGGGATCGTCATAACGGTGATCTCCTGTCTCGTCAACATCGTCACCTCATCGGCGGCTGCCTTTATCCTGGCGCGGCGGGAGAGCAAGCTGTCGAACTTCCTGTACCTGTTCTTCTTCATGGGGCTGATCGCACCGATGTCGACGATTACGACGATCCGCGTTGTCCAATGGTTCGGTTTCTACGGCAGCATCACCAGCGTCGTCTTCGTCTATGCCGCGCTGAACACGGCATTCAGCATCTTCCTGTACACCGGATTCGTGAAGTCTCTGCCGAAGGCGCTGGATGAGGCGGCTTTCATCGAAGGAGCGAACATCTTCCAGGTGTATCTCAAGATCGTGACACCGCTCTTGCTGCCGGTCAATGCCACGGTTGCCATCATGGTGTTCATGGGCGTATGGAATGATATTTCCATCCCGCTGTACTTCCTGCCGGACAGTTCCAAATGGACGATGCCGCTGTCTGTCTACAATTTCTATGGGATGTACAGCCGCGAGTGGAATCTGATCTTCGCCGATCTGGTGCTTACGTCGCTGCCTGTCATCATCCTGTATGTCTTCGCACAGCGTTTTATCGTCAGCGGCATGACGGCTGGCGCGATGAAGGGTTAAGAGAAGAAGCCGATTGCCTGAGGAGAGGCAATCGGCTTCTTCTGATTTCATCAGCGTCCCGCAACCATAGGGGAGTCGGGCAGTTCATTGACGGAGACGACGGCGTCCGTCTTCTTCTTCGGACGCTTCCACATCTTCTCGCTGCCGGGCAGATCGTCGAACCAGGTGGCGTTGTCCGGGCAGTCGAGGATCATGAATTTGCCGTATTCGTCGTCGCGTGATTGGTGATATTTCAGATAGGCTTTGCCGTTCTCGATCGCCAGAATCTCGATCTTGCCGGATGTATGGCTCATCGAGAGGCGAACGCGCTTGCCGAGGCCGGAGGTTCTCGCCTTCGCTTCTTCTACGATGCGATAGACGTCCTTCAGCGGCAGGACGAATTCATGATTGCCGGCGACCGGGCGGTTGACGAAGAAGTAGTAAGGCGTCACGCCTGCTGCGGACAGCTTGTCGAGCAGTTCGCCCAGCACAACGGGATCGTCGTTGATGCCGCGCAGCACCGGCGTCTGATTAACGACGATCACGCCAGCCTGATGCAGCGCTTCGAAGGCTCGACGAGCCTCGTCGGTGATCTCGCGCGGATGATTGATGTGGGCCATCACATAGATGCGCTTCTCTGCAGTGGAGTTCTCGCGCAGGAGGTCCAGCAGCTCCTGATCTTCATAGATGCGCATCGGATTGAATACCGGAAGCTTCGATCCCAGGCGGATGATGTTCACATGATCGATGGCGCGAAGCTCCTCGATGATCATCCGCAGCTTGCTCGTCGCCAGGATCAAACTGTCGCCTCCGGTGAGAAGCACATTGTTGATCTCCGGATGCTGGCGGATGTACTCGATGCCTGGACGCACATCGGACATCGCTTCCTTCACATCGGCGCGGAACAGCCGCTTGCGGAAGCAATACCTGCAGTATGCGCCGCATACTTCTGAGACGATCAGGAGTGCGGTCGTACGGTACTTATGCTGGCACCCGGGAACGACGTAATTCGTATCCTCATCGGATGCGTCCCATCGGCCATACTCCCGAAGTTCGCCTTCATTGGGGATGACGAGCTTGCGGATCGGATCGTTCGGATCATCCCAGTTGATCAACTTAAGA
>CALGAO010000113.1 GCA_937957685.1 uncultured Paenibacillaceae bacterium
AACCGCCGTATACCGAACGGTACGTACGGTGGTGTGGGAGGTCGGCTACTCAACTAATGGGTAGCCTCCTACCCGATCATCTGGGTGACATGGCATTTTGTTCATTGTGACATAGCTCAATACCTGTTACAATAGAATAGTAAACAACAGGAATCTCATAAGAACTAAAGGGCAAACTTGTCGAAAGGCAAGGACGCAAAGCTATGGGTCTAAGGTTTGTCACAGGCAAACTATGATTGCCAGGCCGCAGTTTCTGAAACTTGGAAGCTTTACAGTGCCCTTCTACCTCGTTAGAAGGGTTTTTTTGCATTTTATCAACAGGATGGGAAGGTAACAAGCATGTCAAATTTGCGCGAGGACCCCATACTTGAGGCCTACTTGACGGAAACGACGCAACTGGTTGAACAGCTGGAAGAGATCATCCTGGTGTGTGAAGAGGCCAGAGGCTTCTCAGAGGACATGATCCACGAGATCTTCCGAATCATGCATACGATAAAAGGTTCTTCAGCTATGATGCACTTCACGAATATCGCAACCTTGGCGCATGCATTGGAAGATCTCTTTTCATTTATGAGGAATCATCCTCAGCAGGAGTTCGAGTGGTCGACCTTGTCCGATCTGATGCTGGAGGGCGTTGATTTCACCAAACTGGAGCTCTGCAAGATCAAGAATGGCGACGCGCCGGATGGCGACGAATCTGACCTGATCCGACGCGTCAAGCGGATCCTGGAGTCGCTGGAGCGAGGCGAACTGAACCCGATTCCTCAGGCGCCTCTGTCCCGGCACTACAAGGCGCATTTCTTCTTCACCGAAGATTGCGGGATGGAGAATGTCAGGGCGTACCAGATCGTGCATCAGCTGAAGGAGATGGTGGAGGAATACCGCCATCATCCGGACAACATCCTGGATGAGTCGGCTGCCGACGTGATCCGAACCCACGGGTTTCAGCTATGGCTCAAGACGGACAAGCTGTACGATGAGGTGTACAGTCTGCTCTCGAATACCAGCTATCTGAGGCAACTGGAGCTGTTCCTGACCGACAGCATGGCTGAACAGCAGGCGGAAGAAGGCTCTGCTGCCGAGAATGAGGTCTGCCACGACAACAAGCAAACTGCGGAGAAGCAACATCCTTCCAGAGACAAGGAGGCCGTGCCGAACACGAGCCGGCATCAGGGCAAGACGATCAACGTCAATGTTCACAAACTGGACGAGCTCATGGATCTGGTCGGGGAACTGGTGATCGCCGAGGCGATGGTCACGCAAAATACCGACCTGATCGGGCTTGAGCTGGAACAGTTCCAGAAGGCATCCCGCCATCTCCAGAAGATCACCAAGGAGATCCAGGACAAGGTGATGGAGATTCGCATGGTGCCGCTGGTCATGTCGTTCCAGAGGATGCAGCGCGTCGTGCGCGACATGAGCAAGGAGCTGGGCAAGGATGTTCAGCTCAAGATGGTCGGTGAACATACGGAGGTCGACAAGAATATCATCGAGCATATCTCCGACCCGATCATGCATCTGGTGAGAAATGCCATCGATCATGGCATCGAGACCGTGGAGGACCGGGTGGCTGCCGGCAAGCCGGAAACCGGGGTGCTGACGCTGGAAGCGCAGAACATCGGAGGCGAAGTGCTCATCATTGTAAGGGATGACGGCCGCGGCCTGGACAAGGCTCGCATCCTGCAGAAGGCCAGGGAGCATGGCCTGATCCATAAACCGGAGGCGGATATGACGGACAGGGACATCTATAACCTGATCTTCCTGCCCGGATTCTCCACCAAGGAAGCGATCACGGAATACAGCGGCAGAGGGGTTGGGATGGATGTCGTCGTGCAGAATATCGCGGCGGTTGGCGGTACGGTGTCGGTGGACAGCACGCCTGGTCAAGGAGCGACGTTCACGATCAAGATCCCGCTGACGCTGGCCATCATCGACGGCATGAACGTGCGTGTCGGGGAATCGAAGTACACGATACCGACCACGTCCATTGACTCGTCGTTCCGGCCGAATGAGCGGGACATCATCACCGATCCGCACGGCAATGAGATGATCATGGTGCGCGGCAATGTCTACCCGATCATCCGGCTGCATGAACGGTATCGGGTGGAGACGAACATCACGAGGATCGTGGATGGCATCCTGATCATGGTTGAGCAGGATGGCCACCGAACCTGCGTGTTCGTGGACGAACTGCTCGGGCAGCAGCAGGTGGTCGTCAAGGCGTTGCCCGCCTATATACGCAGCTTCCATTCCATCGAAGGAATCTCGGGCTGCACGCTGCTCGGGGATGGCGAGATCAGTCTGATCCTCGATGTGCAAGGCTTGCTGAACATGAAATAAACATCAAGGAGATGAAGAATGTGACAGATATGCAGAAGGATATTGAAAGGTATGAAGAAGACTCCCAGAAGGATAAATATCTCACCTTCATGCTGGATGACGAGTGCTACGGACTCGAGATCCGATATGTGACCGAGATCATCGGCATTCAGAAGATCACGCCGGTGCCGGAGATGCCGGATTTTGTGCGCGGCATCATCAACCTGCGGGGCAAGATCATACCGGTGATGGACGTCAGGCTACGGTTCAGGAAGCCGTTCCAGCCGTATATGGACCGTACTTGCATCATCGTCGTCGACATTCATGAGATCTGCATCGGTCTCATCGTCGATCGCGTGGCCGAGGTGATCACGATACCGGAGAGTGAGGTGGTATCGCCGCCCGACGTTCAGAAACGGGGCAATCGCTTCGTGATGGGGATCGGCAAGGTCGGCGGTCGGCCAGGAGGTGAAGCTGCTGCTGGATTGTGAGAAGCTGCTGAATGACCACGAGGTGGAACAACTGCACGCGAATACGTAATTGCCGTCTGCGCCCGAATGTGTGATTCGCCTTCACACTCGGAAACGCAACAGTCGCCTAAACTCAAATACATACAACAGGAGAGAACAGCATGAATTGGTTCAAGAATATGAGAATATCCGTCAAGCTGATCAGCGCATTCGTGGTTCTGTCGCTGTTCACCGGGGCGATGGGCGTTTATGGCATCCTCAACATGCGCAATGTCGATGAGAAGTACACCGATCTGTACATGGATTATGGCGTATCATTGGCGAATCTTGGATCGGTCGGCATCCAGTTCAACTGGATCGAGAAATCGCTGCGCGATATGCTGAGGATCGAGGATCTGGATGCCAAGCAGGTCATGTATGAGGAGATTGAGACCAGAAGCAAGGCGATGTCTTCGGACATGGCCAGCTTCCAGGCTACCTTGCGCAAGCAGGAAGACAAGGAAGTCTTCGAGAAATTGCAGAACAAGCTGATGCAATACAAGGGTGTTCGCGACCAGGTGATCGAGCTTGCCATGACCAATCAGAATGAGCGGGGGTTGCAGGCTCTTCCTCAGCTGGATCAAATGGCGAGCGAAGCCGAGGAGCTGTTCAATCAGCTGTTCGAAGTGCGCAGGAAAAACGGCGGCATCGAATCAGACGAGCTGTCGGAGCAAACGGGAACAAGCACGATGACGATGATCGCCGTGATCATCGTCGCGATGGGCGCAGCGATCCTGTTCGGCCTCTATATCTCGCGCATGATCAGCAATCCGGTTCGCAAGCTGGTCCATGGGGCCAATCAGATCGCCGATGGAAACCTGGATGTTGAGATCGATGTCGACACCAGGGATGAGATCGGAAAGCTGGCCGAGGCCTTCCGCAGGATGTCGGACAATCTGAACGAGATCATGAGCAATGTGCAGAGGGCGGCTGAGCAGGTCGCCGCAGGCTCGAAACAGATCTCCATCTCCAGCGTCTCGCTGTCGCAGGCAGCAACCGAGCAAGCCAGCTCCATCGAACAGTTGTCAGCGTCGATCGAAGAGATCGCATCTCAGACCAGGCAGAACGCAGAAAACTCCAATGAGGCGAATCAGCTGGCGGAGGCGGCGAAGCAGAATGCTATCCATGGCAATAACCGGATGAAGGAAATGTTGAGGGCGATGGACGATATCAACCAGGCCTCGGCGAATATCTCGAAGATCATCAAGGTGATCGATGAGATCGCCTTCCAGACGAATATACTGGCGCTGAACGCGGCGGTGGAGGCGGCAAGAGCGGGACATCACGGCAAGGGCTTCGCGGTCGTGGCGGAGGAGGTTCGCAATCTGGCTGCAAGATCGGCCAATGCGGCCAAGGAGACAACCGAGATGATCGAAGGCTCCATCAAAAAGGCCGAGGCCGGCACGAGCATCGCCACAGAAACTGCGCAGGCGCTGCAGAAGATCGTGGAGGACGTGGCCAAGGTGGCGAACCTGATCAGTGAGATCGCCGCCGCCTCCAACGAACAGTCGCTCGGCATCAATCAGATCAACCAGGGCATCATGCAGGTGTCCCAGGTTGTGCAGGAAAATTCGGCAACCTCGGAAGAGAGCGCGGCAGCGAGCGAGCAGCTGTCCAGTCAGGCAGAGCTCCTGAAGGAGCAGGTGGGCAGATTCAGGCTGCGCAATCAAGCGAGAAGCTCCGGGTCAGACATCGAGGAACTGGATCCTGAGCTCCTCAAGCTTTTCGAACGGATGGCGGAGAGGAAAGGCGGCTCCGGGCCGGCATCCATGGCTGCCAGGCCGGACGCAGAGGATGCACCCGGGAGATTCGAGTGAGGGATGAGGACTTCGGTGAATATCTAATGGAAGGTTGTGAGCGGAGAGGGCGGGTTTCTCTCTCCGCCCTGCACTTGAGGTGGAAGCATGCTGGAGATATCGGACAAGGAATTCGCACAAATCGCTGACTATATCAAGCGGCATTTTGGCATTCATCTGAACAGGGAGAAAAAAGCGCTGGTATCGGGAAGACTCAGTCATCTTCTGTTATCGCTGAACATGAACAGCTTCTCGGAATACATGGACTATGTCGCGCGCGACAGAACCGGCGAAGCGGCACGCATGTTCATCAACAGGATGACGACCAATCACACCTACTTCATGAGGGAAGAGGATCATTTTCATTTCTTCTCCAGGCATGTCCTGCCTGAACTGAGGTCCAGGGTGAAGGATCGGGATCTGCGCATATGGAGCGCCGGCTGTTCTTCCGGAGAAGAAGCCTACACACTCGCCATGCTGATCGATGAGTATCTGGGCAGCGAACGGTCGATGTGGGATGCGAAGCTGCTTGCCACGGATATCTCCGATCAGGTGTTGCGGAAAGCTGCAAGCGGGGTGTATTCCGGCGAATCGATCGCGCAGGTTCCGAAGAAATGGCGGATTTCGTACTTCAAGTATAACGGCAACCAGCAATATGAAGTGATAGACCGCATCAAGCAGGAAGTGATCTTTCGGCGCTTCAACCTGATGGACCGCTTCCCGTTCCGGAGGAAATTCCATGTGATCTTCTGCCGCAATGTGATGATCTACTTCGACGAGAAGACGAAGAACGAGCTGCTGGACAAGTTCTATGATGCGCTTGAGCCGCATGGTTATCTGTTCATCGGTCATTCGGAGACGATCAACAGGCAAGCCTCCAGGTTCAGATATGTGATGCCTGCCGTTTATCGCAAGGAGTAAAGGTCAGGTGTATGCAGATGAGGGACAAGGATAGAATAAAGGTATTGGTCGTCGATGATTCGATGCTGTTCCGCGAAGTGATCACGCGCGGCATATCGACTGACCCTGACATAGAAGTCATAGCAACGGCCAAGGATCCGTTCGAGGCAAGAGACATGATCATCGCCCATCATCCGCATATCATGATCTGTGATGTCCATATGCCCAGGATGAACGGCATTGAATTTCTGCGCCGGCTGCTCCCCCAGTATCAGATCCCGGTGATCGTGGTGAGCACGCTCAGCAGCGCGGTGTTCGACGCGCTCGGCGCCGGCGCGGTTGATTTCATCACCAAGCCGGACGATCAGCTGATGAATGTTGAGAACTTCATCGAGGAGTTGATCCAGAAGATCAAGGTCGCCTCCAAGGCGAAGCTGGTGCAGCATGCCAGAAGCTCGTCGGAGCAGTCGGGACCGCTGCAGCATCAGACGAGCAAGAAAATGATCGCGATCGCCGCCTCCACGGGAGGGACGGAGGCGATCTATACCATCCTCCAGTCACTGCCCAGGGAGATGCCCGGCATGGTGATCGTCCAGCACATCCCGCCGAGGTTCTCGAAGATGTTCGCTGAGCGGATGAATCAGGTATTGCCTTTCGAGGTCAAGGAGGCGGAGACGGGCGACATCGTGGAGTGGGGCAGGGTCCTGATCGCGCCGGGAGACCGGCACATGCGCGTCCGCAGGGTCGGAGACCGGTTCAAGGTGGAGTGCTTCCACGGGGACAAGGTGAGCGGCCATCGCCCGTCAGCCGACGTGCTGTTCGAGTCCGTGGCCCGCGAAGCGGGAGATCAGGCTGTCGGTATCATCCTGACCGGGATGGGTTACGACGGAGCCAAGGGCTTGCTGGCCATGAAGCGAAGAGGGGCAAGGACGATCGGCCAGGATGAGTCGTCGTCTGTCGTATACGGGATGCCCAAGGTGGCGTATGAGATCGGGGCCGTGGAGAAGCAGGTTCCGCTTGCCCGCATCCCGCGGGCGCTTGGCTCCATGCTGTGAAACTTAGGGAATCATTGATTTTTTGGATCAAGTGTGATATTTTAAAAAGAGTCATATCCACATGAAACACCCGGGTGTGTGTAACATAACCCTCTGATCAGGAAAGGAT
>CALGAO010000114.1 GCA_937957685.1 uncultured Paenibacillaceae bacterium
CAGCCATGTCTCGCTCATCAGGACGTTTCATTCGTTCGTTCTGCAGTTTTCAAAGAACAAGCTGCTGTTTGTTCATCGCCGTTTCATCGACCCGGACTTTCGTCAGTGCCTCAAGGCGACTTTATTAATATACCACAGACCCGAGGGTGATTGCAACTGGTATTTTGTGGCGAGCTCGGCGAGGTGCTCTCAACCGTACTCTCTTCATATGCCGCATCGGCGGTCATTCCAACCATGCAGCCTGCACAAGCACCACTTGCGCATCCCCTTCATCGTTGCCGTTATCAGCGGCGAAAAACAATTTATCACAGGCGGGTGCCTCAAGTCAAGAGATTTTGTTATAGAAAAATATCAAAACTCCTCGTCCGAGGCATGCAGCCCAAGCAGCCGTCTCGAAAAAAGAAAGGCTGTGTTTCCATCGGTTGTTGCTTGTGACACGGATGGACTGACGCTGACGGAACGTGGATACCTTGTTTTGCCGAATGCCGCTTGTTACATGTGTTAACAGAACGTGAATCCGCTATGGAACCCCTATCCCCAATCACGCACTGACGTTCCGTAATCTTGGTGCAAGTGCCCGTTATACCGCAAATAATGGTTCAGAGTTCCGTTACGGCAGCAGGCTGGACTCAGCGTGGTCCTCCGTTCCTTGATCCCGCCATGAGCAACAACGAAGATAAACACCGCCAAAAGAAATGCACCCCTCTGCCGGAAGGATCCGATCAACGGGTGCAACACATCAGGTATTGCGATGCCTCATGTCACGCGCTGTACTTCAATTCGATCATCGACAGGTTGGCGTCATGCGCCACGGCGATCTCCTTGATCAGCGACTTGGCGACCAGCTTCTTGAGAACCGGTGACAGATCAATGCCCAGAAGCCTGATCTGCGGATGCTCCTGCAGCTCCGCAACGCTCCAGGGCTGGCTTCGGCTGCCCAGTATCCTCAGCAACAGCGAGCAGCAATCCTTCATCTTCGTCACGATGGCGAATTCACACGCCAGCACCAGAAGCTGAATGCGCTGCTCCAGGGTCTCATCGCTGTGCGTCAACTCATCGTACAGCTTGTATACGCCGGGGTTGATCTGATGCACCTGCTGCCATACGATCACTTCCGGATGCGCGCCGGTCTCGATGATCGCGATTCTCGCCCAGTGGTGCAAGGCATTCAGGATATTCGTGTAGGCATCGAGCAGATAATTCTGCTGCAGATATTCCTTGCTCTGCTGCCAGGTGCGCAGGAATCTGGCGAACTCCTTGAGCAACCTGCGCTCGCGCAGATCCTGTTCGAACTTGACCAGCCTGTCCCGCAAGGAGCCCAGATAACCGGTCCTGTCGATCCAGATCTCGCCCTTGAGCAACCATTCGATCACGACGCGACGATCATCGTCGAACAGCCATTGCTCCAACCGCTTCGCGCTTACCCGCCTTTCTTGTATCCGGACATCTTCTTTTATATAATGGGAGATAGATTCGGACACGCCGTCTTCCTCCGTGACGAGCAAGAGCATCATATCGAAGCCGCTCATCAGAGGATTGATTTGCTTGTCGTTGGCGAGCGACAACAAGCTGACGATCCGATCGTCGTGTTCATATCTCTCTGTTAGATGCAAAACAGCATTGATCAACGGTTCATGCCCCCCTGGCATAGCAATCCATGAAACAATTACTAATTCTACAAACAGGTTTACATTCCTGCATATTCGACATACTTTTATAGAAAAGAGTGAACATTCAATGAAGTTTAAATCTGCCAAGATTAACGAATTCCGTACCTGGGGTCTGCTGCTGACCATGAGCGGTCTCGGTCTCATGATCATCGGCGCCGGTGCCATCGTTGTCTTTGGCCAGGAGATCGGCAAGATCATCGCCTCCATCTTCCTGTTGATCGGCACCATCGCCATGGTGGCCAGTCTGTTCGTCTACTTCTGGGCCGGCATGATGTCAACGAGCACGATCACGGTCGAATGCCCGGAATGCGGGAAAAAAACCAAGATGATCGGCAAAACAGACCGCTGCATGTTCTGCCATACCATCCTCACCTTCGATCCCAAATACGCCGAGCAGCACCAGACAACCAAGGAAGCTTCTGCGGAGAGCAATTGACAGCATATACCAAGAAAGGCGATGCAAGAAAAATTCTTGCATCGCCTTTTACTTTGTGAACAGCTGATCAATTGGGCTTGACCCGCAGCACTTCCTCAATGACTCCCCAGATGTTCGGCGTCTCAAAGCCTCTGCGCCAGGAGGCGATGCCGGCCAGATCCAGCCGCTTCACGATCTCCGCGCGAGCGCGCATCGATACCTCATCCTCGATCCACATCTTGTAGGTGATGCCGTTCTCCTCGTAGCTGACGTAATTCTGCCCGGTCGACTCGTCAAACACCGGAGTAAGCCCCTTCTCCTTGATGATGTTCTGGGCGCCTGACATGTAGAGAGCCCGCGACGAAACCTTCTTCTTCCCGTCCACGACTTCCTCCGCCCACAGCCTCGTATAGAACGGCACTCCCAGGATCATCTTGGATGCCGGAACCCCATCATAGGTCATAATATCCTTGATGCCTTTCTCCGCCCAGCCAAGCGAAGCAACGGAGCCTGCCACCGGACTCGAGGCCCAGTGTTCGTCATATCCCATCAGGATCATGTAATCCACCGTCTCGCCAAGCGCCTTGCGGTCGAGGAACAGCGACCACATCTCGCTGCCGCCGCGCACGGTGACGTCGATCGAGATGACCAGTCCCTGCTCATGCGCGAGCGGAGTCAGTTCCCTGACGAACTGCGTCAGCTTGTCCTTGTCCTTGAGATAGACGTTCTCAAAGTCGATGTTGATGCCTTGCAGGTCATACAACTCCGCATATGCGAGGAGCTGCTTGATCATCTTCATGCGGGTGTCGTAATCCGCCAGCGCCTCGGTCGTGATGTCCGGATCGAAGCTGTTGCTGAACAGCGCCCACACCTGATAGCCGCGGCCATGCGCCCATCTCACGTAGTTGTGGTCGGCCAGATTCTCCAGATCCCCGTCGCCGTTCTTCAGGTGGAACCAGGTCGGACTGACCACATTCAGGCCAGGCATGTCGCCGATGGCGCTTGTATTGGTCTTGCCGTATGCGGTCACATTCTCCCAGGTCAGATTCACCTTGCCGCCCAGGCTGTGAAACGGCACATTGGGCACCTCGCGTTCGACCGGAGAGACGTGCACGATGCCGGCAAGCTGAATGTCGCTCTTGTTCACATAGCCCTTGATGCCGTTCGCCTGTTGCACGATGTACCAGCCATCCCGCTCGCCCCAGATGATCACTTCCTCGCCATCCTGGAGGTCGGCGTAGATCGGCGCCTTGATCGAAGGGGCCGATCGTATGGCCGCCGGCTCGTCCCGTTCTTCCCTGGCAGCGACCACGCCTTGCTGCACCGCATCGCCCTGCTTCATGATGTGCACGACGCCGGTCTCCGCATCCTGGATGATCCGGATGCCGTAATATTCACGCAGCGGCTCGATCGGCATATAGACGATCTCGTCCACCACCTCAACGGGATATCGGAGCGTCATCGGCTCCTCGTTCAGATAGGCGGTGAGCTGGTCTGTCTTGAAGCGGATGACCCGATCCTTCGTCGTCAGGATCACCGAGCTGCCGGATTCCGATTCTTCATAGGTCAGATAGGGGTCGATATATTGCTGTATGAACTGCAGCGGCAGTTGAAGAGCTTCCCCTTCGCCTCTGGCGGATATCTCATACAACTCCCCCCTGTAGTAGATCGGCACCTCAAGCCCGCCATGCTCGAAGGCGATCCTCTCCTCGTTGGGTTTGTTGTCGTTCCATACCTTGTACACGAGAAACACCGAATACATAATCCAGGCCAGAGCAGCCGTCACCATCAGGAACCTCATCAAGCCCCATCCCCTGGACGGCTTCCTCTTCGCGGTAACTCTGGGTCCTACAGGGTGATCCACCGTTTCACTTCCTCTCCCATATTGGCCCTGCCATCCATACGCTCGCAAGGCTCTTCAGACAACCTCTACCCCATATTGACGACAAAAAGCAAAAACGTGTTGCTGATGCAGCAACACGTTCATTATACATGATCTTCCGTTCCGTGGGATTGGCAATTTTCAGTTAACCACCGATGATTTCGCCTGGCATTGCGGGCAGGTGCCGTAGATCTCCATGCGATGGCCTCTCACGGCAAAACCGGTATTCTTCTCGACTTCCCGCTCCATGTCGGGAATCGGTGAATGATCGAACTCATAGTCAACGATCGTTCCGCATTGATCGCAGATGACATGATAGTGATCGTGCATATCCGCATCGAACCTGCTCGCTCCGTCACCATATGTCAATTCCCGAACGAGTCCGGCCTCCACAAAAACCTTCAGGTTATTGTAGACCGTGGCCACACTCATATTCGGGAAATCCGGCTCCAGGGATCGGTAGATCTCGTCTGCGCTCGGGTGAGTCATGGATTCCAGCAGATAGGTCAGGATCGCTTGTCTCTGGGGCGTCATCCGGATACCGGTCATTTTTAACTTCTGCAAAGCGTGTTCGACTTTCGAGGACATCACGCTTCACCACCTTTGCATTTACGATTATTATTATTTTATAATTATTCTTATTGTATGATCGCGCCAAGCGATTTGTCAACCAAATCGCCCGAAACCTTCGTCAGTTTACAACAACTTTTCATTTTACCCGGAAGCGGGCATCCCTGCAAGAAGCGAATGTCGTAATTATTGCCATATTATTCCCGATAATAGGAGATGTTAATATCCCCGTTGTCCGTATCTGCGGATATGCTGTAGGTCCCTTCGCCGATCCGACCCTCGATCCGGTCCCGGGAGATCTTCAGCCAGGAGATCGACGTGCTGAAATGGCCCGTGTCCCTCTCGCCCCGGATGGAGTAATCCCCCTGCTCCGGAACCTCAAGCGTGATATCACCGTTATCCGTTTCCACGCTCCAGTCTCCGCCCACGACAGGAGAGCGCGCCGAAACATGGCCGTTGTTCGTCTTGATCCGGAGTGCGGACCGGGCGCCGATCACATCCACTGCACCGTTGCGCGTCACAAGATCCAGCTCGCCGCCGGCATGGTGCACCGTGATGTCGCCATTGCTCAACTCCACCTTGAGCTTGCGGCTGACTTCCAGGTCTCGCACGATGACATCTCCATTGCTCAGATCCACCTCATAGTCGAAACTCCGATCCTTGGGGATGGTGACGGTCACATCGACCTGGGCCGAGATCCGCCAGAGCCATTGCCGGTATCGCTGACCGGACACCTCAATCTCCAGCGTCTCTCCTTGCGTGATCGAGACGCTGGACTCCGGCTCTCCGGTCTGCTCCTCGCCGAAGAAGTTAAAATAGCGGACCACCGATTCGATCACCAGTTCATCCGTATCGCCGGGCCTCAGGATGACATCGCCGTTCGCATTGGTGATGCGGATCTTCCTGGTGTTATCCGGTATGGCGTACCGCTCCGCCGGCCTCTCATATTGCCTGAAGCCGGATTCCCAGAAGCGCCAGTTCTCCACATTCACCTTGCCCTCGCCATATCCTGTGAGCAGCAGGGCGACGAATGCAATGGCCAGAGCGCCGAACATCGAACCGAAGGAGAATCGCAGCCTCTTGTCCGACTGGCGATAGATCAGACTGAGAAGGATCACCTCGATGCCGAGCGCGATGAAGACTAGCGGCCACCAATCCAGGAACATGCGCAAATAGTGAGTATCCGATGTCTGATCGACCACCAGCGCAACCCCGGTTGCTATCAGCAGCAGCGCTGCCGTGTATCTGCCCATCTGAATCATATGCGAGCACCTGCCTAATCGAATTGATCAGCAGCCATACGGCCCTGAAGATGGCGAGGGAGGCGTTTGCACCCTCGTATGGCCCGCGCCTCCCCCTTGATTACAGGCTGTTGATCGCATCCACGATCAGTTTGTTGACCAGACCCGGATTCGCCTTGCCCTTCGTCTCCTTCATCACCTGGCCGACCAGGAAGCCGATCGCCTTCTCCTTGCCTGCCTTGAAGTCCGCGACGGATTGCGGGTTATTGGCAACGACCTTCTCCACGACGGCCTTGATCGCGCCCTCATCGTTGATCTGGACGAGGCCCTTCTCCTCAACGATGCTTTGCGGCGACTTGCCTGTCTCCAGCATTTCCCTGAACACCGTCTTGGCGATCTTGCCGCTGATCGTCCCCTTCTCGATCAGGCCGATCATCTCGCCAAGCCCCCGTCCGGTCACCTTCACCTGGCTGAACTCCAGATTGTTCGCATTCAGATAGCCGAGCAGGTCCCCCATGATCCAGTTGGCGACCGCCTTGGCATCCTTCGTATAATTCAGGCTGTCCTCGAAGAAGTCCGCCAGCTGCTTCGAAGCCGTGATGACCTCCGCGTCGTAGCTCGGCAGGCCGTAATCCTTCACATATCTTGCCTTGCGCGAGTCAGGCAGCTCCGGGATCGAGGCGCGGACGCGGGCCTTCCACTCATCGTCGATGTGCAGGCGAACCAGGTCCGGATCCGGGAAATAACGATAGTCGTGGGACTCCTCCTTGCCGCGCATCGGGAAGGTCTTGCCACTCTCGTCATCGTAGCGGCGCGTCTCCTGCACGACTTCGCCGCCGCTGTCCAGGATGTCGGCCTGGCGCCATTGCTCATATTCCAGGCCGCGCTGCACGCTGCGGAACGAGTTCATATTCTTCAGCTCGGTGCGCGTGCCGAACTTCTCCTGCCCGTACGGACGGAGCGAGATGTTCGCGTCGCAGCGCAGCGAACCTTCCTCCATCTTCACGTCGGACACTTCGCAATACAGCATGATCGCGCGCAGCTTCTCCAGATAGAGGCGCGCTTCCTCCGGCGAGCGGATGTCCGGCTCGGAGACGATCTCGATGAGCGGCGTACCAACGCGGTTGAAATCGACAAGCGAGGCCATACCGCCATCCACGTGCGTCAGCTTGCCAGCATCTTCCTCCAGATGCACGCGCGTGATGCCGATCCGCTTCGTCTCCCCGTTCACCTCGATGTCGATCCAGCCGTTCTGGCCGATCGGCTGATCGTACTGGGAGATCTGGTACGCCTTCGGCGAGTCCGGATAGAAGTAATTCTTGCGGTCGAACTTGGCATCGGTGGCGATCTCGCAGTTAAGCGCCATCGCCGCCTTCATCGCATACTCCACGGCCTGCCTGTTCAGCACCGGAAGCACGCCGGGATGGCCGAGACATACGGGGCAGGTATGGGTGTTGGGCGGCGCGCCGAACGAGGTCGAGCAGCCGCAAAAGATTTTCGTCCTGGTATGAAGCTCCACGTGGACCTCCAGACCGATGACGGTTTCGTATTTGCTCTGCGTAGCTGTCATGTCATGAACCTCCTATACGGATCACGCCGCTTACAGCGACGGACGTAGTTTGTGATATTCCGTGCTCTGCTCGAAGGCGTGGGCGACGCGCAGCACCGTGGATTCGTCGAACGCCTTGCCGATGATCTGCAGGCCGATCGGCAGGCCATCCGCCTGGCCGCAAGGCACGCTGATCGCCGGAACGCCGGCCAGGTTGACCGGGATCGTGCAGATGTCGTTCAGGTACATCGTCAGCGGATCGTGAATCTTCGATCCGATCCTGAACGCCGGCGTCGGGGCGGTCGGCCCGATGATGACGTCATATTGCTCGAAAGCGCGGTCGAAGTCCTGCTTCACGAGCGTGCGCACCTTCTGCGCCTTCAGGTAGTAGGCGTCGTAGTAACCGGAGCTGAGCGCATACGTGCCCAGCATGATGCGGCGCTTCACTTCCGGCCCGAAGCCTTCGCTCCGCGACTTCTCGAATACCTCGAGCAGGTTACCGGCATTCGGCGAGCGCACCCCGTAGCGGATGCCGTCGAATCTCGCCAGGTTCGAGGAGGCTTCGGACGAAGCGATGATGTAGTAAGCGGCGATCGCATATTCCGTATGCGGCATGGAGATCTCTTCCCAGGTGGCGCCCAGCGATTCGAACGTCTTCAGCGCGTTCAGCACCGCCTCCTTGACCGCCGGATCGATACCTTCGCCCATGTATTCCTTCGGCACACCGATCTTGAGGCCTTTCACGTCGCCGGTCAGAGCGCTGACGTAATCAGGGATGTCCACATTCGCCGAGGTCGAGTCGAACCGGTCATAACCGGCGATGCTCTGCAGGACGTAAGCGGCGTCCTCGACATTCTTGGTCAGCGGACCGATCTGGTCGAGCGAAGAGGCGAAGGCGACCAGGCCGTATCGGGATACGAGGCCGTAGGTCGGCTTCAGGCCGACAACACCGCAATACGCGGCCGGCTGACGGATCGAACCGCCGGTATCCGAACCGAGGGCGAAGTAGACTTCGCCTGCCGCAACGGCCGCAGCCGAGCCGCCGCTGGAACCTCCCGGCACGTGCTCGGTGTTCCATGGATTGCGCGTCAGCTGAAAGGCGGAGTTCTCATTGGAGCCGCCCATCGCGAACTCGTCCATATTCAGCTTGCCGATCGTCACCGATTCGGCCGCCTTCAGCTTCTTCATGACCGTCGCGTCGTAGATCGGCACGTAGTTGGCCAGCAGCTTGCTGGCGCAGGTGGTGATCAGTCCCTCCGTCACGATATTGTCCTTGATGCCCGCCGGAAGGCCGAACAGAAGCCCCCGCTCTTCTCCGCTGGCGAGCTTGTCGTCCAGGCGTCTCGCCGCTGCGCGGGCGCCCTCTTCGTCGACGCGCAGGAAAGCGCCCACCTTGTCATCCACAGCCTGAATGCGCGCAAGGGAAGCGTCCACCAGATCGGATACAGACAGCTCCTTGTTCGTCAATCGGTTATGTATATCCTGCAATTTCAGATCAAATAAAGACACGTTCGCTCCTCCTTCCGCTATTCGATGACGGCCGGCACTCTGAATTGTCCGTCTTCCTCGTCCGGCGCGTTCAGCATCACTTTCTCGATCGGCAGCGATTCGTGAGGCTCATCCTCACGCATCACGTTCACCAGCGGCAGCACGTGGCTCGTCGGCTGTACGTTGCTCGTATCGAGCTCATTTAACTTGTCCATATACTTCAGAATGGCGTTCAGCTGTCCGGTGAAGGTTTCCTTCTCCTCCTGCCGCAGCTCCAGCCTGGCCAGCTTGGCCACGTGTTCAACATCCTGGATCGAGATACTCATGGCTCTATACCCTCCTGACTTTCATCCCATCTACATTCTAATTATTATAACTTACTGAACATACCAACTCAATTGCAGGCAGGAAAATCATTCGGAGTGGCCATGCGCGCTCGCTGCCGCCGGACAAATCAAAAAAGGATTGAACCCCGTCCTGCGACGAGCGATTCAATCCTCCTGTTGCATGCCGGATCACGATTACCGGCTGATGAAGAATGGCAGGTTGTCCAGCCCCACCAGACGGGCGTATGTAAAGACTTGCCCCTTGTGATGGATCTCGTGCTCCTTGGCCATCGTAAGCAACGCGCGTCCCGGCATCTTCATCGAGGCGAACGTCACTTCCCGCTCCAGCTCTGCCGCCGAGAGCGATTCGAGATTGGCCAGAGTCGCGTCGGTCAGCTCCTTCACGATCGTTTTCAGCTCGCTTGCAGAAGCCGTGCTCTTGACCTGCTCGGACGGCTTGTGCTCGCCATCCTTGACGATCGCGGAGAACATATGGGTCGAGTTCACGATATGCAGCACCAGCTCCGACAAGGTCATCCCTTTCTCCCATGGCTTGTAGGAGAGGTGCTCATCGGCCAGCAGGTCCACCAATTGCTGCAGAGCCTTGCGATGGCTGAGCCAGCCCGCAGTAAACGCCTGGATCTCGTTCATGGCAATCTTCCTTTCTGCTTCGTGTGATGTGATATGAACCGGACAGGCTGTCCAGCTATTATCATATCCTACTCGCTGATCCGTCTCAATCGGAGATCGCCATCGAGTGACATCGTTCGTCACCGCTTCATCGCATGCCCAGTCCGATACTCACCAGCCATCACCCTCGCATCACCGCCCAGGTCCCCCTGACAGAAGAAAAACCGTCCACACATGGTCTGTAACGACTCCGTGATGAACGGTTCTATCATGGCTATTCATATGAAATTGAAATGGTAGAAGGCCGGAGGGAAGCGGCGTTCACGCATCAGATCCAGGCGCGCAGATTCACCTGCTTGATGAAATCCTCGCGCGATTGAACCTCCTTGGCCTTCGAATCAGCGGGCTCCTCGCCGCCGTTCATGATCCGTCTGAAGAGTTCCTCGTTGCGAGTGGCGAGCGCATAATCGATCAGCATCTCGCGCTCGATCCGGTCCGCCTCATTCTTCAGCAGCACTTCCTCAAGCTCGATATCGGATGCGGGCACATACACATGCTTGCCCAGCTTCGGTATTCTTACGACATAGTCGAAAGCATTGTCGGCATTGCGGTCATAAGCGATGATATATCCGTACTCACCGATCGGCAAGTTTTGCTCAAACTGGTCTGCAACGAAATACACTTTCTGTCCGAGTCGATACATAGGCTCCCCCTCCAATCTCGACAGTCGCTTACTATTTGTTATTACTATATATACTACACCAAAACCATTTCAAGTGTCCATTCCCGATGAATTTCAGAATTTCATTTGGCCCGCAATTCGGTTATACTTCTTATGTATATTTTTGTGCGACATTTTTCAGAACAAGGAGGTTATCCATGCTCGATTTCTACCGGAAATATTGGCGAACTGCGTTGGATATCGGGATCATCATCCTGACGGTATACCTGATCATGTGGCTGTTCAGCTGGCTGTATAACCTGGCGGCCCCCATCCTGCTGGCGCTTGTGATCTTCGTCATCATCGAGCCTCTGGCGAGATTCCTGCATAAACGGGGAATGAGCAAACTGTTCGCTACTTCGATATCTGTATTATTCTATTCAGGAATCGTCGTGGCGTTACTGGCCGGACTGGGAGTCCTGTTCGTCACCCAGACCAACCGGCTCATCGAGATGTTGCCCTCCTATGCCAATGTCTTTCAGTTTCACGTCTCTGACCTTCTGGCATTCCTGCGTACGGAATGGGATGCGCTGCCGGCCAATGTCACGGCGGAGATTCAGGAGTACGCCTCCAGCCTTTCCCAATCTGCGGCCAATTTTGCTCAGAAGGCGCTCACGACCCTGCTCGGCGCGATCGGATCCTTCTCCAACTTCGTCGTCAATTTCGCGATGGCATTCATCCTTGCCTTCTTCCTCAGCCTGGAAGCGAGCCAATGGAGCCGCATCGCCCGGGAGAAAACGCCGAGAACCTTCAAGAAAGCTTTTTATTTCCTGAGAGATAATGTGCTGAAGGGCATCATCAATTATATCAAGGCGCTGTTCAAGCTGATGACGATCACCTTCGTGATCATCCTGGTTTCCCTGCTCCTGCTCGGTGTGGACAATGCGCTTGCCATCTCGCTCCTGGCAGCTCTGCTGGACATCCTGCCGCTGCTCGGGATATCGGTCCTGTTCATCCCCTGGATCATCTATCTGTTCATCGTCGGCAATACCTGGCTGGCGGTATGGCTGACGGTGATCCTCGTCGGGCTGCTGGCGCTGCGCCAGATCCTCGAGCCGAGGATCATGGGCAATTCGCTTGGCGTCTCGGCCTTCACCATGCTCGCCCTGATGGTGCTCTCGACGTCGATCTTCGGCATCGCCGGGTTGATCCTGTCGCCGATCCTGACCGTGTTGATCAAGGCGCTCTATGATCAGGGCTATCTGAAGAAATGGATCCGGATGCCGGAAGGGGAATTCGAGGATCAGCCGGAGGAGCTGCCTGCGGATACGAACCCGCCGGTCACTGGGCAGAAATAAGCCACCTGGCGCACCGGGCATGTCCGGATGCCTGCGCTTGTCCTGACAGGGATCGTCCATTGACGCTCCAATCAAAGAGGGATCGCAACGTGCGATCCCTCTTTGGGCTTACATGGCAATCAGATGTACGTGCTTACGGTTCCTCGACGATCACCACTTTGTAGGCGGAGGAAACATAGGTTTCGTCCTTCGGGTATACGATCACCTGCGGATAGACGCGTTCCGGATCCGGGTAGGACAACCGATAGTAGATGACCGCTGTCTGATACTCGTCAATGAAATGAATGTTGCTGATCGAGATGCCGTAACCGGGATTCGGCCGCTCGCCCCAGGACACCGTAACCTTGTTGACCTCTTCGTTCACCTCGGTGATCTCGAACGAAACTTCCTGCTCAGGCTTGCCCTTCTCCTCTTCCTGCTGCGGTCCGTGAATTCTCCTGAACTGCATCGCATCGTACAGCATGACGGCCGCTTCCTTGCGGGTGATCACCTGCTTCGGCAGGAACCTGCCCTCCTCATCCAGCGAGAGGATCCCAGCATTCAGCAGCAGCTGAATGCTGGGCATGTAGTCCGGATTCACATCCGCTTCATCCGCGATGGGGAACAGCATCTTCGTAAACGGATAGGGGCCGGTCTTGTCCAGCGCGGTCAGCAGATGATGTGCGAACTCCTCCCTTGTCATCACCGCGTTCGGGTCGAGCGCGCGATCGAGCTGCAGGCCATGAACCGCCGCGATGATGAACGATTTCGTGTACCAGGCGTCCTCCGGCACATGGTCGAAGGAATCGCGGGCCTCCGGCGCCTTGATGAACAGGAAGGCAGACAGATTCAGATCCATGCCCTTGACGATCATCTGGATGCCTTCCGCATACGTCAGGTCCTTGTCCCCCTGGAACTGGCCGCCAATGCCGTTTAACACGCCAAGCTCCCGCAGCTTCAGGATCTTGTCCCGGGCTTCGTCTTCCTGCGGTATATCCTCGAATGCGCTGACATGGTCGCCAAGCAGGAACATGGTCGCCACCATCAGCAGGAACACCTTCAACGAGCGTCGCTTCACTAGTATCGCCTCCCATGGGTTGCTCGTGATTCGTCCCCTTAGACGGTTGGCTGCCGGGAAATGTTTCACCCATGCGCAAGGCTTTATTCTCCAGGGCCGATCCAGGCGCGAGCTCAGCAGGGCTCTCCGACAACGCGGATGGTCGATTCCGGACCGGTCACTGCACCAGATTCGACACGAGGACACCGCTCGGAGCGGCGTCTGCCGATGCCTGTCCGTCTGTCACCGGCTTCGTCTTGAAGCTGGCCAGCTTGCGCTCCAGGCGCAGCGAGCCATCCACCATCGCTTCCGCTTCCGCGGCGATCGAGGCGATATGCTGGCGGATCCTGTCCGTTCCTTCCGAGATGTTCTCCACGGACATGACGATCTCGGTGAGCTGCTCGGTTCTCGCCTGTCTCTCCTCCTGCAGATCCGCCGAATCATCCACGAGCGCCTGGAACTGCTCAGAGAACCTGTGCGTCTCCTGGTCGATGCGCGCCACCAGATTCAGCATCGTCATGACCGACTGCTGCGTCTTCTCCAGATTCTCGGTCAGTTGTCCGAGATTCGTATAGGTGATGCCGATCTTCTCGATCCCCCTCTTCAGTCCCGCGAGACGTTGGTCGATCGAACTGCGAATCTCGTTGATCGATTGCCTCGTCTGCTCGGACAACCGCTTGATCTCCTGCGCCACGACGGCGAACCCCCTCCCCTGTTCACCGGCCCGCGCCGCTTCGATGCGCGCATTCAGCGACAGCAGGTCGATCTGGTCGGAAGTCGTCTGGATGAGATCCACCATCGCCTCCACTTCCTCGGCGAAGGCCTGCATGCTCTGCATCTGTTCATGCACCTCCACCATGGAGGCCGAGGTTTCCTCCTTCTCCTGATGAATCGCGGTCATGAAGCCGGACACCTGGCTTCCGACCCGCTTCATCTCGCCCATGCGGTTAACATAGTCCTGGAATGCATGGACGCTTCCGCGGATCGTCTCGAGGAAATGGTCCTCCCGTTGATTGCCCGTCTCGATCACCGCCTGCACTTCTTGCAGGCCGGCGTTCATCTGCACGATGCTGTCGTAGTTGTCCCTGATGTTCTTCTCGATATGCTGAGTATGGGTGAGCATCAGCCTGCTGGTCTCGATCACGTGGTTCATCTCCGACTTGACCGCGGTGACGATCTCATTCAGGGAGTCGATCATCCGGTTGAACGCTTCATTCAGCTGCGCCGTATCCTCCCCGTAGTTGACGGGCAACGTCTTGCTCAGATCGCCCCTCGCCGCGGCGATCTCCTGCATGGCCGTGATCGTGTCGACCAGCGCGTTCGTGGCGCCATGCTCGGACACGTTCAACCCCTTCAGCTCCTGCTCGCGATCGACGCGGATGATGCCCATCTTCCTGATCAGCCAGAAGGTCAGCAGGGCGATCGGGAATGTCCACAGGAATGCCACCCCTACGCCCAAAGCCTGCACCCCTACCTGCTCCCATCTGCCGCCGGCTGCCAGCAGCTCGCCCGGCGCCAGCAGGCCGATCGCGATCGTGCCCCATGCGCCACAGGCGCCATGAACGGCAACCGCGCCAACGGCATCATCCAGCTTCAGCTTGTGCTCGATGAGAAGCATGGACAGCACGAGCACGAAACCGCCGATGAAGCCTACGAGCACGGAGAGCGCGGGCGTAAACACATGGCAGCCGGCGGTGATGGCCACCAATCCCCCCAGCACGCCGTTCAGCAGATATTCCACCTTCGCCATGCCGCTGATCAGGTAGCTGCAGACGAGACTGGCGAGTCCGGCAGCAGCTGCGGACAGCAGCGTGTTGAGCGCGATCAGCGCGATGCTCGTATCCCCCGTCGTCGTCGAACCGGCATTGAAGCCGAACCAGCCGAACCAGAGCAGGAACACGCCGAGCGTGGCCAGCGGAATATTGCTGCCGGTGATCGGGTTGGAGGTGCCATCCTCGTTGAACTTGCCGATGCGTGGGCCGATGATGATGACGCCTGCCAGCGCGACCCAGGCGCCAACCGAGTGAACGACCGTCGAGCCGGCGAAGTCCATGAAGCCCTTGTCCGCCAGCCAGGCCGGCTGATCAGGGAGGAACAGGTTGCCCCAGGCCCAATGGCCGAAGATCGGATAGATCAATGTGGATACGATGATGGTGGCGATGAGATATGCGTGAAACGTCATCCGCTCCGCGACGGCGCCCGAGAGGATCGTGCTTGCGGTGCCGGCGAACACGATCTGGAAGAACAGGAAGGCATACAGCCAAGGGTCGTCTTCCGCCATGAAGCCGGTCATGAAGAAGCCCTCCGAGCCGAACAGTCCGTTGGTGGGACCGAACATGAGCGGAAATCCGATGAAGATAAAGACGAGGCTCACGATGATGATGTCCACGACATTTTTCATCGCGACGTTGATCGAGTTCTTCGCACGGACGAAGCCCGCTTCCAGCGAGGCGAATCCGGCCTGCATCAGGAAGACCAGCGCCGCGGCGATGATCGTCCATACGAAATTCAGATTGATTTGCAGTTCATCCATTCCCATCCTCATGACACCCCTTCATGGAATTTAGTTAGTTATTTTGTCTATTTATGAAAGAAATTCTATCATAATCAGGAGAAATTTTACTATACAGTTTGTCATAAATCGTGTTAATTGGGGGGATCAGAAGATTTTATCCAAGGGTTGGATGTCAGTTATGATTACAACCTTCGGCCATTGTTGACCTGCAAGAAGGAAGGCGGAACATCTCGGACTGTCAAGAAATTTCGTATCGAAGCACCGTCATCTGTCCGAGTTCGCTTCCCCCCGGATCGCATATGTTAGTGGTTGAACAGCGGCTGACAGGCCGGATCAGGTTCTGAAAGGAGGTCATTCCCATTCGCCAGCGAGACAAGAAGCAGAACCCCTTGCGCCATCGATATATTATAAGCAAGATGAAGAAAACGCGGCCTTTGATGCGCGCTCCTGGCGTCAGGAGCCATGTTCCCGAGATGGTAGTATGGTATACGGACGAGCAACTGATGAGCATGCTGCGCAAATGGCGCATGATATATCTCAAGCCCGACATGGGCAGCGGCGGAACAGGCGTGATCCGCGTCAAGCGGAGAGGCGACGCCGAATGCGCCGTATCCTGGGGGCATCACAGCCTCCGGTGTCACCTGTCCGAGCTTCCTCTTGTGTTGCGGAGAGCGATGCTTCGCGGCCATCGTTACGTCATTCAACGCGGCGTGAGGCTTGCTACCGTTGACGGCAAGCCGTTCGACCTGCGCATCGTATGGGTGAAACCGGGCGAGAAGTGGCAGCTGACATGGATGAGCGCGAAGATCGCGCCGAGGAAGAATGCCACGGTCACCAACGTCGCCAAGGGCGGCACCGACGCGCGCATCATGCCGACCTTGCGCCGCATGCAGCCTCCCGTCGACGCCGAGGCGATGCGCCTGCAGCTGAAGCAGGTGTCGGGGCGGATCGTCAGCGTCCTCGGCACGCGCTTCCCGGTGCGCATCCTGGGGCTGGATATGGCGATCGACAAGGAGCGCCACATCTGGTTCATCGAAGCGAATACGAATCCGAACTTCCATGGCTTGCGCCGCATCGATCCTGCCGGGTATCGTCGCTTCATCCGGGCACGGAAGCAGATCCTCAAGCACGGCAGGAAGCAGTCGCAATAGCATGGGAGCATGGGAAAGGACGCCGCTTCCGGCGTCCTCATGCATGGAAGCCCTTGCTGTCCGAGCAGCAAGAGCTTCCATTGATCAGGCATCCTTCTTGACGATCGGTATCCAGATCTCGCAGCGGTAATCCTCCGAGCCGGGATCGCCCGGCAGGTACACCTCCAGTTCCGGAGCATCGGCATGCTCATAACCGGTCGCCGGGAACCATTCCTGGAAGATGCGCACGAACAGGGATTGAATCGCGCCCGGCATGGGACCGACGGAGGTGAATACCGCCCAGCGGGCCGGCGGAATCTGCACGGCCGTCAGCCCCTCCGGTACCTGATCCCCGTCGAACCTTCCCCCGATCATGTACTTGAACGTATCATGCACGATGTCCATGTCGTAGATGATTCCGTACATTGGACCTCTGTCAATAGATTGGACAGCCAGAATCGAGAAAATTACGCAGCTTGATCGTACATTTGTTCGTATTGAAC
>CALGAO010000115.1 GCA_937957685.1 uncultured Paenibacillaceae bacterium
ACGACCACCATCGTCATGCAAGAGCAGTACATCGCGCTGCAGAGGCTGACACGGATGCGTTACCACCTGATCCACAGCCTCACGCGCGAAAAGCAGTATTTCCTGCAGAACCTGTTCTACAAGTGCAACGCCTTTACGTCCGAAGTCGAAAGCTCCGTGTTCGGTCACGCCATCCTGGAGATGCTCTCGGAAAAGTACAGCCTCGATGACATCGCCACGATGGACGTCGCGGATCTGGCCGACTATCTCAAGGAGAAAGGGAAAAACCGTTTCCCCGACCCGGAGCATGTCGCCCGCTGCATCCAGAAGGCCGCCAGAGACTCTTACCGGCTGTCCAAGGTCGTGGAAGACTCCATCGACCTGGTGCTGGGCGTCTCCATCCAGACGATCCGCAGCATCCAGACTCAGCTCAAGGAGCTGGACAAAGCCATCGAGCGGATTCTGGACGGCATTGCCGGCGCCAAGTGCCTTCGCTCCATCCCCGGCATCGGCAACGTCTACGCGGCCGGTATTCTCGCCGAAATCGGTGATATCGAGCGTTTCGACAACCAAGCCGCCGTGGCAAAGTACGCAGGTCTAACATGGCACAAGCACCAGTCCGGTTCGTTTGAGGCCGAAGACACCAAACGCATTCGTTCCGGCAACCGATTCCTTCGCTATTACCTGGTTGAAGCTGCCAACTCGGTAAAAAACCGCGAACCAGAATTCGGTGAATATTACCGGAAGAAGTACCAGGAAGTGCCCAAGCACCAACACAAACGCGCCCTCGTCTTAACGGCAAGAAAACTCGTGCGTCTGGTCGATGCGCTGCTACGCAACGACCAACTCTACACGCCTCGAAGGAAGGTGAACAGCGCGAAGGATTGATACCTCCTTTGCCAAAGTCCTTCGGTCAATTCCCAGTTAAAATCTGGTAAAAACCATGATTTTCGACTGGGTTTAGTTTGGTGTTGTCATTTTTCCTGACTCATGTGCTCTAAAACCCAAATTCATTTCCAATTTTCACGAATCAGGGACTTGACATCTTACCGCTGGACTGATTCGTAAGATTGTACGAACAGATCCTGTTATTGGATATGGATACCTTACCATAGCACATCTATAATCTGCATGTAAATGGGGGTCTTGACCAAGCAAGGACACGAAGCAAGAAAGGATGACAAGGAGGAGAAAGGCGATGTTGCGTGCAGATCATGACCGATTGATCCATGAATACGACCATGAGAAACTCTGGATCGAGCCATGGGGGGATCATGCCCTGCGCGTCAGGGCAACGTGCGGGGAGAGGATCGCGGATGATGATTGGGCACTGCTGCCGAAGCCTGCCAACAGTCAGGCGATCATCGACATCCGCGAGGACCGTGCATCGATCACGAACGGCAAGATCCGGGCGGAGATTACACGGGATGGGAGGATCACGTTCTACAATCAGAATGGCGAGATCCTGCTGCAGGAATGCCAATACACCTACCAGCTGAAATACGGCGGCCGGGAGTTCACTCCGCATCCGGGCAGCAGCGATTATGAGCTCAAGGTGCGCTTCGAATCGAACCCGAAGGAGAAGCTGTTCGGCATGGGGCAGTATCAGCATGGATTCTTTAACCTCAAGGGCTGCATGCTCGAGCTCACCCATCGCAACTCCCAGGTGAGCGTGCCGTTCGTCCTGTCCAGCCTCGGTTACGGCTTCCTGTGGCACAATCCCGCCATCGGCCGGGCGAGCTTCAACCTGAACGTGACGGAATGGAGCGCCCCGTCGACGAAGCAGATGGACTATTGGATCGTGGCGGGGGATACGCCGGCCGAGATCGAGGAAGCGTATGCAGCGGCAACCGGCAAGGTGCCGATGATGCCGGAGTACGCGATGGGTTTCTGGCAATGCAAGCTCCGCTACCGCACCCAGGAGGAGCTGCTGGAGGTGGCCCGCGAATACAAGCGGAGGAATCTGCCCTTGTCGGTGATCGTCGTTGACTTCTTCCATTGGACCAATCAGGGGGACTGGAAGTTCGATCCGGCATACTGGCCGGACCCGAAGGGGATGGTCGAGGAGCTCAGGCAGATGGGTGTGGAGCTCATGGTGTCGGTATGGCCGACGGTGCAGACGGAGAGCGAGAACTATGGGCGCATGCTGGAGAGGGGTTACCTGCTGCGTTCCGACCGCGGCGTGCGGACGCAGTTCCAGTTCCTCGGGCAGAATGCGATCTTCGACGCCACCCATCCGGAGGCGAGAGCCTTCCTGTGGTCGATCATCCGGCAGAACTATTATGCTCACGGCATCCGGATCTTCTGGCTGGATGAAGCCGAGCCGGAGCTGGCCGTCTATGATCATGACAACTATCGCTATCATATCGGGTCCAGCCTGCAGGTCGGCAATATCTACCCGGCTCGCTACAGCCAGACGTTCTATGACGGCATGCGCGCCGAAGGGCAGACGGAGATCATCAACCTCGTGCGCGCGGCATGGGCGGGAAGCCAGCGGTATGGCGCGCTCGTCTGGTCAGGAGATATCGCCTCGACCTTCGAGGTGTTCCGCCGCCAGGTCAGGGCGGGCCTCCATATGGCGATCGCCGGCATCCCCTGGTGGACGACGGACATCGGCGGCTTCCATGGCGGCAATCCCGAAGATCCGGCCTTCCGCGAGCTGATCGTCCGCTGGTTCCAGTACGGCGCATTCTGCCCGGTATTCCGCCTGCACGGCGACCGCATCCCGCACCAGCCTGGCACCGGTACATCCGGCGGTGGGCTGTGCGGCAGCGGCGGCCCCAACGAAGTATGGAGCTACGGCGAGGAAGCCTATGAGATCATGGCGAGCTACATCCATCTCCGCGAGCGGCTGCGTCCGTATATCCGCGAGCTGATGAGGCAGGCGCACGAGAAGGGGACGCCTCCTATGCGTCCACTGTTCTACGACTTCCCGCATGATCCGGCCTGCTGGGAGGTCGAGGACGCCTACATGTTCGGCCCGGACCTGCTCGTCGCGCCGATCCTCCATGAAGGGGCGCGCAGCAGGAACGTCTATCTGCCTGCCGGGTCATCCTGGACGGATCCGTACACGGGCGAGACCTTCCCGGGAGGCATCACCGTCACCGCCGACGCGCCGCTGGCACGCATACCGCTGTTCCTGAAGGACGGAACGAAGCTGCCGATCCTCTGATCTCCCTTCGTGACGCTGAGGCGGTCCTCCTGCGGCGCTTGTGCCAGCAGGATGGAACGCCTCCACCGTTTCCAGGTCTGATCTCGGGTGATCTCGCGTGATCTCACATTATCTCGCGGTGAGCGAGCGGTTGCGATACAGCAGGGAACCGAGCAGGAAGGTAACGGCTCCCCAGAGCACGAGCACACCGACGCCGAACCAGAAAGCGCCGCTCAGCCAGCCGGTCGCGTACACCATGCCGTCGCGAAGTCCGGATACGAAGTAGGTCAGCGGCAGGGCCTTCGATACGGGCTGCAGCCATCCCGGCATCGTCTCGATCGGGAAGAAGACGCCGCTCAGGAACATCATCAGGAAGCTGGCGATGTTGGCGATGCCCATGTAGGCTTCCGTCGTCTTGCTGAACGAGGAGAAGAAATAGCCGATCGCGTTAAACGCCAGCGCGCCGAACAGGAAGATGATGAGCAGGCTGATGAGATCAATGTGCAGGGTCGCACCGAATCCATACACGCCGATGAGAGAGAGCAGGATGATCTGGAAGACGGCGAACAGGAGGCGCATGAGCATGTCGCTCAGGCCGAACAGCCCCATCCTGGCCGGCGTCATGCGCAGCCGCTTGATCAGCCCCTTGCGTCGCATCTCCACCATGTCCACCATGCCGAACAGGCCGCCCTGGGCGATGGACAGCGCGATCATGCCGGTGAGCAAGAAGTCCTGATACTTGAGATCATCGCTGCCGGCGGAGATGGACTCGACATCCAGCGAGAAGACCGGCTCCGCTCCGGCAGCCATCAGGTTCGCCGTCTGAACATACTCATTCAAGAGGCCGATCACCGCCATGGAGGTCGAGTTCTGCTCATCCTCCTTGTTCAGGATCAGGGACAGCGAGGTGTCTCCGGCAGCCGACGGCAGGACGATCGCAGCCGCGATCTCCTTGTCCTTCACCAGTTCTTCCGCATAGGCTCTGGTCACCGGTTCTTCCTCGATCCATTCGAAGACCGGGATCTGCTTCAGCTGCGCCAGCATCATGCCGGTCCCCTCATGGGATGCATCCGCGACCGCCGCCACCTTCACCTTGAAGTCGTCGGACCCTCCGCTGAAGATCAACATGAAGATCACCATCAGGATGACCGGGAAGAAGATGCCCCAGAACCACACCTGCTTCTCGCGCAGCGTCATTTTCACATGTGTCAGGAACATGGATCTGAATTGTTTCAACGCACTCATCCTAATCCCTCCATTCCTTGCCCGTATAGCTGATGAAGACATCCTCGAGACTCATCTCGCGGATGGACACCTGATCGATCCGCCAACCGCGATCCCTGGTGAAGCCGAACAGGGCGTGCAGCGCCTCCTCCGGCCGCTCCGTCCACAGCTTCAGATCCTTGCCGATGCGCTCCGTGCGCAGGATGGAAGATTGGGCACCGGCGAACGACTCGGCTTCCTCGGCCGCGATATCGCCATCGACGAAGGTCATCCGCACCTCGCGTTCCTTCGTCAATCTGCCGATGAGCGCCTCAGGTGCATCCAGCGTCACGATCTCGCCAGCATCCACGATGCAGACGCGGTCGCTCAGCTTCTCCGCTTCATCCATGTAGTGCGTCGTCAGGATCGTCGTCTTGCCCATCTCCTTGAGCGCAAGGACGATATCCCAGATGTGGCGCCTCGCCTGCGGGTCGAGACCGCTGGTCGGCTCGTCCAGGAACAGGACCTGCGGGTCGCCGATCATCGCCAGTCCGATCGCGAGCCGTTGCCGCTGCCCGCCGGAGAGCACCTTCACCTTCTTGTGGCGATGCTCGGTCAGGTTCACCATATCCAGGATCTCGATGACAGACATCGGCTTCTCGTAGAAGCTGGCGAACAACTCCAGATTCTCCTGCGGCGTGAGCAGGTCAAACATCGCCTCCGCCTGCGGCTGCACGCCGATCAGCTTCCTGATCGCCTCCGCATCCTTGTCCCAGCTGAGACCACCGTAGCTGATGCTTCCTCCGTCCGGCCGCACCAGCCCCTCGATCATCTCCAACGTCGTCGTCTTGCCGGCTCCGTTCGGACCGATGATCGTGAAGATCTCACCGGCTTCCACAGCGAAGCTGATATCCTTCACGGCCTGAACGGAGCCATAAGATTTGCGCAGGTTCTGAACCTCAAGTACGGTCATCTTCACCACTCCATTTCACACTGACTTGGGAGCAGATAGCACCCGTCATTTCATCCTTAACCATACTACTATTATGGGGGCGCCTTCCAAAACTTTCCCAGGTCTGGTTGTGATCTGGACTTTGGTCGGGGTATAAAAAAACGACACACTCGTCTGAGACCAATGTGTCGTGGTTGGCTCACGGATCATGTGCTCCCGATAATCATTGACCGTTCCGACGATCCGACCCCTGACCTCGATCAGAAGCCTCGACGGAACATCCCGCCAGTTAACCTTGCAGCAATACTCATTAAACGCTTCCAGAGATTCTTCCTTAAGCGGATAATACGGCGCATCCCACTTCTTCCACTCCGGATCTTCACTTTAGATCAACTGGTACAAGATGGGGATATCCTCTCTCCGGATGGTTCGCAGCGTGACTTCGTCTTTCGTCATGATGATGTTAGGGCAAGCATGGACTCTATCCCCTCATTCCTGTTGTCTCATGGTATCCTGGGTCACCACGTTCGATCTCATACAACACATGCCTGCACAGCGGGCTGTCCTTGGCCAATCGCGGATGATCGAAGAACTTGACGAAACGCATGCCGAGCTTCGTCATGACCCGCCTGGAGGGCGTGTTCACTTCCGCCGTGAAGCTGCAGACCTTGTCCAGGCCCAGGGATTGAAACCCATACCGCAAGCAGGCCGACGCCCCTTCCGTGGCATATCCTCGGCCCCACGCCTCTTTCCTTAGCCGCCAACCGATCTCCGTACACGGGGTGAAATCCGCCACAAACGTCGCCCTGTGAAAGCCGATAAAGCCGATGAACGCCCCATCTTCCTTCGTCTCCACCGCGTACAACCCGTACCCGCACTCCTGAAACTCCGCCCGGATCACATCAAGGAACCTGACGGTTTCTTCATAGGTCAAGGTTTTGGGGAAATATCGCATCACTTCTGCATCCGCATTCATACGGGCGAACGGTTCGAGATCTGTCTCTTGCCAGTCGCGCAGAACCAGTCTAGGTGTCTCAAGGTAGATCATCATGATTCACTCCTTATCCTAGCCGGTTAAATGGAAAACCCGCATCCGGCGCTATCCGGAGGCAGGCCTGTATCAAGCACCAATCGGCACCGTCATCATACTCGGCAAGACTTATCCTTCTGCAGGCGATGACTGTCCTGCGGCGATCAGCGTCTTGTTCCTGTGGATCAGCATGCTGATGAAGATCATACATGCGCCTGCAGCCATCAACAGGAGCTCGATCGCGATGTGGTCGGCGATCGGTCCGAAGACGAGCATGCCGATCGGCATCATCGAGTTGGTGAGCATGCTCATGACTCCAAATACACGGCCCAGATAGTCTCCTTCGACTTTCTCCTGCAAGAGAACCATCGCCGGTGTATTGAATATCGGCAACATCACGCCCGTGAACAACATGACCAGAAGATAGATCCAGAAGTTTGGAATGATCCCCAGCCCCACCGTGCACAGTCCGATCAACGAGATGCCGAGGATGATCGTATATGTCCGGTTGCGGAAACCACCCCAGGCGGCGATGATCAGACCGCCCAGCATCATTCCGCCCGAGAACGCGATCTCGATCGCCGAAAGTCGCCACACCTCCGCGCCGAACGTTCGCGTTACCTGCAACGGCGTCAGGAAGGCAGCGGGGGCGATCATCACATTGAGGATCGCTACAAATGCAAAAAACTGCTTCAGGAACCGATGTTGGCCGATATATGCGAAGCCTTGCTTCAGATCGTGCACATAACTGACGGGCTGGGCCTTCTCCGCCTTCGCATGCGACGGGATGTGCAGGAAGAACATCAGGATGGCGATGGCCACAGCAGCTGTCGCGACGTCAATCAGCATGACCGCTTCGATAGAAGCCACTGAGAGCAAACCGGCGGCGATCATCGGCGAGACGAGCGTGACCAGAGACTGGATGCTGTTCCGCCATCAGCAACAACAAATAAAAAGCCCTTGATCCGCTTGACCAGCGGATCAAAGGCTTGCCCAGGCGTACGGCGATGGTCTGCGTGCTCCCTCATGGCACTCCATGTGAACGCCAGTCACACACAGCAGAGCCCTTGCCAGTATTGCGGCTTGGGATTCCCATATCCGCAAGAGGACCTCGCGCCCATGATCGAGCGGCATCGCATCCTCAAGCCTCGTAGGTGAACTTGCCGCATTCGACGATGTCGCGCGAGCTGCTGCCGACAAAGGCGAGGAAGTCGCCCGGCTCCGTCTCGAAGATTCGGCGCGCGGTATAATATTGCAGCATCTCCGGCGTGATCGTGTACTCCACCTGCACAGACTCGCCCGGCTCCAGCTTCACCTTCCGGAATCCCTTCAGTTCGAGCAGCGGTCTGGCCCGGCTACCCCACAGGTCGCGGATGTAGAACTGCACGATCTCCTCACCGGCGTACGGCCCGCTGTTGGTGACGGTGACCCGCGCATGCAGCTTGCCATCCGGTCGTAGCAAGGTGCCGTCCAATGCCGCCCCCTCATAGGTGAACCTCGTATAGCTCAGCCCGTAGCCAAAAGGATACAATGGCCGGTTCGGGGCGTCGAGGTATTTGGAGACGAAGCGGTTGCTGTTGTCCTCGCTGCCCTTGGGTCGGCCTGTGTTCAGGCAGTTGTAGTAGACCGGGATCTGGCCAACCGCATAAGGGAAGCTCATCGTCAGCTTGGCGGAAGGATTGACATCGCCGAACAGAACATCGGCAACCGCATGACCTCCCTCGGTTCCCGGATACCACGCCTCGACGATGGCCGGCACATGCTCGTCGAACCACCTGAGATCGAGCGGTCTGCCGTTGAACAGGACAAGCACCGTCGGCTTGCCCAGCTTCATCACCTCTTCCGCCAGCTTCTGCTGCACGCCAGGCACATCCAGGAACACCCGGCTGCCCGCTTCGCCGCTCATATCCTCGCGTTCACCGAGGGCCAAGATCACGACATCCGCCGCTGCGGCGGTTGCCAGCGCTTCGGCGAAGCCCGATTCGTCGTCGGAATCGATGTCGCAGCCGGCTGCGGCGATCACGATCGCATCGGCGCCGAGCTTGCTGGCGATGCCTTGACGAAGGGTGACGGCCTCCTCCGGTTTGCCCATGGCGCTCCAGCCGCCGAGGATATGCCCGCTGTCCGCGAGCGGCCCGATGATCGCGACAGAGCGAACGGATCTGTCCAGCGGCAGCACGCCGTCATTTTTCAGGAGGACGATCGACTTCGCCGCAGCCTCACGCGCCAGCTGCCGATACTCCGGCCGAAGATGCGCGGCCTGCTCCTCCTCCAGCTTGATATATCGATACGGATCGTCGAACAGTCCGAGCTTGAACTTGAGCGTCAGGATGCGTCTGACCGCCTCGTCGATCAACGTCTCCTCCACTTCGCCGCTTCGCACCAGGTCCTCCAGATGCCGCACATAAGCCATCGACATCATCTCGATATCGAGCCCGGCCTCCAGCGCTCGCTGTGCCGCCTCCCGGCCATCCCTTACGGCCATATGGGCGATTGTCTCAGCCAGCGACGTGTAATCGGAGATGACGATGCCGCCGTAGCCCCATTCCTCGCGCAGGATGTCGCGCAGCAGGAACTTGTTGATCGTCGCCGGTACCCCATCCACCACGTTGAAGGAGGTCATGACAAGCTCCGCCCCCGCATCCAGTCCGGCCCGGTATGCTGGCAGATACGTCTCCCGCAGCGACGACTCCGATATATCGACGGTGTTGTAGTCGCGCCCGCCCTCCGCTGCGCCATAAGCGGCGAAATGCTTCACACAGGACGCCAGGGTCCCCGGTTGGCCCAGATCGCCCTGGAAGCCTCGCACGTAAGCTTCAGCGATCCGGCTGTTCAGATAAGGGTCCTCTCCGGAACTCTCCATCACCCTTCCCCAGCGGGGATCTCGCACCAGATCGATCATCGGCGCGAAGGTCACATGGATGCCGGACGCTGTGCCCTCGGCAGCCGCCACCCTGGCTGTCTGCTCGATCAGCCCCGGGTCCCAGCTGCAGGCGAGCCCCAGCGGGATCGGGAAGATCGTGCGGAAGCCGTGGATGATGTCAAACATGAACAGGAGCGGAATCTTCAATCTGCTGTGCTCCAGGTATTGCTTCTGGATGCGATAGGCGGTCTGCGCGTCGGCAGAGCCGAGGATCGAACCCAGCGTATAGAGAACCTCCGGCTCAAGATGCTGCTGTTGCTCGGGTCCCGTGACGATCATCGTCGCCTGATCCCCGCTGTCAACCGAACGGAGGAAGATCACCGGGTCCGTCTGGAACATCTGGCCGATCTTCTCGGTGAGCGTCATTTTCTTCAGCAGATCCTCAACCTTGTGCCGGATCGCAAGTGCATCATAAGCGGTCAATCGTTGTTCAACTCCTTCTTGGTATCCAGTCTTACTGTCAATGTATCGTTTACCTTGGCATGTTGCAAGGATTGAATGATGGACCGGTTGCCTGTTCGCGTGACGGTATAACGGTCATCGGGCAGGACCTGTCTGGATGACTCAAGGACGATCACATCGCTCGGCTGCGTGAGCCGGAAGGTCAACCCGTCGGGCGAGTGCGCCAACACTTCCGCCGTGGAATAGACGATACTCACATCATCGAGCATAACCTGAATCGGCAGCATCACGGCATCCTTGGCTGCAAGCAGCAGCTCTCGTCCGTCAAACAGCGGTACGCCATCCTCATAGACACGAAGATTCTTGTCGAACCCATCGAGATTCAGCAGATGGATATATCTCTGACCATCGGATGAAGCGGTTGAGGTCATGAAGATGCCATGATGCTCATGATCATGCGTGAGATGGGCTCTGGCGCCAAGCCGCTCCAGCGTGGTGCGGAACAGATCGATGTCGCAGCGATATGCGCAGCCGATCACGATCGCCCGGCCTCTGCCGACCTCGGCATCGAAGCCGCAGGGCTCACCGCTGCCATACACGCGCAGGATCGCCGCATGGCGGCCGATATCGTACGTCTGTGCCCTGCCCGTCCGCACCTCCGGCCGGGGCGCCGCCCAGCCGTCCGCTGTGACGGACAGGTACAGGTGTACGGAATCCCGGATCACCTCCAGCGGCCTGACGCCAAGTGCATCGACCAGCGTTGTGCAAGGATGACCCTCCATGTCCAGGACGGGCAATTCGCCGTAGACCAGCAGCTTGCCGCCCGTGATCAGGTAGTCAGCCAGCTTCTGCTGCACGGCTCCGTCCATATAGCGGGCGGATGGCAACACGAGCACCGGCGTTGAAGACGGATCCAGCGGCTTATTCTGGATATCCGTCCCTCCGAAGCGATAGCTCGCCAGCAGCATCGCCCTCCCCAGGATCTCCCATGAGCCGTAAGCCCGATGCTCCTCGAGATTGCGGATCAACTCCGCCATCCGCTCGCTCTGCGGATAGCGGTATTCGGTCATGTAATAATCCGGTATAAAGGCGAAACTGACGTTGTCCCGCTCCTCGTCCATATCCGCCAGCTTCTCGGCCGCCCGCATCGTCCAGTTGGCGCGCGCCATGCGCGGATACGTATAGTTCAGCTTCCCTTCCGGATCGACGGGGGCGGCGAAGCCATGCCGTTCGCCGGTAAAGGCGATGCGATCATTGCCGTCGCCAACGGCCTGCGGCAGCCGATAGTTGTACCCGCCCGCGAACAGATAGTAATTGATGAGCCGATGGCCCTGCGCCACGCTCATGCGCAGCTTGAAATCAGCCGCCGACGGGTCATACCTGCCGCCATACGTCTCGCCGAAGTTGCCGTCGCCGCAGTTGAACTCCACGCAGGTGAGGGGCTGATCCGGCAGTTGAACGGCATCCATCATGGTATGGATGAGATAGAGATCCTGGAAGGTGTCCATGTTCAGATCGCCGAAGTAAACATCCGAACCTGCGAGGTAGCCGGGCGCTTGCGTGTAAGTCTCGTACAGTTGGCTGATGCCGATCGGAAACGTGAAGCCCCGACCGCCGCTCGTCCCGTGGATATTGACGACGAAGGGGATGCCCCGCGCGCCGAATTCCTCGGCCCAGCCGCGCAGCGTCGCCACATAGACGGCGAACCGATGGCGCATATAATGGCCGAGATCGCGCATGAGTCTCAGCGCATAGCTCTCCTGAGGCGAACGCACACCGGCCCGACACGCTTCCGGATCCTCGATGGAGAACGGATATCTTGCCGCCAGCTCCTCCGGCGAGTATCTGCTCCGCAGCCATTCGGCGAAATGTCTGAGCGTCTCGTCCGTCAGATCGGGACTGCTGCTCACCCAGGAGAGCATGCCGATCTCATTGTCGAGCTGGATGGCGATGATGTTGCCGCCGTTCGTATACAACCTCGGCGCGATGACGCCCATCACCGCCTCGTACCATCTTCGGCAGGCTGAGAGGAAGGAAGGCGCCAGATAGTCGACGGTCCTGGTCGTTACCTTCCGGCCATCCCAGGTCACCGGCAAGATGTCCGGGTAACGCTCGAGCAGCCAGAAGGGTAGCCCTTCATTTTTCATCTCCGCCATGATGAAAGGGCCCGGCCTGACGAAGAAGTACAAGCCGTTCTCCTGGCACAGGTCGATGAAGCGCACCAGGTTCAGCTGCGGCAACGTCCGGCCGGTGAAGTCAAACTTCCCTTCCTCCGGCTCATGACACAGCCATGGCACATAGCTGGCCACGGCGTTGCAGCCGGCGGCCTTGAGCTTGTCGATGCGATCCTGCCAGTCCTCCGGCGCGAGCCGGTAATAATGGATCTCTCCGCAGAGGATGATGCGCGGCTCGCCATCGATCCATATGCGTTTGTCGCGAATGTCGATCGTCCCCATCAGCTTCTTCCTTTCCGGATATCGTCTAGCATCCTTGCTTGGGAGCTTGCATCAGAACAACGCGCACGATTTTTCATACAAAATCGGCTATGTCTGCTTACAGCCGCATCAATTTGTCAGATCTTTCGTACAAAAACTGCTCCGCCTGTTTCATTCGGGATCTTGTTGTATGATTTTCATACATATACTGCCTCAAACACTTAAATCTGAATAATTTTGTATGATTTTCAGAACAAAAACAGTCCCATCCGCTTGTTTTCGCATTGTTTTGTACGATTTTTCATACAAAATTTTCACTTGTCGCCTATTTCTGGGTATTTTTGTACGATTTTTCATACAAAAACCGCCATACCCGCCTAAATCCGCATCTTTTTGTATGATTTTTCGTACAAAAACAGTCCCATCCGCTTATCTCCACATCGCTTTGTATGATATTCCATACAAAATCCTCCAGGCGGTCACCGATCCCAGCGGCTTCACACCAGCCGATCAGTAAAGAACGACATGCCGCGCTTGAACGCCGTCATCCCGTACAGCATCGAGCTCCAGTCGATGACCGTCACCTTCTCCGGATACCAGCGCTTCCCGTACTCCAGATGACGCCACGAATACCGGTGCAGTCCGTAGCGATATGCGGCGCGATATTTCCGCTCATCCTCGGGATCGTCCGGATTAGCATACGTATCATAAGGAATGTGCAGCTGATAAAGGGCATACAGGTCGTAGATCGCCGCCGGATACACCGGGAGGAAGCCCGCGACGATATAGGCGGAGGCGATATCGCCGGGTGAATCGTTGATCTTGTCCGCATAGTAGTTGTTGTACAACCCGTCGTTGGCGCCGGCGCCGTAGCCCCACACATACGACGGCACATCCGCCAGCTCCTTCCACTTCAGGCGATCCGCCATGCAGGCGTTCGCATAATAGCGGTTATAGGTCTCGCTCTTCGCATAATCCGGCACCAGATAGTAGGGGAACTGATGCACGAATGACGAGAGAAATGCGCTCTCCCTGGTCGCATTCGTATCCGTCAATACCGGGATATCGCGGTACATCGCCTGCGGCAGCTTGTCGATTCGCTCCACGGCGAAGGTGTTGTCCCACAACTCGCGGATATCCGGATTCTCAGGGCGCGCCAGTCTGGCCAGATAAGCCGCCAGCACGTATTCGTTGTATGCAGGCAGTGGCGCCGACCCCTTGCCATCCTCGACGATCATGTTGATGACGCCCTTCTCCTTGTCCGCGATGATGACCCGCCAATCCAGCCCATGCAACAGCTCGTCGGCCATGCGCGCGATCTCCGGATCCTGTTCCAGGAAGTGTCTGCCCGCGAACAGCGCGCCAGCCACAAGCAGGGAAGTATCGATCGTCGAGATCTCCGAACCGAGATTGACTCCGGTCTCCATATCGATGAAGTGCGCATAGAAGCCCGTCGCCGCGTCCCGGGCAGGCTGGCAACCCTCCGTCAGGCCGAGCATCGTGCGCAGCGTCAGCTTCGCCTTCTCCGACGCATGCGCGTCCCAGCCCTCATAATCCGCGACCGCGAGCCCGATCAGCCCAACTCCGGTTGCCGCGACCGAACAGCGCTGCTCGGGATTCACCCCCATCGTGAAATAAGCATCGCCATACAAGCCGGTCCGGGGATGACGGCAGGCGTCGATCAAGGCGTAGGCATCGGCGTGCTGTCGATCGACGAAAGACCGCAGGCGTTCAGGCAACTCCTGGTAGAATGATGTCGTTTGCATGACGGTTTCTCCTTCCTCTTCATCCGCTTGAATTGTGCAGGTTCGTGATATTGGCTGTGTTGCATAATGGCCGCTGCTTATCCCTGGATGGCCTGGTGTGGCGTTAACGAAACGTCGTTCCTTTTTTCGTCCAATGCCGCCTTTTTCCATTGCCAACGGAACGTGGACCCGTGATCTGATCATGGCGAGGGAAACATCACCCAAATCATCCCCCTGACGAACTGACGTTGCGATAGCTGCGGGAATATGGTCCTGGTGCCGCCAATAGCGGAACCACGTTCCGTTACGGCCGCTGGACGGCTCACGCAAGGCCATCCGTTCCTTGCTCCCTTCGCAAGCGACAGCGATCATCCGCTCAACCTCTTTATTTTCTGGTGAATTGCAGCTCCTCCAACCCTTTCTTCACATTGGGAACCTCCATGAATATCCTCCATACCGTACCGTTGCGGTAGTTGTCGGCCATCAACAGGGTGATCCCCTTGTCGATGCCGATATAATCCGACGCCACCCAGTTCTGGTCGAGATTAAAGGCGTCCTTCAGCCCGTACTCCCCGCTCAGGTTCGGAATGGTCAGGTAATAGCGCAGGGCTGCCAGCGACTCCTCCGGCGTGAAGACGACCGAACCGAGCGCTCCGGCCGGCGGCACCGTGCCGTCGACCACATGCGCCCTGTTGTCATAGCCGGACGGGGGCGAGCCGAACAGTCCGTTGTAGCCGGTTGGCGAATCGGACGCCGTCAGACCCCAGGAGTTCTCATGCAAGCCGGCGAAGCGCGAGCTCTGATCGATCGCGAATTGCCTGCTCGCCTGGGAGGCGATGACCGAGTTGTGGAACCAATCGACTCCGTCCTTGTCGACCAGACCGCGAAAGTCGATCCAGGCATGCGAGAACTGATAGGTGAAGAGCGAGCCGAACCAGGAATGAATGAACGGCTCCGAATCCCCGTATGACGCGCGGTGCCGCTTGAAGCCGCTGTAGACGTCGAGTCCCACCGGATGGGTGTCGGAACCGGCGGCCAGCACGTACAGCAACAGCTGTTCCGCGTAGAAATCCCAATGTCCCTGGAATCCCTTCTCCGGGTAATACGCCATATGGAACATCTTCCTCGCCGGGTCCACAAACCACGACCAGTCGATGCGATCATACAGCTGCTTGCTCTTCTCCTGGACTTCACCGCCAAAATATTGGCCAACGGTCAACACGCCGCCCATCAGGAGCGCCGTATCGATGCTGGAAATCTCGCTCTGCCATTCACGCTTCCCGGTACGGATATTGATGAAGTGGTAATAAAATCCGTTCTCATGCTCCATGCCCAGCAAGGTATCCAGCGTGCCGCTCGCCCGCTCAAACCCCTCTTCCCAACTGATCCAGCCGTTCTCCACACCGATCGGGATCGCGGACAGGGCGAAGCCCGTCGCCGCGATGCTGGCGATGCCCGGGCTGCCCGGATAGCGGTCCCGGGTCAGTCCGTACCCGGGCGACTCCGGGTCGCTGTTGGACTGCTCCCACAGGTAGTGGAACGAGGCTCGCGCCTCCAGATCCAGCTCATCCGGCTCACGATGGTCGGTCGCCTCATGGGTGCCAGCATCGCGGGCAGCTCCTCGCCCATATCCATAAGCGATCCCGGTTGCCACGAGTATGATCAACAGCAAGACAAGCCATGTATATCGGTATCCAATCCTCACAACCAGACTCCTTTCCCGCGATCTTGCGCAACATCTGTGCCAGAGCGTTCTGCCTGCCCGTCATCCGGGCCGCACGAACGTGGCTCACGATATAACGTCCGAAGAGTTCCGCACGCTTCACCCATCAGGGCCAGGCGGCTCATGTGACACTTCACGCACCTGCTCAATCGCCGATGATGCCGGGATGCTCCGCACTCACCAATCAGAACCCGCTCGCCGGTGATGTCGAAGCGGCTCCACGCTCACCGTCAATCAGAAGGCAGCGCTCAAGCCGCGATATCCACGCCATCTCACTCGCCGGTGATGCCGGAGCGCTCCACGCTCTCCACGAACCAGCGTTGTGCGACGAAGTACACGATGAGCAGAGGGATCATATTCAGGAAGGTGCCCGCCATATTGATCGCCTCATTCAGGCTGCGGCCGGTCTGCGAGTTCGGAGCGACCGGGTACAGCTTCTGATACGTGGCCGCGAATTGCTGCAGCTGCAGCGGCAGCGTCCGCAGCTGATCGCCGAGATAGAGCGCCGCCAGCGTCGTCTCGTTCCAGTACCAGACCATCGAGAACAGGAACGAGATGATGAACGCCGGCACGGCCATCGGCACGCTGATCACCGCGAAGATCCGGTACGGCCCCGCTCCGTCGATCTGCGCCGCTTCCTCCAGTGCCTTCGGGATCGAGCGGAAGAACTGGTAGAAGATCAGGATGAACAGACCGCTCTTCAGGCCCTGGCCGAAGATCGCCGGGATGAGATAGGCGAAGATGCTGCCGAGCAGGCCGAGCTGCTGGAACATCAGAAATTGCGGGATCATCGTGATCTGCGGCGGGATGACGAACGTCGCCAGCACGAGCGCGAACAGGACCGGCTTCAGCGGGAAGCGAAATCTCGCGAAGCCGTACCCGATCAGAGCGGCGGAGGCCGTCTGCAGCGCGGCGGGCAGGAACGAGACGAGCACGGTCTGCATGAGGGTCCGGGCGAAGTCCATCACCGCGGCCGCCCGCACGAAGTTATCCACATAGAACCCCGTCGGCAACAGGCTCACGAGCGGATCGATCAGATCGTCCGTATCCATGAAGCTGTAGGAGACCATGTAGAACAGCGGGTACAGATAGACGAAGCCCACCAGCGTAAGCAGGAAATAAATGATCAGCCTGAACAGGATGCCTTCGCCCGTGAATCCCCACAAGACGCGTTTCCAACGGTCGATCACCCTTCGATTCCATAAGCTCATCCCGTTCACCTCCTATCGCTTCCTCTGTCTCACGAGCAATACGAACAAGCCAAGCAAGATCAGCATAACGGCAAAATACAACCACGCCAGCGCCGCCGAGTAACCCATGCCCAACGCCGGATCATACATCGCATCCTGCACATAGCCGATCACCGGGTTCAAGGCAAAAACCGACTGGGTGATCACCGTATAGACGAGATTGACGACGATCATCGGGTTCATCATCGGCAGCGTCAGCTTCCAGAACGTCTCCCAGCGCGAGGCCCCATCGATGCTCGCCGCCTCGTACATCGAGGCGTCCAGCTTCTGCAGTCCGGCCAGGAAGATGAGCATCTGCACGCCCGAGAACCACAGGATCGTGATAAATGAACCCAGCAGATACGTCACGATATCGGCGATCAGCCCAGGCAGCATCTGCTCCAGCAGACTCATCTCGACCACATCCTCGATGCCAGGCAGCGTCGTCGCTCCCTGATCGATCAGCTGCTTGATGACGGGGCCGCTCGTGATGACCACGGGCAGGAAGTAAATCGTGCGAAACACACCCCTGCCCCGCACCTTGATATTCAGGAGGAGCGCCATCATCAGGGCGAAGACGACGATGATCGGCACCGTGACGAGCGTTTCCATCGCGTACTGAACGAGGATATCGCCGAATTGCACATCCAGGAACAGGGCCGCGCGGTAGTTCTCCCAACCGATGTATTGCGTGCGGATGCCCTCGGCGGTGATCCTCACCTCATTCAGGCTGAACAGGAACGTTCGCACGAGGGGAAACAGGGTGAAGATCAGGAAACCGACGATCCAGATGCATACAAACGACAGACCGGTCAGCGCTTCCCGCCACCTGTGACTCAGTCTCATCAGCTGCTCCCCTCCCTGACCAGATAGCCTTGCGCCGGCACGATCACTCCGTCAACCTTGGCCTCGGCCTGCGTATAGTTCACGTAGATCGTCACGCCGTTGGAGTACCGGTTGCGATAGACGCCGGGATGAACTTCCTCCCGTTTCTCGAAGCTCGCGCCGCGCACCGCCATGAGCGCCTGCGACACCGTCCGGTATTCTTCGATGATCTGATCCTTCCAGACGGAGTATCGCGAGGTGTAGATCCATCTCGAGCCCGTATCGAGCAGCTCCACCGGATCGCGGGCGGTGATGATGAAGGACGGGTAGCTGCCGTAATCGATCATCCTGAGACGAGCTTCCTGCGCATCCGCCTGGAAGTTCGAAACCGGCGAATAGTAATTCACCGTCCCTTTCAGGACAAGCTGCAGAAACGGTACCTCCTCCGTCTCCAGCAGAAATTTCGACGAACCCATCGGCAGCTCGAGGATCTGGTCGACATAGTTCCACAGATAGAGATTCGGCCGATAGACGGCATAGCCGCCGATCCTGTTGTCCGCCAGCATCGACTGATAGGCCCCGATCGCCGCCTCGCGCGTATGCGGCGAGCGCTCATAGTTCGAATACAGCAGACGTCCCAGCCAGTCGAACGCCACATGGGTCATGTGATGCCGCTTGAACTGCCCAAGCTCCTCCTCGTACAATCGCCGCGTCACATCCGGCCTGAGCAGCCAGGAGCCTCTGAACGGCGCGATCTGCTGACGCGAGATGGCTTGCGCGATATCCGCCTTGCCATAGCCGCCTGCCGATTGATCCACAAGGGTATAGTTGGTGTAGAAATAAATCGGGATCCCCACCTGCTCGTAGCGGTCGATCCATGCCTGCCACTCCCCGGCACCGCCCACCTTCCGCTCGATCGGAAAATGCTCGGGCGACGAACCGGTGATGCCGCCCTCTGACCAGCCGCGAACCACCGCCAGCATGCGCTCCACGCCGCTGGCCACAAGATCGCCCAGGATCTCGTCCATCTCTGCCAGCGTCGTCATCGGGATCACCTCATGGCCGATCATGCGCCGTTTGATCTCCGCCGCGATGAATTCAATGCGCAGCGCCGGCGCATCGGCCTCCTCCCGGGATTCGGCCGGAATCATGCCGAGCGCCGTCAGCTCCTGCCTCAGCCGCTTCGCCATGCCGGAATAGTCCGCCTCATCCCCGCCCAGCAGCATGATCGTGCGCGCCGCATCGAAGCGGTTCAGCTCCCGCTGGTTCAGCGTCACGCCATTGCCCTTCCTGTCGGTCGGCTGGAAATAGTTCTCCCTGTACAGCCACCGCGCCGTCGTCCAGTTATAGTCGGTCGTCACTCCGCTCGGATAGGCGCGTATCTCCGCATAGGCCGCACCGCCGGTGATCAGCGAGATGAAGGCATCCGCCCCTTCCCGCGGAGCGATGCCGAAGGCAGGAAGATACACCTGCTCGGGCTCCAGCTCCAACCCCTCCGACGAGAACAGGCTGCCGCCCATGCCGAGGTCCGGACCGTACACCTTGCCGATATATGGCTGGCTGGCCAGCGTCCGCTCATTCAGGCTGATCAGGGCGCCGGAGCCGTCCGGGATGAGCATGTAGCCCTTGCCCTCATGCTCCTCCTGCACGCCCTTGGTCGCGCCGAAGAACGGGTACAGATAGAGAGATTGCAGCCGGTAATCGCCGTTCGACTCATGGATCGATTCCTCCGGCACGCTCATGTGCACCGCATCCCCGGCGATCCGCACCTGCAGCGTCAGCTCGATGCCGAGCTGCTCATAGGCTATCCTCGCCGTGAAGCCGTCCGCCACCTCTTCCAGGTTCACCGTTACACCCTCGCTGCTCACCGGCGCCATGCTGACCTTCTGCTTCGCATCCATATATTCGATCGTCAGGCCGGATTCGAAGAACGCCTGCCAGGTCTTGTTCAGCCGCTCATCCTTCACGTCGAGCGCGCCATGCCATACATAGCCGGTGCGCTTGTTCTCCACCCGTATGCCCATTGTCTCCGGATGCACATAGAGCTTCAGCAGCTCATTCTCCGCTGCCTGCCGATAGCCGGAGGACCGATCCGCGGATGCATCCGGGGCTGGACTGTCTGAGGCAGCCTGAGCAGACGCCCCGTCAGCCTGCGCTCCATCGGACGCCGCATGCGCCAGCACCGCTATCGAGACGGCCAGCAGCATGAGGAAAGCCCAGATGGCGGCCGAACGTTTCCATGCATTAACCACGGTTCCTCAACTCCTGAATGATCGATCGGATGAATTCAATCTCCTGGCTGAACAGCAGGGCCAGGATGAACAGTACCAGCGCGGCCAGCACGATGGCAAACAGCGTGAGCAGCACGTTGCGGATCGTCTGCATGAGCGTGTAGTCATGCAGTTCCTTGATCATGATGAGGATCAACAGCAGCGACCAGCCTGTGATCGCGAACATCGCGTATTCATACACAAACGCCTCGTTGTAGGTCAGCACGTTGCTGAGAAGCGCGATCGGCAGCGCGAAGACCAGATAAGGCGAAAGGGCATAGATCGTGCAGATATACACTTCGGAGAAGCGTCCCTCTCCGTCGCTGATCGTGCTCACCATATAGTTCATCACCACCCATGCCAACAGCGGCACCGCCGTGATGAGCAGGAGGGACGGCAGATGGATGCGGTCCGGGTCGCCGATCGCGAACAGATAGCCGGTCACATGGATCAGGATGACCTGGAGCAGCAGCATCCAGACATAGAGGATCGTCGCCGAGCGGACCGTCGCCCGCCGGTACTCCTTCAGCTCGCGCACCGCATCGATCGGGTGCCGGAGCACGTGCATCACGAAACCGAGCTCTCTCAGCAGCCTCACTTCTCCTGCCCGCTTGCGCAGCAAGGCCAGGGGGCGAAGCAACCCGTAACGCCGATGAAGCAGCCTCAGGAGCGAGCGGATCACGAGGAGCGCGATCACGCCGACGATCAGCCAGACCATGTTGTTCTGCAGCCACTCGTTGCGGATGTTCCAGTAGGCGTCGGAGTATCCGTCCCGGTCCTCGGCGAGCCGGAAGCTGGTGAGCGCCTCCTCATACATGCCCTGCTTGAAGTACGCCTTGGCCAGCGCCTGATGGGACAGGATGAAGAAGCTGTTCATCCGCAGGATGTCTTCCCACAGCGATTGGCTCTCCACATACAGCCCCTGCTTGTAGCCTTCGACCGCCTCATACACCTTGGCGGCAAAGGGGGTGATCCGATAGCGCTGGATCGCGCCGCGATCGCGATCGACGACGTACAGCGCTTCCCCCGAGCCTTCCACATCGATCGCCGCCGGGCTCTTCAGGAAGCCGACCCGCTCATAGCGGGGGTCGATCCCGCCGAAGACGAACAGCAGATGGCCGAAACTGTCGTAGACGGCGATCCAGCCAAAGGCGTCAACGGTGTAGATATTGCCCCGATCATCGACATCGATATCGATGAGCAGGTTGCTGGCCCAGTCGTCCGAGTTCAGAATATTGTCGCCTCTGATGTTCAGCTTCTTGATGCCGTCGTCATCGACCCCTTCCGTCACCGTATACAGCAGTCCCTGACCATCCAGCACGAGGCTGGTCGGGGAGGGTGGGGTCGTCTTGAACAGCTGGCTGCGCTGTTCCTCGGTGAACAGGAGGCGCTGGATGATCATCTTCAGCGACAGACTCGTGTCGTTCGACCCGACGTAGCCGAGGAAATCTCCGTCCGCATCCAGCTGCACGACGCCGTTGATCGATCCTTCACTGATCACGTAGATGTTGCCCCGCTTATCCACGGCCACCTTCTTCGGGATGAAGTCGTTCTTCGCGCCATAGATCGGTTCGTCCGGCCGACCGAAACGATTGACCACCCTGCCGTCCGCGTCAAATACGACCACTTGCTTCTGACCGTAGTCGGCCACGTAGATGTTGCCATCCGGAGTGACGTAGACGCCCTGGGGACTCATCAGCTCGCCTTCGCCGATCAGCTGCCAGGACCCGTCGGCGTTCATGACGGCGATCCGCGCGTTGCCCTGATCCGCGACATACAGCCGTCCCGACGCATCATCGTAATAGATGTCTGCCGGCTGATTCAGCTCGAAGCGGATGATCCGGTCCGGTTCATATGCGGTCTGTGTGTCGACGATCTCGCCATTGGGCCCCTGCGTGATCGTCAAGTAAGGCGCCGCAAGCACCGGACGACAGAGGAGCAGGCAGAGGATGAACGCGATCCCGATCCCGGGGATTACGCCGTCGAATTTCCTGGTTCTCATATGCATCACGCACCTATTTCAATCCGGAATGAGCCATCGTGTTCATCACTTTGCCCTGCATGAAGATAAAGATCAGCACATT
>CALGAO010000116.1 GCA_937957685.1 uncultured Paenibacillaceae bacterium
ACGAAGGAATGTAAGGGCATCGACCCAGGGAGATATGGGAGGGTAAACCACAAGGGTTCATGTGGAGATCCATATGCGACCATACGGCTTTAAAAAGCGGGGTGACCACCACCTCTATTCCCGCCAACAGGTCGATCCCAAATATTCGCTCCTCGTCAAATCCTATCCAAGGGGGCTTTGGATGTCAAAGATGAAATCATGCGAAAAAGCGAGAAAAACGGAGAAAACATTATTTTATTGAGGGAGGTCGAACAAGATGAATCCGCTTACAAGGAAAACGATGGGTTTCATTGCTGTCTTTCTTGTTTTATTTTCACTGTGTCCGAGTTCTATTCTAGCATCGCCTGTTTCTTCGTGGCAAGGATACAAGGATGTGGAAGAATTGCCTGAAATCGATACCATACCGGATCCGTTTCAATTCTTTGACGTCCGGAATGACCCGAACGGAGATGGGGTGGTGAGCACGCCGGCGGAATGGGAGAACCGAAGGCAGGAGATCCGCGAACTCGTGCAGCGATACTGGCTCGGCTACCGCTGGGAGACGCCCGAAGAGAGCGTGACCGGCGCCACCTATCCGACCCATGAACCGAATGAGATCGCGCTGGGATTTGATTGGCCGCCTTTCTTCTACGCCACCCGTTATAATCTCGGGGAGGAATTCCAGAAGCTCGCCGATCGGCTGCTGGAGGAAACCGTCGAGGTGCGTGAGATCACGAACGCCGGACTCGGTGACGTGGTGGCAAGCGCAGGTCCCGCGAGCGATGCGGATGAAGCTCAGGCGATGGCGATCGAGCTCTGGAATGCGGGCTACGCGCTTCCCTATGTGTTCTTCGGCGTAACCAGCTATGCGAAGCTGGTGGATTACACGGGGCCCATCACGGAACCGCCCGGGCTGACGCGGCCGGTCACCTATTATCAGGTGACGGTCGAACGGGAGGAGACGAACGCCTCGGAGACGTTCCGTATCTATCTGACGCTTCCCGATGCGGCACAGCGTCTGCAGGCATGGGGAGATGCGAACGCCGCCGTGCCTGTCGTGATCGATATCGGAAGCACCTTGTCGGCCGCACAGGTGCAGGTGCTGAATGAGCAGGGCTATGGCTATGTCCGCTTTAACCCGACGGATATCTATGCGGACAGCCAGTCGCAGAATCCGAATCGCGACGGCCTGTACACGAGGTTGTATCCGTACAACAAGGACGAATACGAATACGCATCAGGTGCCCTGATGGCCTGGGGATGGGCGGTCAGCCAGATCATCACGGCGCTCAGCAGGCCGACGGAGTATGATCCGGAGTCCACCTGGGGCGAGGAGCTGCGCATCGATCCAACCAGGACCCTGGTGACCGGCCACTCCCGTTACGGCAAATCGGCCATCTTCGCGGCCGCCTTCGATGACCGGATCGGCATCGTGCTGGCGAGCGAACCGGGCGGCTCCGGCATCCAGAGCTATCGCTACAAGGTGGAGGGCAAGATCTTTAACTTCAATGTCTATCCGAAGGCCGATCGCGTCTACGGGAAGACCGAGATTCCGACCGTATCATACGGCGGCGGTACCAGCTGGTTCCCGGAGAACGCGGGTCAGTTCGTCAACAAGGACAATCGCCTCCCCTTCGACTCGAGCGACATCGTGGCCCTGATCGCGCCGCGGCCCTTCCTCGCCACCACCGGCATCGACGCCCATTGGCTCGGGAATGAAGGTGCGGTGGCGGCGATCCAGGCTGCGGCGGAGGTGTACGAATACATCGGGTCCAATGACACGGAGCGCTACAATATCGCGATCCGGGCGCGGCAGAGCGACCACCTCCTCTACAACCGGGATCTTCCGTTCATGATCGCCATCATGGATCGGGAATTCAAGCAAGGGCCGGAGGATCAGGTGCTGCATGTGCAGGATCTGTTCCCGGCAGGCAGCGACACGCTCGGGAACATCTCGTACCCTGCCCGGGATTATGCGAATGTCAGCGATATGACCTCGCACCCCTTTGATATCAACAGCTCGTATCTGCCCTGGTCGCATCCGAACAAATATACGTTGTGGACGAAGCAGGAGAACATCCTGACGGGATATCCGGCGGTGATCGAGGCGCACTCCGATGCTCCGTCGGTAGTGCTGATCCTGCCGGACAAGCGGCAGATCGTCGGCGAATCCGCAGGCGATGGCAGGTTCATCTTCCGGCTGAGCGTAGATCAGACGTTGTACGGGCGGTATGAACTGAGAACGGCAGGTGCGGACAAGGCGAACAAGAGCGTGTTCTTCTCGGCCGTCAGCCTGGCCGATGCCTTGCGGCACGCGACTTCCAAGGGGGACGAGGGCGAGGAGAACCGCCTGATCGGCTTCTCCAGCCGCCTGGCGAACGATCGGAATGATCCGCCGATCATCCTGGTGGACGGTCAGCCGGTCACCTTGAGCTTCACGCCGGAGCGATTCAAGGAAGAGGAGACGACCCTGCTGGAGTATGGGATCCAGTTCCATGACAAGCTGTTCGCGCGAATCGCGACCGAGGGCTGGGATGCGTCGAAGGCGTTCCATATCCGTAATCTGAAGTTTGTCTCCATCCAGGGCTTTACGTTCGAGATCTCGTTCGGCAACATTTATGCTTCCGCCGGCAACAACGGGAAGGATGGCGCTAGTCTGTTCACGCAGCCGATCAGCTGGAATGTGGAGCGGTACAACAATGGGCCAGCTCCAGTGTGGCCGGAGATTCCCGACAATCTCGCCGAGAAACAGGCGCTTCTCAATGGTGAGGAGATCATCCGCCCCGAAGCGCCTGCGCCGAAGCCGAGCAACTTCCAGGCCACGGTTGAGCAGGTGGAATACGTGCGCGGCGCATCGTCTCCGGAGATCGTGATCACCTTCGATCAGAAGCTGGATGTGCGGGAGTTCGGCATCGGCCTGAACGTGTCTGACTGGACCACCTCCTGGGAGGATGAGGGCCGGAAGCTGAAGCTGACGCTGGCGGATGAGCATCCGGATGTGGATCAGGTGAATATCATCCTGTTCCGGCTCAAGGATCTCGAAGGCAATCTGCTACCCGGGCCGAAGTATCTGACCGTGACCGTTCCGTCGGACGTTGAGAAACCCGATGACGGAGGAGGACTGCCTGGAGGCGACAGCCCGCAGCAGGGCAGCGGTTTCGGTTCACAGACAGATGACGATGAGGCGAAGCCCGTGATCATCGATCCGGAGCAGCTTCCCGAAGCGGAGGACGGCAAGCGCCACGTGGTGCTGGATCCGGAGCACAGCGACTTCCGGATACCCGGGGAGACGGCCAACGCCCTTGGCGACGACTCTCTGCTCCTGCAATACGGTCAATGGCGTCTGGAGCTGGATAACGCAAGTCTGCTGGCTCTGCTCGGCACGGAGGGAGCAACGCAGGAAGGGGATAACGGCCTCGACCTTCATATGAACATCGTGTCGGAGGATGAGACGGAGGAACTGATCCGCGAGTCCATTCGCGAATGGGGGGACCAGGTCGAGGTTCGTGTGACGGGCCCGGCTCTGGAGGTCATCCTCCATCGGTCGAGCGAGGATGGCAAGTCAGAGGAGATTGATTCCTTCGATGTGCCGGTCACGCTGTCCATACCGGTGCCTGAAGGGGCGGACCCGGATCTGCTCGGGATCTATCTGATCACGAAGGATGGCGATCTGGTCTACGTGGGCGGCGAGCTGCGGGACGGCATGCTGGTCGTGAAGATGTCGCGGCCCGGGCGATACGTCCTGCTGGAATATGAGCGTTCCTACAGCGATGTGAGCGATGAGCACTGGGCTTACAAGGCGATCCGCATCGCCAGCGCCAGACATCTGATGAACGGACTGCCGGATGGTTCCTTCGCTCCCGGGGATGCGATGACAAGAGCGCAGCTGGTGGCGATCATCACAAGGGCCATGAAGCTGCAGGCCTCCGGCGGCACGCCGTTCCAGGATGTCGAGCCCGGCAGCTGGTATGCGGAAGCCATCGCCGCCGCCTATGAGGCGGGCATCGTGAACGGGAAGGCGCCGGAGCTCTTCGGTCCGAACGACACGATCACCCGCGAGGAAGCCGCGGTCATGCTGGTCAGGGCGTATGAGAAGCTGTTCGGCGAGATCAAGGTCACGTCAGGCTACGCATACAAGGACGCTGACCAGATCAGTCCGTGGGCGTATGAGGCCGTCATGAAAGCGAGAGAGCTTGGCCTGATGGTCGGCAAGGGTGCGGATCGGTTCGACCCGCAAGACCTCGTGACGCGGGCCGAAGGCGCCCAGCTGATCGTGAACTTCCTGTCCCTGCTCATCTCCTGACTCAGAAGCCCGCATGCAGGCTGCATCGCCTCATGCGGGCTTTGCCTATGGCGTGTTGTCAGGCTTGCGTCGGGCTATAGCCACCCCATGCGTTGGCGCAGGGAGGTGATCTGGGCGGTATGATGCTCCGTATGCCAGACGAAGAAAGCGAGGGCGGCATCGAGCGTGGTCGGGCCATTCACCGGATGGACGAAGGGGCGGGCGAACTGGTCCGCCGACAATGAGCGCCACATCGCCGCCCATCGTTCGATCAGCGCTTCCACCAGTCGGACGGAAACCTCCGGATCGAGCTGCCGGCTGTCCGCCGTCTCCGCCCATAATCCCTCATCGAAGGTCTTCACGGTCGGAGCGTCTTCGGTCAAGGCCAGCTTCGTACGAACATAGCCGTTCATGCAGGCGTCGGCGATATGATGCGCGGTCTGGCGCACCGTCCATCCGCCAGGGCGGTGCGGAGTATCGAGCTGTTGCGGATCAAGACCTGCCACCGCTGCGCGCAGGCTGGCTGCCGAAGCCTGGAGCCGGTCGATCAGCTGGTGCCGGATCTCGGGCGTGAATGCAGCGGGCGGTTGGAATGGGCCGATGGGATACTTCAAGCGTTCAAGGTCATGCATTCTGGTTCCCTCCATTTGATTCAGATAGGAATAGGGGGAGTCGGACCATGGTGATAATCTACATTATACATCGGGTCCATGGCGATCGAAACCGGATATCAGGCAGGTTAGTGTAAAATCTCCGTGGGTGTAGGAATTGGAAAAAGCGGATATAGAAAGAATGTGCGCTTCAAGCGGAGATTGTACTGTGACCGCAGAAGCGGCAAACACGTGTATCTGCTGGATCAGCTGTTGCAATTCGAAGGGCGCGGGAAAGTCAGTCCGCATTTGGA
>CALGAO010000117.1 GCA_937957685.1 uncultured Paenibacillaceae bacterium
ATCGGGTGAGGGAGAATCAGGGAATTCGTGTTCAAGATTATTTCGTGTTTCTTGTTAATTTTATTTTAGCGGTTACAGCTGCTTCAAGAGAACATTCCAGCCATGTGGCTGGCCGCCATGCAACAGCCCGACTTCCGAACCTTGAATGAGTTTCGTGGCGTTCGCATGAAAGCGATGATCGACGAACTGTTTGAAGCGATGATCCAGAAGCTGATCGCGGATAATTACATCACGATGGAGAACTACTTTCTCGACGGCACGAAGATTGAAGACGCCAGCAAGTATTCATTTGTGTGGAAAAAATCGACGCTTCGTTTTGAAGAGAAACTGAAGGAGAAGATTCAGGCGACGATTGCCCATATCCACACCCTGACGCAGCAAGAGGCTGGAGAGTACGCGGAAGTTCATTCTGATGAACTGCCTGCCATGCTTGAAGAGGCAGCGATTGTGTTGGAGGAGAAAGTAGAAGGATTGACGGAGCAAATCGCTCAGGCCAAGGATAACGCGGAACGGAAAACCTTACGTCAAGAGCGCAAGGCCTTTAAGCAGTCGCTCAAACAGATTCGGGAAGATTATCTGCCCCGACTGACCATGTACGAGCAACAGAAGGCGTGCTTTGGCGATCGAAACAGCTATTCCAAAACCGATCCGGATGCGACCTTTATGCGCATGAAGGAAGACCACATGAAGAATGGGCAGTTAAAGCCGGGATACAACGTGCAAATGGCGACCGAGAATCAGTTCATCCTGTTTTACAGTCTGCATCAACGACCGACGGATACGCGCTGCTTCATTCCTCATATGGAGAAGCTAACTGCATCTTCTCTACCCATGCCCAGGACAGTGATTGCAGATGCGGGATATGGCAGTGAGGAAAACTACTTGTATGCGGTGGAAGATCGACACTTTGATTTTCTCATTCCGTATACCACCTACATGAAAGAAAAGACCCGAGGCTACAAGAAGGACATCCGGCATGCAGCGAATTGGACGTATGACGAACGGGAGGATCGTTTCGTATGCCCGAATGGCCGGCATGTTCGATTTAAGAAGTACCAGACGAAGAGGACACAGACGGGCCTGGAGCAAAGCTTCCTTATCTATCCTTAATAGTAAACAGGAGATGAGAGTGATCGAGATCATGCTTAGATTGCTGTCTGCTGTTACTTCTGCAGCGATATTATCGTTAATCATCACATACGTTGAATATGATCCGCAATATGCACATCAGTACTCATTTGTTTATTTGTGGGTTCAAGGATCGGTTCGATTGGCTTTTTTTATATTTTTCTGGCCATTCCACTGGCTTATGTTATCGAATACTATGTGATTCGAAAATATCATGTTATGCGCAAATTTTGGTTTTCGGCTGTTTTATACGGAATCAGCGGTTTCCTCTTGGGATTCTGTTTCACCATGATCGTTTCTGACAAGTCACTTCTTGATATCGATGAAGTTTTTCAGATTGGATCGTGGTTTGCTACCGGGAACTTGATTTTCTATTTGATCCATTTCATTTTGCGTAAAGGCATCGGGTTCCTAATGAAAACTCGGCATAAATGATGCAGACAGACGAGCATCAAAAAGAGGATATCGAAGCGGCGGGCTGACCTTGTATCAGATGTCGTCGTCGATATCCTCGTATGGTTCCAATTCTCTCTCGATAAACCGTTCGATCCGCTCCACACAGCCAGCAGGAGTGGGAGCAGTGACCGTTTTGCCGTTCACATAGACGAAGGGCCTGAGTGCGCACAGTTCGCAGTTGTTCAGGCATTCCTCATGCAGGACGGCAACATCCGGATGCTGCTCTTCAAATGCATCAAGACTGGATGTATTGACCGCATTGCGATTGCACACTTCGATGATGACGAGTCCCAGGTTCACGCTTTGCCAGCTCCTTGCTGATCGCGTCTGATGCGGTAGACGCATTTGTTGCCGCCGTCCGCCAGACAATCGGTCCGTTCCACCTCAGCATCCAGCAGGGAGGCGAACAGGCTGCGTTCGCACGAACAAGCCTGCTTGTACTTGCCGGCGACCTGGAAGATCGGACAATTGAACTCGGTCAGCACGTATTCGCCGTTCTCGTTCTTGTGCCAGCTCGCCATATAGCCGTTGTCATTCTGAATATCCGCCAGCGCGGCGACCTTCTGTTCAAGATCCAGGGAGGTGAGCTGCTCGCGGTATTTGTTGAAGAGTGTGGTCTGGCGGCGCTCGAACAGCCGATTCACCGTCTCCGGACCTGCTTCACGCTCCAGCTCGGCGAGCAGATCCAGCGCGATCGTGTGATAGTTCTTCGGGAAGTACTCTTCTGCTCGTCTCGTCAACCGATACACGGCGGCAGGCCGTCCCATCGGCTGGCGGATCGTTGTTGATTCGATCAGGTTGTCGCGCTCCAGCGTCGCGATATGCCGCCGCACGGCCATTCCCGTTATGCCGAGCTGCTCGGTAATCTCCTTGGCGCTCAGCTCTCCTTGTACTTTGAGCATGTGCATGATTTTGTCGCGCGTCGAGAGATCAGTCTGCTCATACATAGTATCACCGCCCTTAACTGGATTATGATGATGGCAGGTTCAGCGTGCCAGACTCAGCTCTTGATCATGCGCCTCGCAAGCGGAAGAACAGTAGCCGTGCTTGCTCTCGAGGCAGTCGTCGCAGACCAGGTGCTGGTGATGGCATGTATCATCCGCGCAGTTGATGTAGCGTTCGGTCGGCTCTCCGCAATGGTGGCACTTGCCGACGATCGTACGCTCTTCCGTGTGATTGATCGGAACAGAGATGCGTTCATCGAACACGTAGCAGCTCCCTTCGAAGCCGCGGCCCTGGACCGATGGGTCCTTGCCGTAGGTGACGATGCCGCCATCGAGCTGATACACCTCGCGGAAGCCGTTGTCGCGCATGACGGCGGTCAGCATCTCGCAGCGTATGCCGCCCGTGCAGTAGGTGAGGACAGGTTTGTCCTTATAGGCAGCGAAGTGTTCGGCCAGCCATTCCGGAAATTCGCGGAACGAATCCACCTCCGGACGGACCGCGCCGCGGAAGTGGCCGAGATCGTATTCGTAGCCGGTGCGGCCGTCGAGTACGACAACGTCCTCGCGCTGCAGCATCTCGTAGAACTGCTCCGGTTTGAGCCGCCCGCCGCCGTCGCGGTTCGGGTCGAGCTTCTTGGCGTAGCGAAGCGTGACAAGCTCGGGACGATAGCGGACGAAGATCTTGCGGAACGCATGCTCTTGGACGTCATCGATCTTGAAGACGATGTCAGTGAACAGCGGATTGCTGCGCAGATCTTGCATGTAGCGCTCGGTCTGCTCGAATGTGCCCGACAGCGTGCCGTTGATGCCTTCGTCAGCGACCAGGATTCGTCCCTTCACGCCGAGCTCGCGGCAGTAAGCGAGATGTTCCGCAGCGAAGCTCTGTGCATCGGAGATCGGAATATATTTATAAAAAAGCAGTACTCTATAATTCGACATCATATGAGGTTCACCTTTCTGAATTTTGTCGAACTGCGAAAAAGTAAACAGCGGAAGAAAAAGACGATTCTTTCTCTTCCGCTCGCAGATCTGTTCATCATATAACAACAGTGTAATGGATATGCAGCACTTAGTCAACATATAGGTTTATAAAGTAGATAAATGTGGCAATTGGGAGATTGGCGGGGGCTTGCAACTCCCATGCAGAAGATGTCGCACTGCGAGCGGAACGACATTCCGTCCTGGCATTTCCGGCCTTGATATTACTTAAATAATATTATATACTTACAAAAAGTAATTAATAACGATAAATGTTCTGCGAGTTATTTAATATCAGAAAACAGAAAGGCGGCCATGCCATGACAACCAATAAAATGCCAGCGAACATCGAGTTGGGTGAAGTGAAACTGAAGGTGAGCAATCTCGAGCGTTCACTCCAGTACTATCAGGAGGTGCTCGGATTTGGGGTCCTGCGCCAGGAGGGGATGATCGCCGAACTCGGAGCGCCTGGCGGACCTGCGCTGCTCGTGTTGGAGGAAATCGCCGATGCGGTGATCGTGCCGCCGAACCGGACGACCGGCCTGTATCACTATGCGGTGCTGCTGCCGACACGCCGCGATCTCGGCATCGCGCTGCGCAGGATGATCGAGCTTGGCATCGAGATCGGCCAGGCCGATCATGGGGTCAGCGAGGCGCTGTATATCTCCGATCCGGATCATAACGGGATCGAGATCTATCGCGACCGTCCGCGAAGCGAATGGCAATATGAGGCGAACGGCGATGTGCATATGGTGACCGAGCCGATCGACTGGAGAGGACTGCTGCATGAGGCGGGCGATCATGAGTGGAAGGGGATTCCGTCAGGCACGAAGATCGGACACGTGCACCTGCATGTGCATGATCTGAACGCTGCGCACAAGTTCTATTGTGAACAACTTGGTTTCGACCTGATGGTGGACGGCGGGCGGTTCATGGGCGCATTGTTCGTCGCGGCAGGCGGCTATCACCATCATCTCGGGCTCAACGTCTGGGCAGGCCGTGGCGCGCCGCGGCCGCCGGAGAACGGAACGGGGCTTGCTTACTATACGATCGGGTTTCCGGATGAGGCTTCGCGGCAAACGGTAATCGACAGGCTGCGGGAACATGACATCTCCGTGGAAGACAGGGATGGCACATCGTTCGTACATGATCCATCCGGCAACTGGATTCGATTGGTCGTAACGCAGTGACCTGACATATCAAACAGGCAACGGCCAACTCGTACGGATGCAGGCAGCAGGCCGTCGAAACCGCGTGAGAGAAGATATGATCGTCTCTCAGCAGATAGCAGGCTGTCGAAACCGAGCGAGAGAAGATTTTATCGTCTCTCAGCAGATAGCAGGCCGTCGAAACCGAGCGAGAGAAGATATGATCGTCTCTCAGCAGTCAACAGGCCAGTGAAACCGCGTGAGAGAAGATATGATCGTCTCTCAGCAGGCAGCAGGCCGCCGGTGAAGTAGTCTGAGAAGCCATTGAGGCTGTCCCCTGGCATCATGCTATTGGAACAGCCTCTTTCTTTGTAAGTACATATTTTGAAAAATGCTTGACGATGGTATGATGAAGAGCAAAAGACTCCTCACGATACCTGTATCGGGGAAACATGTTAGGATTGGGATGACGAGCAAATGAGAAAGCGCTTCCTTTTCTTTAACCGGCTGTCTATCAAATGGAAAATGATCGTAATCCTGTCTGCGATCATGGTTCTGACCAGCACCTTTTCCTTACTCGCGCTGCAATTGGTGTCCACGATTTACGACCGACAGGTGCTGCATCTTTCCTCGCAGATGCTGAACCTGTATGCGACCTCGATTGAGAACGAACTGCGGAAGCTGGACCAGCTGACTTTTGAGTACTTTACCGAAGCAATCCAGTCAGACCTTGTCGCCATCAATTACAGCGATGCGTCCTATGAACGCTATCAGGCGATCCATAATCTGCGAAAAATCCTGCTGGCGGATGCCCAATCCGAAACATACATCTCATCCATCAGCTATTTCGACGAGCAGCTGAGTGAATATACGATGGGCAGCAGCATCGCTCCCTATGACCCGGCTCACATCGAACAACTGCTGCAGAGAACGGAGAACCGGTCGGGATTCGTATTGGCACCGCCTCATGCGCAGGACTACAATTTTTTCCTCGCCCGCAAGATCAGGGATATACGGGACTTTTCCCCTTTGGGAACCATGGTTGTGAGGATCCATCCCGAGAAGCTGATCCGGTGGGTCTCCAGCACATGGACGGATTTCAGCGGACGGCTATTGATCTTCGACCAGAACGGAGAGGTTTACTATCAGGATGAACGGTTCGATGATTTTGATCTCGATTATGGCAGGATAATGAATGATGACATCCACAAGATTAAAGACCGATCCGGACATGATTATCAGCTCACCAGGATGTATTCCTCTTATACGAACTGGACTTATGTCATTCTGATGTCGTACGAGACGATCTTCCAGGGGATTATCTTCCTGCGAACAGCGCTTATCATATCGCTGCTGGTACTTTCGACCATCGTGCTGGGAATCGGCATAAGCTTCTCCAACAAAATCACCAAACCGATCATCTGGCTCAGCAAGAAGATGAGCGTCGTCGAGAAAGGCGAATTCGACCAGATCAGTCTGACCAGGCGAGAACTGGTTCAAGGGGATGAAATTGCGAAGCTGCACCACGATTTCATCATGATGATTGAGCAGATCAACCATTTGATCCAGGAAAACTATGTCAAGCAACTGCTCGTCAAAGAGGCTGAACTTAAGGCGCTGCAGTCGCAGATTAATCCGCATTTTCTATACAACACCCTGGAATCGATCAATTGGGAAGCAAGGCTGAACAAGCAGCACAAGATCTCCACCATGGTCAAGGCGTTAGGGGATCTTCTCAGGCGAGTCATTACCACATCGGGGCATATGACGACAATCAGGGAGGAGTTGCTGATCCTGGACGCCTATATGACGATACAGAAATATCGATTCGAGGACCGTTTGACCTTCGTGAAGGACATTGATCCGTCGCTTGTCAATCAGCGCATCGTGAAGATGAGTCTGCAACCGGTCATCGAGAACGCGATCAAATACGGTGTGGAAGAGAAGAGCGGCAACTGTCTGATCACCCTGAATATTCAGCGCAAGGATGAGTTGATCGAGATCATCATTCAGGACAACGGCCCCGGCATGAGCGAGACACTGCTCCGTCAGGTCAGAAACGGTGAGTATTCAACAAAGGGAACAGGCATCGGGCTGAAAAATATCGATGAACGAATCAAGCTGTCGTTCGGAGAAGTTTACGGACTGGACATTCACAGCAAGGAAGCCGAAGGGACCCGGATCATCATGCGTCTGCCGTATCAGAAGGGAGAGGAGCACATTGCATAAAGTTATGATCGTCGACGATGAACGCATCATTCGCGAAGGAATCAGGCAATTGATCGAATGGGATCAGCTCGGAATGGAGATCATCGGTGTCTACGAGAATGGCGTCCAGGCTTATGATGCCATTGTGAGGGATATGCCGGATATCGTGATTACGGACAACAAGATGCCGGATATGGACGGCTTGCAGCTGATCGAACTTCTTCATGATCAATACCCGGATATCCGCTTTATCATGTTGACGGGATATGACGATTTTGAGTACGTGCAGCGGGCGATCAAATATGGCGTGAAGGACTATATCCTGAAACCATGCGATGAGAACGAGATCACCGAATCGCTCCTGCGCGTGAAGAAAGACCTGATGAGCAAGGAGAGCAAGGAGCATCTGCTGATGCAGATGCAAGCCAACTGGGAGAAGGCGCTGCCGCAGGTCAGGGAGCGGTTCCTGATCGAGGTGATCGAGTCCAACCCGTACCATCGCCATGACTATGATCGTTTGCGTGAGATGATGCATATCACAGGCGACTGCCATCGGCTTGTTATGCTCAGACCCTTGCAAGACATGAATATCCTCGAGAGATTCGCCTTGAAGAATATCGCGGATGAGCTGCTCGGTGCATTTGAAGTGGTGATCAGCGCGGTTTACAAAGGGGATATCCTGCTGCTGATCACTTCTCATGAGCTCGATGCAGTCAAACAGGTAACGAAGGAAATCGCGGACATCTTCCACAGCTACTATCACAAATCCATCTCCATCGCGATCAGCGACGAAGGCGAGTTCGCATCGCTATATTCTCTCTATCTGGATGTCAGGAAATGCATGGAGTATTCGTTCTATCTGGGTGAGGGGAGCGTTATCACGAGCTCGATCATTGATGAGGATGCGGTGCCTTCAAGCGAGATATGGAGAGGCTATGAGTCGATTGGACAAGCGGTCAGAACCGGGAACGCCGAGGCTGCGGCAAGCCTGGTCAACCAGTTCTTCGACGTGCTCGCTCATCAGAAACTGCGCATCGAGATCGCGAAGATCTATTGCCTGGAGCTGCTGCTGACGATTATCCGGCAGAGTCAGCCGGAGGAGATGAACGATTACCTGCCGTCCATCAGCAAGCTCCAGCAACTGCCAACCTTGCAGAGCGTGCAGCAGGAGATCCTCGCCATCGCCGGACAGATTACCAGCGCCAACTATGAGCGCACAACCCGAAGATACAGCATGGTTGTGGAATCGGTCATCTCCTGCATCCATCAGGAACTGGCCAACCCGGACCTGTCCCTGAAGTGGATCGCCAAGGAAGTGTTGTTCATGAATGAGAATTACTTGAGCCGCTTGTTCCAACGGGAGACTGGCGAGCGTTTCTCGCAATATCTCATGCGGGTGAGAATGGAGACCGCCAAACAGCTGATCGAGTCGAACCCGGCGGACAAGCTGTACGAAATCTCGGAGAAGGCAGGTTTCGGCGACAATTATCATTACTTTAGCCTCGCGTTCAAGAAGTACACCGGTCTGACTCCTTCCGAGTACAAGAAGTTGAATGAACCTTCAACGGGGTCTTGCTAGTTGGCAAGCCTTTTTTGTTATGGATGTTGGTGATTGACGATGTTGTTTATTTATAACTTTCAGTAAGTTTTTCGAAAGGTAATACGGAATCATCTGTTCTACAATGGGGTTACATCAATCAGAGGAGTTGATAAAATGACGAAACGTTTGCGTCTACCTACCATCATGGCATTTCTGCTCAGCGTCATGATCATGATCAGCGCTTGTTCTGGGGGAACCGGGAACAGTGGAGCGAATGGAGCCGGGTCAGCATCAACGAGCAGCAAACAAGAGACAAGCTCGGGCACTAATGCAGGCTCAGGCAACGACAACTCAGACCCTGAACCGGTCAAACTCAGCATTGCATGGTGGGGGTCCCAGACGAGACATGATTACACCCAGAAGCTGCTGGATCTGTATACCGAACTGAACCCACATGTCACGTTTGAAGCGACACCATCCGGCTGGGACGGTTATTTCGACAAGTTGTCCGCACAAGCCGCTGGAGGCAAGCTGCCGGATATTATCCAGATGGACTATCAGTATATCGCCACATTCAGCAACAATGATCTGCTGGCAGATCTGCAGCCTTTCGTGGACAATCAGACGTTGGATCTGGGCCGTGTCGATGAGAACATCGTCGGTTCAGGCAGAGTGAACGGCGAGCTTACAGGGATCGCCATATCCAGCACTGCGATGGCGGTAACATATAACCCGGATGTGTTCGCGAATGCAGGCGTGGAGGCTCCGATTCCGGAGTGGACATGGGAGCAATTCATTGACGCCATGACCCGCATCGCTGACAACACGGGCAAGCTGGGAACAGAAAGTTTGATCGACACGCAGACCTTCTCCTATTGGGTACGTCAACATGGGCAACACCTGTTCAAGGAGGATGGAAGTGCGCTGGGTTATGAAGATGATGCCATCATGGTGGAATTCATCAACATGGTCAAGAGTCTCCAGGACAACAAGTCGATGCCGACACCAGACGAAAGAGCGCAATATGAATCCCGAGGCAAGGAGGCAATGCCGGTTGTCACAGGGGATGCTGGGGTAAGGTTTGACTGGGCGAACTTCACGGTCATCACCGCTGGCTCCAATCCGAACCTGAAGCTGGTGACTCCACCGCTCAAAGGCGGAGGGGAGAACGGGCTCTGGATCAAACCAGGCATGTTCTTCTCTGTGGCTGAATCCTCCAATCATAAAGAAGAAGCTGTGAAGTTCATCAACTGGTTCATCAACAGCAAGGAAGCGAATGACATCATCGCAGCGGAACGCGGAATTCCGGTCTCATCGGAGATTCGCGACTATCTGAAAACTTCGCTGACTCCGCAGCAGCAGGACATGTTTGATTATCTTAATGTCGCGCTCCAGTATTCCTCGCCGATCGATCCGCCGGAACCTTCCGGATTCGCGGAAGTATCCAAGGAATTCATCGATGCCGTGAACAAGGTTATGTATGATCAGATCTCGCCTGAGGAAGCTGCGCAGAACTTCCGGAAGGTGGCGAATCAGATCCTGGAACGGAATGCCAATTAGCCGGTGTAGATAGATGGTTTGAAAGGGGGCTGCCGCAAGTGATGTCGGCAGCCTCTCCTTTCCTGAAAGGAGACTGCATCGATGAAAACCATACTGATGAAACCCATGCTCAAGAGATCCAGGAAAGAGAACGAGAATCTGGTCGGGTATACGCTGCTTGCTCCCTGGTTGATCGGATTTCTGGTCATTTTCGTGGTTCCCATGGCGGCGTCCCTCTACTATTCCTTCACCAATTACAATATGCTAAGGGCTCCGCGCTTCGTAGGCCTGGACAACTATGTCCGGATGTTTACGCAGGACGATTCGTTCTGGATATCACTGCGGGTGACGTTCTTCTATGTGTTGGTGATGGTGCCCCTGAGGCTGGCCTTCGCCCTGTTCATCGCGATGCTGCTGAATACGAGGCGGAAGTTTCTCGGGCTTTATCGGACGTTTTATTATATCCCATCGATTGTTGGCGGCAGCGTCGCCGTGTCGATCGTATGGAAGCAGATCTTCGGCAATGACGGGGTGGCGATGTCGCTGCTTGCTGCCATAGGCATCGAGCAAAGGCTCTCCTTCATCGGCAATCCGGACACGGCGATCTGGACGATCATCCTGCTAGGTGTATGGCAGTTCGGCTCATCGATGCTGATCTTCCTCGCCGGCTTGAAGCAGATCCCCTCCAGCCTGTACGAGTCTGCCCTGATCGATGGCGCGAATGCATGGTCGCGATTCTGGCGCATCACGATCCCGATGCTCACGCCTGTTATCTTCTTTAATCTGATCCTGCAGATCATCAATGGATTCAGGGTGTTTACCGAAGGGTTCATCATCACCGATGGCGGACCACTGGACAGCACATTGTTCTATGTATTGAATCTGTATCGCCGGGCGTTTACGTATTTTGAGATGGGATACAGCAGCGCAATGGCCTGGGCATTGGTAGCGATTATCGCCTTCTTCACGCTGATCCTCTTCAAGACACAATCGTCCTGGGTGCATTACGAGTCGAAGGAGGGAGGCAGATGAACGTGGGGAAGCGATCACGCGTGAATTCGCTCTTGTTCCATGCTCTGTCGATGCTGCTGGGATTTTTCATGATCTATCCGCTGCTTTGGACGCTGGCAAGCTCGTTCAAGGACAACAGCACGATCTTCACGAATGCGTACTCTCTGATTCCTGAGCAGTGGGGGATCATAGACAATTATGTGTCGGGATGGAACGGGATCGGCGGCGTGCCCTTTGGCACCTTCATCCTGAATTCCTTCATCGTTGCCTCAATCGGCACGGTGGGCGGTGTGGTCTGCTCGCTGATGGCGGCTTATGCCTTTGCCCGGGTAAAGTTCAGGCTGAGCGGCTTCTGGTTTATGTGTGTGATGATCACGTTGATGATCCCGAATCAGGTGATGATCGTGCCGCAGTATATTCTGTTCAAGAAACTGCACCTGATCGATACGCTGACCGCGCTCATCATGCCTTGGTTCTTCGGCAGCGCCTTTTTCATCTTCCTGATGGTCCAGTTTATTCGCGGGTTGCCAATCGATCTGGATGAGGCGGCGAAGATAGACGGCTGCAGCAAGTTCGGCGTGTTCTACCGGATCACCATTCCGCTGGTGTCGCCAGCCATCGTCACCTCGACGATCTTTTCCTTCTATTGGATCTGGCAGGATTTCTTCCAGCCGCTCATCTTCATGAGCGACACGACGAAGTTCACGGTATCCCTGGCGCTTAATCTGTTCCTGGACCCGAATTCCTACAGCAATTACGGCGGCATGTTCGCCATGTCCGTCGTCTCCCTGATTCCGGTCATCCTGGTCTTCCTCTTCTTCCAGAAGTACCTGGTGGAAGGCATCGCAACCAGCGGCATCAAGGGATAGATACTTGAAAAGCACCTGACCGGTTCCCGCGTGTGGGGACTGAATCAGGTGCTTTTTTGTATCATGAATGGTGCACGTGCAGGTGCCGTTGCGAATCATGACGACCCTGCAGCAATTCACAACTGATCCAATGTGGCAGGAGAGGGCTGTCTCTCTCTTTATGGAGCGTCAGCCCGCCTCGATTCCATCCACTCTGCATCAACCGGCGGAAGTTCCTCACCCAAAGTCAGGTAGATGCGGTCGATTCGGAGCTCCGACTTGCGGGCGATGATCGACAAATGATGCTCACCAGCCGGGATGTACAGATCACTGAGCAGGCACCAGTAATAGGCGTATCCCGTGTTGTACGTATGCAGCCTGCCCTTGCCAAGCTGCTCCGACAGCGGCTGCACGACTCCGTCCAGAGACAGCCAGCAGGAATCCGACTTGCTGTTGTAATGCCACAGCAGCAGCCAAACCCGGTAAATTCCGGTGGACTGTATCTGAATCCTGTAATGCATGGCAGGAGCGGCGAGTGGGTCCTCCCACATGAGTCCCGGCTGAGCGACATGCATGGCGAGCCCTGTACGGGCGTTCGTCTCCGCCTGGAGATGGGTCCAACGGATCTGTTTGCCGTCCTGACTCTCGCTCAGCCAGGCATCGCGCGACTCTTCCAGCGCATACTCGGCCTCAAGGGCCAGGATGCCGTTATGCTCGATGAACATTCCGGAGCCGAAGGTCGAGATCCGGTCCTTCGCGGCGCCGGGAGTTTCATAGCAGGCGGGTGCAGGCTTGCCCTTGGCAATCTGAGGCCGGCTCACACAGGGGATGAATACCTGTTGATGGAACCGTTCGAAGAACTCCCTTGGCGCATACAGCATATCCGGAAGCGGAACCTCTTCGGCCCTCGTCCGGTACAGTTCTTCGCAGATCCGTTCGATCGATTCCAGGTCGGCTTCAGGCCGCTCGATCCCGTACTCGGCAACAGGCGTGCCGTTGTGCCAGCTGGTGACAGGCCCGAGATTGGATTCGCGCCTGGAGTCGCCGGTATAGATCACCAGCTTGCTGATCGTCACATAACGATCGATCATATAGAGGCGAAACCGATGCGGACCACTCGCCAGGTGCCGCAATGGGATGAGCATCCGCTCGCCGTTGTTGAACACCGCTTGCTGCCAATTGCCAGTCCACTCGTCGCGCGTTTCCGATTCGACGACTTCCGGCTCACTGTCATCCAGTCCAATGGCGAATCGTATCCTGCCGGTGGCGTTCAGCGTCAGCGCGCGGAAAACTTCGAGGATGGCGTTGCCGCTGCTCGATATGAAGAAATCATATTCCAGATACGGGGCGGATCGCACATCCCCATCCCATGATGTCAGTTGGGCATGCCAGGCCATGACCGCCGCGCCTTCGTATCGTCCGAGGCCCGGGACGGTGATCCAGCCGCAACTGACAGGCTGCTTGGCGCACCGATCCTCACTGGTATGGTCGGTTGAACCATAGCAATCGCGAACAGGCAGATCGCCATGGTAAACCGTACGGGCATAGGAAGCAGCCGGAATGGAGACATAGCCGTCCGCTTCGATAAACCCACGGTATCCCTCTGGAACAGCTGGCCGCTCCTCAATCTGCACCTGAATCGGGATCTCCGCTCCGTCCCGCAGATTATGGACGATGATCAGGCCATGCTTGCCGGCATGCCGCGCCTGGTCTCGGGCGGTGATGACGATCCGCGCCTCCGTCTGGACCGTTCCTTCAGGAGCGGAGACGTCAAGCCACTCCGCTCCTTGACGGATCTCGATACGATACGGGATGCTGCCGACGCCCTGGTTGCCGAGCTCGATCCACTTCTGCCTGCGGCCATAGACGGAGAAGCGCAGTTTCGATTCCCCGTTCCACAGATCGACCCGCAGGCCGCTGCCTTCGATCTTGAGCGCAGGTTTGCGGGCGGGATACATCGCGGTGGTTGGGGGTGGGAAGTCCTCTGGTGTGAAGATGCGGTCCCATTTGCCGCCGGACATTTTTTTATTATAGAAGTAAATCATGCGCCGCCTGTAATCCATCATCTTCGCAGACAGTTCCGTATAATGGTCGGCTGCCTGCATATTCCCTCGTGCATAGGACAGGATGCTGCGGTCCGCATAGTAGTATGCCAGGTTCGTATAGTACGAGGAATGGATCTTCATCAGGAACAGCTGGAAGAACGCCTCTCGTTCTTCTTCCTGCAGTCTGCGCAGGATGGCGTTGCCCCGATGCCAGATCTCCTCCAGGCGCATCACTCTCCGGCCAGCCTCATCGCCGTAAGCGGTTTGCGAGAAAACATGGTTATGCATGTGCTCGATCTTGCGCACGTTCGTCACCTGGGCGAAGATCTCATACAGCTCAGCGGCTTCTGCACCATGCTCACCGGAGAAATTGCTGTTGATCCAATGCTCGGTGAAACGACGGGCGTCCTTCGTCAATCCATCTTCGCGGCCGGCTTCCCAGGCATAGCGCAGGAAATACTCCATGTCCTGTTCGAGAGGCTTCAGGCCGCCGACATTGAGAATCCACAGCTTGCGGATGCCGGATTCCCAGGCTTTCCATAGTTCATTGCCGATATGGGCAAGCGGGATCGAGTTCAGGAACAGATAGCTCATCGCTGTTCCCGGATGAGCCCAGTATGAGTTGTGGAAATACAGCCCGTGACCGCCGCGACGCTGGCGTTCCGCATCGTTCGGATAACGGCGGACATGCCCGAAGTTGTCATCGGCCCAGATCAGGGTGACATCCTCGGGTACCTCAAGCCCTTGATCGTAGAGATCGAGAACTTCCTTGTAAGGGATGAACGTCTTCAGCGCCGCGCGCTCGCCATCTTCGCCAAGCACATCGCGCAGAATCTGCTGCTGATCGCGGATGACCCGGGCGAGCAGGGCCACCTTGGCGGCGCGTTTCTGCTCGGGAGTCAGCGATACATCCTCATCGATCGCCCGCGTGTGAAAACCGGAGTCGTGTATCCCGCGCATGCCGACGGTGTAACACACTTCGTAGTTTCGGTTGGTCTCGACGCTTTCGCGCCAATATTCGATCAGGATGTTGCGATTGCGGCCCTCGATGGAATAATCGTATTCCGCATCATCATAGCCCTTGCTCCGCTTCCATGGCTCCCACTCGTTCTGGTTGCTGCGCAGCAGCATGTCGCAGTGGCTCGTCCCAACGACGATTCCCATCTCGTCCGCAAGTGCCCCGTTCCTCGGGTTCTCATTGAAGTAATTGACATGCATCGCCGGCCATATATAGTTCGCCTTCAGGCGCAGGAGCAGCTCGAACAGATGCCGGTAAACGGTCGGTCCGATCGTCCCGTCGGGCGTATGCTGCTTCGCCCAGGCTTCCATTTCCTCTTCATCATTGATGAAGATGCCCCGGTAGGGGACAGATGGCCAGTCCGCCCGGATGTAATCGGCGGGTACACAGAATGTATCCTTCGCCTTGACCGGTACATCCGCCCAATAGTACCAAGGCGACACGCCCATCTGCTCGCACAGGTCATAGATGCCATAGATGACGCCCCGCCGATCCGTGCCGATGATATACAATACGCCGTCTGCCGCTTGCTGAAGATAAGCTTCCCAGTGCGGCGAGCCGTACTCATCCAGCAGCCTGTGGATCGCCAGTCCCGCCGCTGCCGCCGTTTCACGGACCCAATCTTGACCGAGCGTGCCGATCCTGACGGTGCTTCCCTCAAGTTGGCGTGTCAGTATGGCCTTGCATCCACAGACCTTGCCGATGTCACGGATGAGATTATCCGCCGCCAGCTGGACGGCGCTGTTCTCCTGTGCGGATACGTAGATACGGACTTCCTGATGCCGTCTGAACAGCGTCAGATGGTCACCAGCCGCTGCTTGAAGCGCCTTGCTCATGAAACACTCCTCCTGTTCCCAAACGGTTAATTGGAAAACATCCAATAAAATGATTCGAATACCGATGTATTGTGGCAGTTGGAAAATGTCCAACTATTGTGCTCGAAGAATGGGCGTAACGTTCCAAATCCCAAAATAAGTTGGATGAAATCCAATTAACCATCGAATGAGCCGTCTCTAGGCAGAAACTGGGGGAAACGTTAACCCATACGAACTTCTACCATCACTATACTCGAGGAAGATGGCAATAATCTTTAACTTTATTGCTTACTCTCTTCATTATTGAAATATCTTGCTCTATCGGTTAAGGTGGAGTAGGGGGAGAGATGCATATGAGTGTGGCGTTGTTTGATCCGCATCCGCTTTTTTATATCGAGTACAAGCGTTATGAAGAAGTCTACAGCATGCCCGATTACCATTATCATCAAGCCTATGAGCTATATATCCTTGAAGAAGGCTGTCATGACATGCTGATCAATGACGCTCTGTACACTATCGGCATGCATGATGTGGTGCTGTTCAGGCCGAACTTGATCCACAAGAGCAGGCGCAGCCAGACTTGTGCCCGCACCTGCGTCTACTTCACCGAACGATTCCTGCGCATGCACTTCACGGATCGGACGATCCGCTTGCTACTTGGCTGCTTCGAGGAGGAAGTCATCACGTTGCCGGAGGATGTCTTCCCCAAGGTGAAGAAGATTCTCCTCAGGATGGACAGAGAGGACGTCGAAGCGCATGACAACCGCATATTCCTCTATCTGGCCGAGCTTCTTGCGATCCTGAACGATCACAAGGGGAAGCCGCGCGCGGAACGGCTGTCGTCCGCCTATCCGGAGATTGCGCCGATCCTCGCATACATGAACCGTAACTTCCCTCAGATCAATCGCATCGAGGAGATCGCCGAGCATTTCTATATCTCGAAATATCACCTCTGCCGCAAATTCAAGGAAGCGACAGGCACGACGCTGATCCAGTACTTGAACAGCATAAGGCTCCAGCATGCCTGTCAGATGTTGGCCGAGACGAGCCTGTCGATCCTGGAGATCAGCGCCTCCTGCGGCTTCAACTCCTCCATGTATTTCTGCAAGTTGTTCAAACAAGCGATGGCTGTTACACCCGGCGAATACCGCCGCAATGCAAGAAACTCCTGATCCGCTGGACGTTGGATATCCAGGGAATCAGGAGTTTCGTTATCTGTCTGTATCTGTTAAGCTTCTGCAGCTTGCGTATTGCCTGCGGCGGAATCAGCAGATGATAGAACCTGGGTGTCCGTTCTCGTGATCTGAATCCGGCGTATACGCAGCCGATCCTTCTCCAGGATCTTGAACGTAAGGCCATGCGCAGCGAGCTCGGCATTCTTCTTCAGCTCCGGATTCTGGCTGTACAGCCAGCCGCCGATCGTATCCACATCCTCGTGCTCGATCTCGACGTTGAACCATTCATTGATCCGGTTGATCGTCACCTTGCCGTCGACGATCAGCGTCCGCTCATCGATCTGCATGACATCATCCGCTTCATCCGCATCGAACTCGTCCTTGATGTCCCCGACGATCTCCTCCAGGATGTCCTCGATCGTGACCATGCCGGAGGTTCCCCCGTATTCGTCGATCAGGATGGCGATATGCATGCGTTTCTGCTGCATTTTCTTGAGCAGGTTGTTGACCGGCGTCGTCTCGGACACCTGCAGCACAGGCTTGAGCAGCGACTGCAGGCTCAGATGCTCATCCTCCGCATGACGGAGCAGGAATTCCTTGGCATTGATCATGCCGATCACATGGTCCTTGCTGCCGCTGACGACAGGGAAGCGGGTGAACTGCTCCTCGCGGATCTTCCGCAGGATGTCCTCCTTCGTGTCGGAGATATCCAGACAGATCATATCGGTTCGCGGCACCATGATCTCCCGCGCCACCAGCTCGTCGAATGCGAAGATGCGGTTCACATAGCCGTATTCGGACTGGTTGATCTTGCCCTTGCGAAAGCTTTCGCGGATGATGATCTGCAGCTCTTCCTCGCTGGCCGCTTCTTCCTTCTCGCTGGCCGGCTTCAGTCCGAACATGCGGATGAACAGGTTGGCCGAGGTGTTGAGCAGCCAGATGAACGGGTACATGACCTTGTAGAAAATGATGATCGGCCTCGCCATGAGCCCGACGATCATCTCGGTCTTCTGGATCGCGAGCGATTTTGGCGCCAGCTCTCCCGCCACCACGTGCAGGAATGTCGTCACGGCGAAGGCCAGGATGAAGGAGATGCCGGTCGTCACGGATTCGGGCAGATTCACGTGTCCGAGCAGCGGGTGAAGAAGGCCTTCCACCGTCGGTTCCCCTAACCAGCCAAGTCCGAGAGAGGTGATCGTGATGCCGAGCTGGCAGGCGGACAGATAGCCGTCCAGGTTCCCGGTGACTTCCTTGATCGCAAGAGCGTTCTTGCGCCCTTCCTCGACGAGCTGGTCGACCCGGCTTGGACGCATCTTGACGATGGCGAACTCCGTGGCGACGAAGAAGGCGGTAAGCAGGATCAGGAGAGCAAATAGCAGAACGTTAATGATCATAAATCAATAAATGGCTCCTTCTGGTTGAATTCAAGTTCATATGATCTTATTATATGAACTGGATGTCCGGCAGGCAAAGTCCGGATTCACCGCTGGCAGGCTCCATACGCGAGGATTCGACGAAAGCCGGAACAGGGGGGGCTTCACTCGTACAAATTCTTCTTTGACTTGCGGCGGACGAATTTTTAAGATAAGTCTAGTAATTGATCAGATTAACGATTGGGACAGGAATCGGGTGATCGGATGGAAACCTTCTTCATCACGCGCAAGGAGATGGCCAGCCTGCTGCTGGCGATGAAAAACAACGGCTCCGTGCTGGACGCCATGAAGGAACTGTGGATCAAGCGGCATCAGGGGAAGATACGCGAGGGCTATTCGTGGGAAGCCTTTCTTTCCACTTACCTTCCGCCCATCTTCGAGCGGATCATTCAGATGAAGGGAACGGACAAGGGGCTGTCGCTCAACGAGATCGTCGCACTGGGCAATCAGATCGAATATACGCAGATCTCCGCCACCTCGGTGCAGAACTGGGTGAAGCGGGACATCAAGGATCATATCGGGGCGCCGCGCATCGGGCGCAAATATTCCGTGGACCAGGCCGCCATGCTGTTCATCGTGGAGGACATCAAGACGACGCTGGATTTCCACTCGATCCGCAAGCTGTTCTCTTTCGTATTCAACAATCCGAACGACGACAGCGATGATCTGATCTCGCCCGTGGAGCTGTTCCAGCTGTACTCGACGATCTTCGAGGAACTCGACAAGGATGACAACCAGATCATGGACATCGGCCGGTCGGAGATCGCCCTGCTGAGCCAGGATCACATGTTGAAATATGTCGTCAAGCGCAAGGCCGATGAAGCAGTGGCCGGTCGGGACCTGACCAGCGAGCAGCGGATGGTGCTCAGCAACCTGATCTCCATCGCTGTCCTGTCGGTGCAATCCGCCTATTTCCACTCGCTCGTGCGCCGGATCTACAACGCCACGCTGTATCTGCACGATGTGGAGGGATGAGGCCGCCGAAATGCCCGACTGATCTGTGACAGATCCCATAAACTTTGATGACAAAAAAAGTACATCAAAACGGACATAAAGTCGTGAAAAATTGAAAATATGGTGTATAATGTTGTAGGACGGATAGGAGCGATTGCGTGTAGAGATACTAGGTGTGAGCAGGTGGTGGGTGGAGAGAGACATGATTTGATGGTCATCATAAGATGAAATGAAGGAATCGATCACCGCGGCAAACAGGATCGTTCATCTAAAATCAGGAATAGATGTCACCATGAATGTGAAAAAATGTACAATTCCTGCTGCGGATGAATATCCCCGCAAGAGAATCATTGCAAACTCAAGTTTGGTGTGAAACAGCGAAGGAGGACAAGTCCGAATGGAGAATGCGAACAAACCCGAAGCCGCAGCAGCGGACATCGAGCAAACGAGCGCGCAGCAAACGACCAAGGATGTGCTCGACCAACTGATCAATCCGGAAGTGCAGGCATCCCTGAACGCTCTTCTGGAGCAACTGCCGAAGCTGACCGAGATGATGACGACGATCACGAAGACCTATGACCTCGTGCAAACCGTTGTCAATGACCGAATCCTGATCGAGGACATGAAGGGCAGCATGGCGGAAATGTTGGGCCCTGTCAAGGATAAAGTCAAGTATTATGCGTCCGCGGCGATTGAAGCAGGCGATCGTGCGAAGACGGACACCACGACGATCGGTCTGTTCGATCTGATCAAGCTGCTGAAGGATCCGCAAGTACAGAAGATGTTCCGGTTCATTCAGGCATTTATGAATGTGATCTCGGAACGTGAACAACAACGCTAAGGACGAGGTGAACAAGCGATGAAGAAACAGATATTGATTCTCGGCGGCGGATACGGCGGCTTGCTCAGCGCACTGTCTGCCCGTCGCTATCTGACGGCTGAAGAAGCGGAGATCACGGTCGTCAACCGGTACTCATCCCATCAGATTATCACGGAACTGCACAGACTGGCTGCCGGCAACATCAGCGAGAAGGCCGTTTCCCTGCCGCTGCACAAGCTGCTCGACGGCACGGACGTCGGCATCCGCGTCGACTCGGTGACGGAGATCCTGCCGGACGACAAGAAGGTCAAGCTCGCCAGCGGACTGACCCTTGGCTTCGACAAGCTCGTCATCGCGCTCGGCAGCGAGACGGCGTTCTTCGGCATCCCGGGACTGCAGGAAAACAGCTTCATCCTCAAGTCTGTCGATGATGCCAATCGCATCTATCAGCATATCGTGAAGAGCATCGAGCGCTATGCGTCGAGCAAGGACCCGGCGGATGCGACATTTGTCATTGGCGGCGGCGGCCTGACCGGCATCGAGCTCGTCGGCGAGCTGGCTGACATGTTGCCTGAGCTGTGCGCGAAGAACGGCGTGGACTTCAAGGATGTGAATCTGTATGTCGTCGAAGCGGCTCCAGGCATCCTGCGCGGCTTCCCGGACGATCTGATCGAGCGCGCGATGGTCAGCCTGCAGAACCGCGGCGTGAAGTTTATCGTCGGCGTGGCGATCACAGAAGTCGCCGGCAACGTGGTCACGCTGAAGGACGGCCAGACGATTACGGCCAACACCGTCGTCTGGACGGGCGGCGTACAAGGCAACTCGGTCGTGGCGAACTGCGGCATCGAGGTCAATCGCGGCCGCGCAACGGTGAATGCTTACCTGCAATCGACCTCGCATCCGGATATCTTCCTTGCGGGCGACAGCGCCGTAGTCATGAACCCGCAGGGCGTGCCTTATCCGCCAACCGCACAGCTGGCATGGCAGATGGGCGAGACGGTGGGCTACAACCTGTTCGCCGCGATCAGGGGCGGCGCGATGAAGGAGTTCTCGCCGGTGTTCTCCGGCACGCTTGCCAGCCTCGGACGCAAGGACGCGATCGGCACGATCGGCGCCAGCGGCCTGAAGCTGAAGGGCATGCCCGCCGCGCTGATGAAGGAAGCGAGCAACATCCGCTACCTGTCGCATATCCGCGGCCTGTTCACGCTCGCTTATTGATGCTTCGCGGATTGGAGCAGCAAGCCGCATAGAAGATGGATACAGGGTTGCGTATCGGATGGCTGCGTCAGCAAGGCGCAGCCATTGGCGCATAGAAGGCGCGCGGACTGCGGATACTAGACCCCGAAAGGGGTGTGTCCATTGCCGCACAATCGGAGTGAATCGACTCGCGAGCTGCAGCGCAACGCGTCCATCAAGGCCGAGGCGGTGACGCCGAAGCCGGGCAAGCAGAAGGAACGTCCGCCGAGTCTGAACAACATCGACAAGAATATCAACGATGATTGGTGAGGTAGGGGCAGGCTTGACCGCCCGTCAGCCTATCCCTTACAATCGGATAAGGGTATAACCCAGGTTGAGATGTCCCCTGGGTTTTCTTTTTCGACCGGCATTTTACGCAGATTCATGTGGCAGGGAGAGCTGCTGTTCTATGTATCCTACACGCAGTTGGCGAGAGAAGATTGGATTATTTCTGAAGATCCTGTGGCCGATCCTGGTCACGCAGGTCGGATACAACGCGATGACCGTCCTCGATACGATGATGTCCGGCCGCGCCGGCACGGAGCAGCTGGCTGGCGTGTCGATCGGGTTCAATATCTGGATGCCGGTGTCGATCGGACTTGGCGGCATCCTGCTGGCGATCACGCCGATCGTCGGGCAGCTGCTGGGCAGGGGAGAGCGACCCGCGATCTCACAGGCCGTCATGCAGGGGCTGTACCTGTCGATCCTGATCGCGGTCGTTGCCATCGGGGCCGGGGCAATCCTGCTGGAACCGGTTCTGCAGCTGATGAGCATCGAGGATCCCGAGGTATATAGGGTGGCGAAGCACTACCTGATCGCCATCGGCTTCGGCATCATCCCGTATTTCGCTTCCCAGGTGATCCGATATTTCTTTGATGCCCAGGGCTATACGCGCATCACCATGTTCATTATTCTGATCGGACTGCCTGTAAATGGACTGCTCAACTACCTCCTCATCTTTGGCAAGCTGGGTTTCCCGGCTCTGGGCGGCGTGGGTGCCGGCTATGCGACGGCCGTCACCTATTGGATCATCCTCGGCATCAGCGTATGGCTGGCCGTGAGCATGGAGGATTTCCACCCGTACCAGCTGTTCAGACAATGGTTCCGCCCGTCCTGGAGGGCTTGGCTTACGCAGATGAAGATCGGCGTGCCGATCGGCCTGTCCATCTTCTTCGAGGCGAGCATCTTCTCGCTGGTGTCGCTCTTGATCGCCGGCATGTTCGATACGGTGACGCTGGCCGCGCATCAGGTGGCGATGAATTTCTCCTCGCTCATGTTCATGATCCCGCTCAGCATCTCGATGTCGCTGACGATCATGGTCGCCTACGAGGTCGGGGGCGGGCGTTATCGCGACGCCGCGCAGTATACGAGGCTGGGCGTGCTCAGCGCTCTGGGCATCATGGCGTTCGGCGCGCTGATGCTGCTGGTGTTCCGCGGACAGATCGCCGCGCTGTATAACGACGAGAGGGAAGTGATCGAGCTGGCGAAGCAATTCTTCCTGTTCGCCATTATCTACCAACTGTCTGACGCTTCCCAAGCCTCCTTGCAGGGCGTGCTGCGGGGATACAAGGACGTGACGTTGCCGTTCATCACGGCGCTCATCTCGTACTGGGGGATCGGCCTGCCGACGGGCTATCTGCTGTCCGCCTTTACGGACCTGGGCGCCTACGGTTTCTGGGTCGGCATCACGGCAGGTCTGACCTGCGCTGCGGCTGGTTTCCTGATCCGGCTGCTGATCGTGCAGCGCAGGGCTCGCGCCGGGAAGCTGGCCGGATCGGCGGCGTGAAGCGGAGCGGTCGGGGCTCGATCCCGTAACGTGCAACATACAGAGGTGAATGAAGCGATGGGAGAGAGAGCGGAGGAGAAGCTGACCTTCCTGGGCGGAGTGCGAGATTGCATCCCGACGCTGCTGGGCTATTGGAGCATCGGCTTCGCTGCCGGCGTCGTCGGTGTGACCGAGGGTCTGAGCGTGCTGGAGGTCGGGCTGATGTCGGTCTTCCTCTATACCGGCACGGCCCAATTCATCGTGGCTGCGATGCTCAGCTCGGGCAGCACGATCGCCTCGATCATCGCCACGGTCTTTGTCGTCAATCTTCGCCACCTGTTGCTCAGCGCAGCGGTTGCTCCATACTTTCGCGGGTTCCCGGCGAGGAAGAATTTCCTGCTCGGGGCTCAGCTGACGGACGAGACGTTCGGCGTCGCCATCAACCGCCTGTCGCTGCAGGCCCAGGGACGTGACCGGTGGATGCTCGGGCTGAACGTCACCGCGCAGGTGAACTGGGTATTTGCGACGCTCGTGGGCGCATGGTTCGGCATGTGGCTGCCGAATCCCGAGCAATTCGGCCTAAAGTTCGCGCTTCCGGCCATGTTCGCCGGCCTCGTCGTGCAATCGCTGATGCAGCGCAAGCAGCTGCGTACGGACCTGATCGTGGCAGGCTGCGCGATCGTCTGGTTCACCCTGGCGTTTCTCTGGTTGCCTTCGCATGTGGCGGTCATCATCGCCGCTATCGCGGCAGCCCTGACGGGAATGGCGGTGGAGAGATGGAGATAAGCGGAGGATTTGTATGGATGCTGATCGGCGTCTCGCTGGTTACGCTGCTCCCGCGCGTGCTGCCGATGGTGCTGCTTGGCCGCATTCACATGCCGGAGTGGCTTCTCGCCTTCCTGCGCCATGTGCCGATCGCTGTCATGACGGCGCTGCTGGCCCAGTCCGTCCTGACGGAGGATGAGGCATGGATCCCGCTGCAGGACAACCTGAACCTGATCGCCCTGGTGCCGACGCTTGTCGCCGCTGTGCTGACGAGGAGCCTGCTGGTCACGGTGCTGACCGGGATCGGATCGATGCTGCTCCTTCAGTGGCTGTGGTGAACGTCCGGGTCGGGACGCATGATGCATCCCGGGGGACATGCCCATGGCGGATCGAGGAGGCGGGCATGGTCGGGCCCATGATGCGTTCAGGCGTCGCATATCGCCGCATATCGCTCATGAGCAGTGCTCCGTTCGGCTTGATGCAGGTACGTGCTCCTGTGTCTACAGCTTGGCCGATGCAGGCTCATGTTCCTGTTTGTTTTCAACTTGGCTCGGTGCAGGCTGAGCTCCTGTTGAACTTCAGTTTGGTTCCGATGCAGGCTCATGCTCCTGCTGTTCTGTCGAGGATTCGCCCGCCGATGCGCGGGCTTTTTGCTTGGCCTTGCTCAGCGTCTGTTTCCGTTGCTGTCGTCTCCTCTGCAGTCTGAGCTTGAACCTGGCGATCTCCTTGTCCGTGACTTCATTGCGCTGCAGCTGGATGCGATCCAGCAGGTGGATCATGAGCCGCGCTGTATTGATCGCATCATCGATGCCGCGGTGGGCGAGCCCGGTCGGCTCGATATGAGCCAGCTCAAGCGCGTTCTTCAGTCCGAGCTGATTGCGGTTGTCTTCGCGCAGGAGCGCGCCGATCTGTTGCTGGATGTCGTTGTAATTGCGAAGCCAGCTGAGTCCGACTTTCTTGCGAATGCATTCGTCGATGAGATGGATGCGGTCGTCCTTGCCCCAGGAGCAGAGATAATAGTCGTCGCCGAGCCACTCGACGAACTGGCGGATTCCCTCCCGGAACGGAACCGCCGATTCCATGTCCTTCTTGCTCATATTGATGAAGTTTCGTGTGCTTTTGGCGATATAGCCCTTGCGCGGCGATATATAGATCTGGAAATGATCGATGATCTGCCTGCTGTCCAGATCGACCTTGCATGCCCCGATCTCGACAATCTCCGAAGGCTGCCCTTTGCGGAACCGTTTGATGAGCTCCAGGTCAAATACGACGGCGTTCACAAATGATCATCCCTTTCTACGACTAGCTTGCCTAATATGATGGTAAAACAACCGTCCGTTCATGATCTTCATAGGCGCTGGCAGCTTGCGTTCCGCAGGCATGGGCCGGCAGCGGAGCACGAACAGGCCTGGCGTCTCGTGAAGCAAGGATTCCAAATAAACGATAATCGAAAGCGACCAATGTGTCGAGCATTTTATGCGGGTGAGCGAGGAATTATGCTGACAGCAAAAACTGCCGTCAGGTCATGATGACGCTGACGACAGTTCAGGTGCGGGTTTCGTTCAACTTCGGTTGTGGATGATCAGGATCAGGATGCTGCCCCCATCACGGCGGACGGTCCTGTTGTCTGAACCAGCCTGCTCAGAACTTTCCGCCTCCGCCGCGGGAGCCTCCGCCGAAGCTGCCTCCCCCTCCGCGAGAGCCTCCGCCAAAGCTGCCTCCCCCTCCGCGAGAGCCTCCGCCGAAGCTGCCGCCCCCGCCACGGGATCCACCGCCGAAGCTGCCGCCTCCGCCGCGAGAACCTCCGCCGAAGCCTCCGCCACCGAAGCCCCCACCGCCGAAACCGCCCCCGCCAAAGGGCGGATGCCGATGCATCTGCTGCATGCGCCGTCTGCGCTCCGCTTCCTGGTGCGCGGCCAGCTTCATCTGATATTCGTGCTTCATCTGCTTGATAAGCGCTTCGCCTTCCTTCACACAGCTGCGCACATGGTCGTAATCACCGATCTGGATCGCCTGGATGATCGCGCCCGCGATGACGTCATACCGCTTCTTGTAGCTGGAGGTGTTGACGAAGCGCGCGCAGGAGGTGGAGGTGGAGCGGAAATTGCTGTGCAGTTGTCCGGCCAGCCGTTCGGCCTCCTGCTTCTTCGCGATCATCGATTGGATGAGGCGGGTGAGGCTTGCGCAAGCCTCCGCCGCTGCGTTCACGCTTTCCGCGAGCGCGTCTACATCCCGCAGATTTGCCGACAGCAAGCGGTCCAGCTCAGTGAGGGCCACTTCGGTGTGGCTGATCGCTTCCGTGATCTCCGCGGTGCTCGGCAATGAATGCTTCCGCAGATCAGAGACACATGATGCATACAGCTGTTTGATCTGAGCGCTGCGTTCGGTCTGTTCGCTGAGGCGTTGATCCAGCCGCTCGCGCCGCCCGGCGATCTCCTCCGATATCTCTCGCATCTCCTTCAGGCTGCCCAGGAATTGCTCGAGGCGTCTGCGGCATTCCAGATAGCGTTGCTGCTCCGGATCGTTCAGCCGATACGCATCCGGCAGTTGCTTGCCGATCTGGGAGGTCGCATCGGCGATCAGGGTGATCTTGCCCGGAATATCTGACCAATGATGTTCCGCATAACGCTCCTGCACTCTTGTCAATTGTTCGCCGAGCATCGTGATGTGACCGGGGGAGAAATGCGCCAGCTGCGATCGGATCTGCTCTTCAGCCTGCCGGTTCCAGTCCCTGGCCGCAATCGAGTCCGTCACGAGCTGCAACGCTTCCTGGATGTGCTGGTTCATGCGGTCGACCATCGCCACAGCCCGCTCGACCTCTCCGCCATGGAGCGCTTGCTCAAGCGGCTGTAGCTGGTTCGACACCTCATCGAGCATGGCGTACGGTTCGATCTCGGAGAGGATCAGCCGCTCATTCCTCACGAGCTGGTCGATCCTCGATCTGGCCGAGGAGATCCGCTCGGGCAACTGCGCGCGCTCGCCTGCGCAATGCTCCGCGTCGCGAATATGCTGCGTCAGCTGGTCCAGCTGATCATCCAGCGTTCGCACGTTCTCCTCGACGGAGAGCGGGTCGAATGTAACCGCATCGATGTATTCCTCAAGCCTCTGCTGCAGCAGGCTCAACTGCTGCGCGAGCTTCTCACATCGCAAGCCGGAAGAGCGGATGAGCGAGGTTAGCTTCTGCTCGGCCGCTTGCCATTCCCGCTGGCTGGCCCTGATCAGCTCGGTCACTTCGTTCTCCCTGGACTTGTATTGATCCACCGCAGCCTGCAGTTCTTCGGCCTGCTGCTGGAAGGACTGAACGCGCTGCGACAAGGCGTCCAGCGATGCCTTCGCCCGGCCGGATACCCAGACGGGAACCTGGTAGGCGTCCAGTTCGCTGCGGTAATCCGTGGAAGCCTGCAGCAGCTCATAGTGCCGATTCTGCAGGGACTTCAGATGTGTCAGCGACTCGCCTCTGGACAGCTGAACGAGCGGAGCCAGATCCTGCTCCAGCTTGTTGACGGCGCCCAGCGCCGTGCGGTAGGCCTCCTGGAGCTCCGCGTATCGGCGCTTCACGGCCCTGTGCTGTGACCATTGGTACAAGGCGATGGCGACCAACACCAGCAGGATGATGACGCCGAAGATGAGAGCGCCGCTCGGGCCCGATGCGGTTGTGCCCGATGTTGCTTCCGAAGTCGACGGAGGAGTGTGGGTTGACGGCTGAGTCGCCGCGGAGCCTTGACCCGTCCCCGGAGTCGACGGGGCCGAAGCGACTTGACCATATGCGTCCAGCAAGCGATCCAGCTCGCTGATGACCGACAGGATCGCCCCTTCGAAGTCGCCGTTCCCCGCATGTGGCATGAACGTATCGTCCAGCATCCGGAAATGGCTGTCCTGGCCGGAATATTCGGCCGAGGTCAGCAAGGCGCGCTCCAGTTCGCTGTTGATCATCATCTCCAGGTAAACTTCCCTCTCCCCCATATCGATGATCAGGAGCGCATCATCTGCCTCAAGCGCCCATCCGGAGAAGAGGCTGGTCGCAAACGTTCCGATCGGCGTTCCGTTCAGGCTGTCGGTGGTATAGACATAAAGATCGAAATCCGCCTGTTTGACGGCAGCTTCCACAGCTGCGATCTCGCTGCTGCTCAGGATGCCCGCTTCGTCCGTGACGTACCCTTGCTTCTCAGGAACAGCGGCTGCCAATGCGTGGGCAGGCAAGAACAGCAGCGCGAGCATCAGCAGGATCGATGCGAGCAGACGGTGACGATTCTTGGTTGGATGGGTCAATGTGTACGATCCCCTTTCGCGAGGAAATGGTGAAGCTGGAATGTCCTGGCCTGAACCGGAGGCAAGACAGCCGTGCAAAGATGAGCTTCTGATGTCGTACGGAATCGATGGGACATCCATTCCGCACGACCAAGAAAAGCTTGGAAGGCTCGCTTCCAAGCTTTTCAGTGGGGGGACCGGCCCTTATTTGTTCAAGGAAGCCTTGAGTTGAGCCAGCTCATCCTCGACATCCTTGTCGGCGGTCTTGCTGAGCAGCTCCTCGAACTTGCTGTCGAGCGAACGTTCGCTGTCAGCCAGCTCCTGGGCGGCTTGCGCCTCATCGTGCATCTGCTGGATCTTCTCCTCCATCTTGTAGAAGCTGGCGGCCAGATCCTCGCTGCCGACTCCACTCATCGTCTGCGTGATCTTCTTCGTCGCCTTGGCGGCCTCGGCCTGGGCGATCAGCGAGCTGCGCTTCGTCTTCATGTCCTGCACCCGGCTCTTCATCTCGTCCAGCTGCTTGCGCAGGCGGGCGGAGTTCTCGCGAGCCTTCTCATAGTTGGCCTTGAGCGCGTCGCGCTTCTCGATATGGCGCTTCTTGTCGAGGAGCGCTTCCCGGGCCAGGTTGTCGTCTCCGCGTTCCACGGCTACGCGCGCTTGCTCTTCCCGCTTGGCGATGATGTTCTCCGTTTCCTGGAGCTCGCGCTCGAAGCGCTTCTCGACGGCCAGCTGCGTCGTGACCGCCGCGGTCATCTTGGCGATGTCCTCATCCAGCTCACGCAGGATCTGATCGATCATCTTGACCGGGTCTTCCAGCTTATCCAGTGCGGAGTTGACGTTCGCCTTGCCGATCCGAAACATTCTTTTGATGATGCTCATTTGCTTCTCCTCCTTGTATGGAAAGTATTCCTTCAGATACGCACCCAATATGTGTACGCTTAGCTGCTGCCGTATAACCTTTACACAACTCATATACGTGAAGCCTTGACGTCAGGTTTCAACATGCCTTACTGCCATTATATCATGCGGTGCGGGAAAGTTCCCTTTTTATCTGGCCCTTTGAGCATTTGGCAGGAATTTTCATGAAATCGCGGTCGTTTGTCACCCTGCGGGGGAATATATGATATAATTTGATAACAGTCTTAAGCGGCGATTGATATCATGATTAAAGGAGCGTCACAGCATGATTGCCAGTTCTGACAAGGATATCGAAGGATTAAAGGAAATCGGGCGAATCGTCGCCTTGACGATCAAGGAGATGCGTGAGGCGGTTCGGCCCGGGATGACGACCAAGGAGCTTGACGAGCTTGGCGGGGAGGTCCTGCGGCGTCATGGGGCCAATTCCGCGCCTATCGTCACGTACAACTTCCCGGGGTACACGTGCATCAGTCTGAATGAAGAAGCAGCCCATGGCATTCCGGGCGACCGGGTGATCAAGCCGGGCGATGTGATCAATATCGACGTGTCGGCGGAGAAGGACGGCTACTACGCGGATGCGGGCCAATCGTTCCAGGTGCCGCCGCATACGCCGGAGATTACTCGCCTGTGTGAATATACGGAACAGACGATGATGAAGACGATCAGGAAGCTGCGGCATGGCATGAAGCTGAACGAAGTGGGGCGCATGTTCCAGGAGGAGGCGGCGAAGGGCGGCTACAAGGTCGTGCGCAATCTGTGCAGCCATGGCATCGGTCGCGGCCTGCACGAATACCCGAAGGAGATCGAGCCGGTATACAACAAGCACGACAAGCGCGTGTTGAAGGAAGGGCTGGTCATCACGGTCGAGCCGTTTCTGACGACCGGTCCGGAATATGTGATCGGCATGCCGGACGGCTGGACGCTCGTGCTGCCGGAACCCGGCTTCGTGGCGCAGTATGAGCATACGATCATCATTACAAGAGGCGAGCCGATCATCACGACGATGATCTGATGCGCCTGACAGCCGGGGACGTCTGAACAGAATGCGATCGGGGACGGGAGCGGCGTGAGAGAAGAAAAAATCGTCTCTCGGGCGATCCGAAGCGGTCGAAGGGCGTGAGAGACGAAAAAACCTCTCTCAGGCCATCCGAAGCTGTCGAGTGATTGAATCGGGCAAACAAAAAGGGGCATGTCCATGAAAGTCGTCGCTGACTTTCTGGACATGCCCCTTCTGCGTCCCTTACCACCTGGCCTGTCCCGGACAGGGGCAGGCCTTGTCCTTGAGCTTGGCGCGCACCGCGACCAGGCAGCCGCAATGCATGCATGTCGTGTCGTAGGCGAGAGAAGGGCAGGTCTCGCAGATGCGGAGGCGCGCCTCATACGTCGCCTGGTCGACACACTGCTCAGGCCGGGCTTCCAGTGCGCGCAGGATCCGCTCCAGCTGCCGGTCCTCGACGTGGACGCTGGCTGTGCAGCCCTTGCAGGGCTCCGGGCGGCTCGTCATCATGCTTCTACCGTCAGGCGCACGACGGACCTGGCCGGCAGCTTCACGTTCAGGACGGAGCCGTTCAGAGAGAATTCGCTGAACTCCGCAGGCTTCACCGCATCCGGATGGTCGAACGTGTTGTGCGCCTGCATGCGATCCGCCGTCAGCACCACGCCGGATACGCTGCGGGCAGCGCTCAGGCCGCGCAGGTCGATCGGCGCATCGGCTCCTTGCTCGTGATCAAGATTGCAGAGCGTGATGTTGATGCGGCCGGCTGCATCCTTCGAAGCGGAGGCGCTCAGCTTCGGAATCTTCTTGCCGTCCAGTTCATAATCCTCGCTCTCCACATAGAGGTCAACGCGGGTAGCATCCTGATGCACCTTGTACATATCGAATACATGATAGGTCGGGGTGAGGATCATCTTCTCCCCTTCGGTCAGGATCATCGCCTGCAGCACGTTGATCGTCTGCGCAATATTCGCCATATGGACGCGGTCGTTGTGGTTGTTGAAGATGTTCAGATGGATGCCCGCCACGAGCGCGTCGCGCAGCGTGTTCTGCTGATACAGGAAGCCCGGATTGGTGCCCGGTTCGACGTCGTACCAGGTGCCCCATTCATCGACGATCAGCCCGATGCGCTTGTCCGGATCGTAGCGGTCCATGATCGCCGAGTGATTGCGGATGAGCTTGTCCATGAACAGCGCCTTGGATAGCGTCGTAAACCATGCCTGCTCGTCAAAATCCGTCGCCGAGCCCTTGTTCGACCATTCTCCCGGCACGGTGTAATAGTGGAGGCTGACCCCGTCCATGACATGTCTCGCTTCGCGCATCAGCACCTCCATCCAATGATAGTCTGCGACGTTCGGGCCGCCGGCGATGCGGTAGATGCGGTTCGAGCCATAGTTGCGCACGTAGGTCGCATAGCGGCGGTATTCATCCGCATAATACTCGGCTCGCATATTGCCGCCGCAGCCCCAGTTCTCGTTGCCCACGCCGAAGTATTTCAGCTTCCATGGCTCCTTGCGGCCGTTCTCGGCGCGCCAGTTCGCCATCGGCGACTCGCCGTCGAAGGTCATGTATTCGACCCATTCGGACATCTCCTGCACTGTGCCGCTGCCGACATTGCCGCATATGTACGGTTCGCACCCGAGCAGCTCGCAGAGCATCAGGAACTCATGCGTGCCGAAATGGTTGTTCTCCGTCACGCCGCCCCAGTGCGTGTTGACCATCTTCTTGCGCTTCTCGCGCGGGCCGATGCCGTCCTTCCAATGATACTCGTCGGCGAAGCAGCCGCCCGGCCAACGCAGGACCGGCACCTGGATCGCCTTCAGCGCCTCCAGCACGTCCTTGCGGATGCCGTTGATGTTCGGAATGGGGGAGTCTTCGCCAACCCAGATGCCTTCATAGATACAGCGGCCAAGATGCTCCGAGAAATGCCCGTAAATGTGTTTGCTGATGGTACCTCGTTCGATGTCCGCATTCAGAATCAGACGATTCTTCGACATGATTGATCACCCAATCTCCTTTATCGTGTGCGCACACGATTTAGTTTTCGAGGATAACGTACCATTCGCTGGGAACATTGTCAATGTCCATTTTGCGTGGTGTCACAGTCTCCGCAGGAATCCGCCTGCCTGTGCGCAGGATGTGTCCTCCAGGGTGCAAGGGGCGGTATGACCGATGCGAGCATGCGGCGGATTGATGGCAACGCCGTCTCTTACAGAGAGGAACCGGCGATCATCGCGTATTCGACGATCTTCTCGCGCCTCTCCGCCGCTCCAGGCCCTGCCTCGATGCGCTCGAGCAGGAGTCGAACCGCCTCGCGTCCCATGAGCTCGACGTTGTACTCGACGGTCGTCAGTTGAGGCTGGACATACTTCAGCATATCGATGTGGTCGAAGCCGATCAATCCGACATCCTCGGGCACGCGCAGCCGCCGCTCGCGCAGATAATGCAGAACCTCGAGCGCATAGGCGTCGCAGGAGCACATGATCGCCGTTTTCGACCCGGTCAGGGGCAGGGCATCCAGCGCGGCCAGGTATTGCCTGTCCTCGATGACCGTGATGCCGATCTCCGGGCGATGGGCCTCGACCGCTTCCAGGAAGCCCTGATATCTCTCTTCCTGCGTATAAATATTGGTCACACCGCGATAGGCGAGAGGCGGGCAGATATAGACGAGATGGCGATAGCCGCGCTCCAGGACGTGCTGCGTGGCTTCCTTCATCGCCTGGCGGTCGTGGATCCCGACATAGTCCCAATCATCGGACAGGCGGTTGCACACGGTCACGAGCGGCGTGCCCAGGGAGCGCAGGAACGCTTCGAATTCGGGGCCTTCGTTGATCGGGAACAGGATGATGCCGTCGGTCTTGCGATCGCGCAGCCGGCGCAGGACGTCCCGCTCGATGGCCGGGTCCTTGTCCGTCAGCACAAGGTCGACCGAGTAGCCTCGCTCGCGGGCGCTCGCCTCCACAGCATTGGCCAACTGCGCGAACGACCGGTTGTACAGATCGAACAGGATGAGACCGATCGTCATGGTGCGGCCTCTGGCCAGGCTCTGCGCGAGGAAATCCGGCCTGTAGTTATGTTGCCTCGCGACCTCCAGTATCTTCGCCTTGGTTCTGGGACTGATGCCAGGGCGATTGTTGAGCGCGCGGTCGACGGTGCCGACTGATACGCCGCACAGCGCCGCAATCTCCTTGATCGTAATCCCCATTGCCGTTCTCCTCTCAAGATGTGGACCATGATGCAGCGACCGCTTGGGAAGCGCTGCCCTGGTTAGTCACTTGCAAAAAGTTAGTGACGGTACTATAATGGTCAATGGCAGACTTTGACTACTGTCATGTATGATAAGTCGACAGTCTCCCTTGTCTTGGATTATAAGCGGTGACAGCAGAAGACGCAAACCGCACGGTCCGGACAATGGTGCCCGGCTTACCTCTCTTGTTGCTGCACAATGGACTCATATCCGGGCAAAATAATGACGATCATGATCCTACAGGTGAAGGAGTGTTAGACAACATGTACGACGTTATCATCATCGGCGCAGGACCCGCAGGAGCAAGCGCTGCGATCTTCGCTGCCAAGGCTGGCAAGAAGACGCTCGTGATCGACAATGACAAGGGCGTCACGAAGCGGGCCTGGATCGCCAACCATTACGGCGCGCCTGACATCTCGGGGCCCGATCTGGTCGAGACCGGCAAGAAGCAAGCACAGAAGCATGGGGCCGAGTTCGTGGATGGCACCGTCACGAAGATCGAGAAGGGCGAGCAAGGCTTGACCGTGCTGACAGAGGACCAATCCTATGTCGCGAAGCATGTGATCGTGGCCACGGGCTTCTCCGCCGATGTTGCGGAAGCCAGCGGGCTCAGGACGAAGCCTGGCACGGAGCCGCGCGTCAAGACGATCCTTGATGTGGACGCCGCAGGGAAGACGAATGTAGAGGGCGTATGGGCTGCCGGCACGATCGCAGGGGTGAGCGTACATACGATCATCACGGCTGGAGACGGGGCCAAGGTAGCGATCAACGTCATCAGCGAGCTGAATGGCGAACGCTACGTGGACCACGATGTTCTGAAAGCATGAGGATGAGGCGTAAGCTGCATCAGCCATAACAAAACAACAAAGGGTATCGACTTCGCGAATGGCGAGCCGATACCCTTTTTGTATGGGTCAGAGATATTGTCCTGGTTCGGGAATGGTATGTGCCAGTGCCGGATGATCTTCCTTGCTGATCAGGAAGCCTTGACAGCCTCGATCTCCAGGGATACCTTCACTTCTTCGCCAACAAGCACGCCGCCCGTTTCCAGAACCGCGTTCCATACGAGGCCGTACTTGGTGCGATCGATCGCGCCGGTGACGCTGAAACCGGCCTTCTCGTTGCCCCACGGGTCCTTGCCGCCGCCTTCATACACGACGGTGAACGTTTCCGGACGCGTGACGCCGCGGATCGTCAGGTCGCCGGTTACTTCATACTCGTTATCGCCGGTCTTGCGGATCGAAGTTGCCTTGAACGTCATCTTCGGATGATTCTCGACGTCGAAGAAGTCCGGGGAACGCAGGTGAGCGTCTCGATCATTGCTGCGGGTGTCGACGCTGGACAGATCGACGCTGAACTCGATGTCCGCCGTTGTCAGATCCTCCGGATCCGCTTCGATGTTCGCTTCGAAGGAGTGGAACGTGCCCTTGACCTTCGCGATCATCATATGTCTGACAGAGAAGTCGACGCTGCTATGTGAGGCGTCCAGATTCCATTTTGACTTGGCCATGAGTGAATACCTCCAATAAATAATTAATAAGCTAAAATAAAAATACTTACTTACAAAAGTATAGTTATATTATAATGGTCAGAAACCCAGGTGTCAACCGTTAACGACATAAACATCAGGCGGTGCGTGGCTTTACTGTGTCGCGAACGGGAGCCGGGAACGGCAGGCCGCGCCTGGAGCGGGTTCCGGGCAGAAGAAGAGGTCGTGGGAAGCCTGCAAGCCAAAAAAATCTGCTTATAGCCGTAGTCCCGGACAAACAAAAAAACCGAGTCAGATGACTCGGTTGGTAGATTTATGATTTCTTCTCGGTGTATGGAACATCCACATAACGGTCGGCCCACTGCTGGCATTCCCTCATCACGCCTTCGAGAGCCTTGCCCTTGTCCGTGAGCTCGTATTCGATCCGCACGGGCATCTCATTATATACACGGCGGACGATGATGCCTTCCGCCTCCAGTTCCTTGAATCGCTCGGTGAGCATCTTGTCGCTCATGTTCGGAATCACATGCGATATATCTTTGAACCGCTTCGGACCTTCCATCAGCACGCGGATGATCAGCCCGGTCCAGCGCTTGCCGAGCAGCTCGAAAGCAGCCTCAAACTTGGGACACAGGTGAAATTCATCATCGGCTTTCATGGTCTTCACCTCAATATGATTCATCATGCACTTATTATATCATACTTCGACACTTACTGAAAGTTAGCATATGAAGGCAACTTTTACAAGAATGGCGGGGGATGATTGAAACGGGGCACATCTATGCTCATCAGAACAACGGCCTTTGTCATGGGTACGCGGCGGTGGAGCAAGTCTTTTTTTTATAAAAAATGTACATTTATGACAAAGACCGGGAGGCCATCCCCTTCGTATACTCAAGTCAAGCCCGTGACAAGCGCACAGGATGCGCTTGCGGGCAACTTATGAAAGGTGAGGGGGACATGATATGAGGAACATGCGGTTGTTGATTCTGATGGTTGCGGCAGTCCTGTTGCTTGCGGCGTGCGGCGGAAAGAGCGGCTCGGGTGGCGAGAAGTTTGTCGGTATCGCGATGCCCACCAAATCCTCGGAGCGCTGGGTGCTGGACGGCAGCAATATGGTAAAGGAATTTGAGGCGCTCGGCTACAAGACCGACCTGCAGTATGGCGAAGACATCGTCGAAAATCAGATCTCGCAGATTGAGAACATGATCACCAAGGGCGTCGATGTGCTCGTCATCGCCTCGATCGACGGGGAGTCGCTGACGAACGTGCTGAACAAGGCGGCAGCGGCCAAGATTCCGGTCATCGCCTATGACCGGCTGATCCGTAACTCGGAGCATGTGAGCTACTATGCGACATTCGACAACTTCAAGGTCGGCGTGCAGCAGGCATCCTACATTGAAGAGAAGCTGGGCCTGAAGGAAGGCAAGGGACCGTTCAACATCGAGCTGTTCGCCGGCTCGCCGGACGACAACAATGCCTACTTCTTCTTCAATGGCGCGCTGAGCGTGCTGCAGCCGTACATCGACAGCGGCAAGCTCGTCGTGCGCAGCGGCCAGACGGCGTTCGACCAGGTGGCGACGCTGCGCTGGGACGGCGCGGAGGCGCAGAAGAGGATGGACAATCTGCTGAGCGCGCACTACACGAGCGAACGGGTGGATGCGGTATTGTCGCCGTACGACGGCATCAGCATCGGGGTCATCGCCTCGCTGAAGGGCGTCGGCTATGGTACCGCGAGCAAGCCTCTGCCGATCGTCACCGGCCAGGACGCCGAGCTCGCGTCGGTCAAGTCGATCATCGCCGGTGAACAGACGCAGACCGTGTTCAAGGATACCCGCGCCCTGGCGAAGAAGGCGGTGGAGATGGCGGATGCGCTGCTCAAGGGCGAAGAGGCGGAGGTCAACGACACCACCACCTATGACAACGGGGTGAAGGTCGTTCCATCCTACCTGCTCGAGCCGGTATCGGTCGACATCACCAACTATGAAGAGGTGCTGATCGGCAGCGGCTACTACACGGCTGATCAGCTGAAGTAATCGGACGCGGCGGCTTCTGCCGCCGCTGTCGCACATTCGGGCGCAGTATGGCGACGGAAGCTCCGGTTTCGGGAGAGGGGGCTCGGTAGATGACGGCATTGATTCTGGAGATGAAGGACATCACGAAAACATTTCCTGGCGTCAAGGCGCTGGACGGAGTCAATATGAAGGTCCGGCGAGGCGAGATCCACGCGCTCGTCGGCGAGAACGGAGCGGGCAAATCGACGCTGATGAAGGTGCTCAGCGGGGTGTATCCGCACGATACGTACACCGGGGAGATCATCTTCAACGGGCAGAAATGTGAGTTCAGGGATATCAAGCACAGCGAGGAGCGGGGAATCGTCATCATCCACCAGGAGCTGGCGCTCATCCCGTACCTGTCGATCGCGGAGAATATCTTCCTCGGCAATGAGCGGCAGCGCCGCAACATCATCAACTGGCATGAGACGACGGTCGAAGCGCGCAAGCTGATGGAGCGGGTGGGCCTCGATGAATCGCCGGACACGCTGGTCATGAACATCGGGGTCGGCAAGCAGCAGCTGGTGGAGATTGCCAGGGCGCTGGCGAAGAAGGTGGAGCTGCTCATCCTCGATGAGCCGACCGCAGCGCTGAACGAGGATGACAGCAAGAATCTGCTCGATCTGCTGGTGGAGCTGAAGAAGCAGGGCATCACGTCCATCCTGATCTCGCACAAGCTGAACGAGGTGCTGGCGATCGCCGACTCCATCACGGTGCTGCGCGATGGACGGACGATCGAGACGATGGACACGCATCAGGAGCAGGTGACCGAGGACCGGATCATCAAGGGGATGGTCGGACGCGACATGACCCATCGCTATCCGGAGAGGAAGGCCCACATCGGTGACGTGCTGTTCGAGGTGCGTAACTGGAATGTCTATCATCCGCTGCATGGTGGAAGGAAGATTATTCACGATGTTAATCTTCACATCCGCCGCGGCGAGATCGTCGGGATCGCTGGACTGATGGGCGCCGGCAGGACGGAGCTGGCGATGAGCCTGTTCGGCCGATCCTACGGCAGGCAGATCAGCGGGAAGATCATCAAGAACGGACAGGAGATCGACGTTCCGGATGTCAGCGCGGCGATCCGGCATGGCATCGCCTATGTGACGGAGGATCGCAAGAATTATGGCCTGATCCTGATCGACGACATCAAGCGCAATACGACCCTGGCCAATCTGGCGAAGATCTCCCGTCGCGGCATCACCCAGGACTATCTGGAGGTGCAGGAAGCGGAGGCGTTCCGCAGCAAGCTGCAGATCAAGACGCCCAGCGTGCACCAGAAGACGGGCAACCTGAGCGGCGGCAATCAGCAGAAGGTCGTGCTCAGCAAATGGATCTTCGCGGAGCCGGACGTGCTCATCCTGGATGAGCCTACGCGCGGCATCGATGTCGGAGCCAAATACGAGATCTACACGATCATCCAGCGGCTTGCCAACGAGGGCAAGGGCATCCTGGTCATCTCCTCGGAGCTGCCGGAGATTCTCGGCATCTGCGATCGCATCTACGCGATGTGCGAAGGGCGCATCACCGGAGAGATCAGCAGGGAGGAAGCCGATCAGGAGAAGCTGATGAAGATGATGACGGGAACAGGGGGCGGTAAGCTTGGACACGCTGGCTAAAGCTTTGAAATCCAATATTCGGCAATACGGGATGATCATCGCTCTCGTATTCATCATGCTGCTGTTTCAGATCCTCTCCGACGGAATCCTGATGCAGCCGCTGAACATCACCAATCTCATCCTGCAGAACAGCTATATCCTCGTGCTGGCGATCGGCATGGTGCTGGTGATCATCACCGGCCACATCGATCTGTCCGTCGGCTCGATCGCCGCCGTGATCGGCGCCATCGCGGCCATCCTGATGGTGCGCATGGGTGTGCCGGTATGGCTGACGCTGATCATCTGCCTGCTGATCGGGGCGCTGATCGGAGCCTGGCAGGGCTTCTGGATCGCCTACGTCGGCATACCGGCCTTCATCGTGACCCTGGCCGGCATGCTGTTATTCCGCGGTCTGACGATGGTCATCCTCGAAGGCCAGTCGATCGCCTCGCTGCCCGAGTCCTTCCTGAACATCAGCTCCGGATTCGTGCCGGATCTGTTCGATGAGGCTGGCGGGCTGCATCTCACGACGATATTGGTCGGCGTTCTCCTGTCCCTGCTGCTCATCTGGTCGGAATGGCGCCATCGCATGGTGCAGAAGAAATACGGAGTGGAGACGATTCACATCGGCTTGTTTATCGTCAAGGTGGCGCTGCTTGTCGCGGTGCTTAACGCATTTATGTTCATTCTCGCGTCCTATGAAGGCATCCCGAATCTGCTGATCATCCTGGTGCTGCTGATCGCCGCTTATACGTTCATCACCAACCGAACGGTGATCGGCAGGCATATCTATGCGACGGGCGGCAATGTGAAGGCGGCGGCGCTGTCGGGGATCAAGACGAAGCGCGTGACCTTCATGGTGTTCGTCAATATGGGCGTGCTGTCGGCGCTGGCCGGCATCATCTTCGCCTCGCGTCTGAGCGCGGCGACGCCCAAGGCCGGCAATCTGTTCGAGCTGGATGCGATTGCGGCCTGTTTCATCGGCGGGGCATCCGCAACAGGCGGCGTCGGGACGGTCATCGGCGCCATCGTCGGCGGCCTTGTCATGGGCGTCATGAACAACGGCATGTCGCTGATCGGCATCAGCATCGATTGGCAGCAGGCGATCAAAGGTCTGGTGCTGCTGCTGGCGGTGGCATTTGACTTCTATATCAAGAATCGCAGCAACTGACATCCTGCACAACACCATTCTGGCGCGAGCGGCGGCAAGCTGGGGGTTTGCCATCGATCACCGGCAAGATAAAATGGATATAAGCTGGAAATGCAGGCGGGCTTGTCCGTTCCTTCCGGAATGGGCAAGCCGATCCTGGTCTTAAGGAAGGCATGCATTCCCATGCTAGCTAGTAAGACAGAGGAAATACCACGCTGCTACCTGCCTTTATGTGCTGGGCCCGGCCGGGTATTTCCTGATCCAGGAGCTAGCTTGCGAGAATCAGGAGGGGTCCGGATGAATAAGCTGGTGTTGTTGTATGGCACGTTGGTGTTGGGCTTCCTGCTCATCGTCATGATCTACTTCCGGCCATCGCAGCTCGATCCGTGGGACGAGGTGGACAGAGGCTTGCAGGGGGATATCGGAGAGCAGTATGTCATGGTGACGTTTCAGGCGGGCATTGATTACTGGAAGCCGGCGCTGAAGGGCTTCGAGGATGCGGCCGAGGCGCTGGGCGTTTCGGTTGATTTCCGGGGCTCGACGCAGCGCGATGTGCATGAACAGATCACGGTGTTGGAGCAGGTGATCGCCAGGAAGCCGGCGGGCATCGCCCTGACGTCGATCGAACCGGAAGCGCTTACCGCCTCCATCAACAAGGCAGTGGACGCGGGCATTCCGGTCGTTCTGTTCGATTCGGGGGCGACCGGCAGCAAGGCGTATTCCTTCCTCGGCACGGACAACTACAATGCCGGCGTCGTGGCAGCCCATGAATTGGCCCGGCGCTTGGAGGAACATGGGGAGATCGCGATCATCACCCTGCCCAACCAGCAGAATCACCAGCAGAGAGTGGCGGGCTTCCAGGATACGATCCGCGAGCAGTATCCGCAGATGCGGGTTGTGGCGATCAAGGACGGCAAGGGTGACGTGGTGGTGTCGCGTGATATGGCGGCCGAGGCGATGGAGGATTATCCGGAGCTGCGTGGCATTTTTATCACGGAGGCGGTGGGCGGCGTCGGCGTTGGCCAGGCGGTCATCTCCACCGGCAATCTGGGCAGGGTGACGATCATCAGCTTCGATACGGACAAGGGAACGCTCGACATGATCCGGGACGGCGTCATCTCGGCGACGCTGGCGCAGGGCACATGGAACATGGGCTACTGGTCGCTGCAGTTCCTGTTTCATCTGCATCACGGGCTTGTTCCGCAGAGCGCCAGCGCAGGCGGCAACCAGCAGCCGCTGCCGCCGAACGTGGACACCGGGGTTACCGTTGTCACGCGCGACAACGTGGAGGACTATTATGCGAGATAACGGCGGTGGCGCATGATGAAGCGGGCATGGTTGCTGGAGATGAATAACTGGCCGATTCGCTACAAGCTGATCCTTCACTTCATGCTGATCAGCATCGTCCCGTCCTTCCTGCTGGGACTGCTCGTGAGCTATACGGTGACGCGCATCATCGATGACCAGGTCAATGATCATACGCTGCAGATCATCGGCAAGGTCAACACGTCGCTCGAGCACGTTATCAGCAATATGCAGAACGTGACCTACTTCGTGGCGTTTGATCCGAATGTGCGGCAATTTCTGTCCGGGCAGGAGCTGGATGCCGAGGAGATGTACACAGTGTCCCGATTCCTTCAGGGATTCACGACGCTGTATCCGGAGGTGGCGGGCATCCTTGTCGCCGATCGGAACGGCAGCTACCTGAGCAACGACATGTATGCGCGGACGGATGTGCCGCTGACGGCAGAGCTGTGGTACCAGCAGGCGGTGGAGAGCCGCGGCATCTTTACGATCGTCGGGCATCCGGAGAACCGCAATGTGACGACCCATACCAATTACAGCCCCTCCGAGGTCGTCTCGGTGGTGCGCGCGATCCTCGAGCCTGACACGCAGCGGGTGCAGGGCGTCGTGCTCGTCGACCTGAAGCTGCGCGTCATCGCGGAGACCGCCAAGGACGTGCGCCTCGGCAAGACGGGCTATCTGATGGTGATCGATCACAAGGGCGAGAACATCTACGCTCCGGCCAACCCGATCATCAACCGCGTGCCGATCGAATGGTTCAGCGATCAGCCTTCGGGCACGTTCTCCAGGGAGGTGAACGGCAGATCGCTGCAATTCATCTATCTGACCTCGCCGTTTACGAACTGGACGACGGTCGGCGTCTTCCCGACGCATGAATCGGCTGCGGAAGTGCGGGAGATCCAGTTCTACGTGGTCAGCTTCGTATTCCTCATCTGCGTCATGGGGATCACCGCCTCCCTGTATGTATCCCATTCGATCTCGAGGCCGCTGCAGCAGCTGCAGTCCTTCATGCACAAGGCGGAGTCCGGCGATCTGACGGTGCGGCTGACGAGCAATCGGCAGGATGAGATCGGCATGCTGGGGCGAAGCTTCAACAAGATGCTCGTCCAGCTGCGCAGGCTGCTCGAGCTGACCGAGCTGCAGGAGCGGCAGAAGCGGGAGGCGGAGCTGAAGAGCTTGCAGGCGCATATCAAGCCGCATTTTCTGTACAACACGCTGGATACGATCCACTGGCTGGCTAGGCGCAAGGGCGCCGATGATGTGGCGGAGGTCGTGGAATCACTGTCTCGCCTGTTCCGCATCGGCCTCAGCCGGGGCAACGAGATGATCCCGCTGATGGACGAGATCGAGCACATCCGCAGCTATCTGAAGATTCAGAAGACGAGGTATCGCGACAAGCTGAATTATACGATCGAGATCGATCCGTCGGTGCAGCATCTGGAGGTGCTGAAGATCGTGTTCCAGCCGATCGTGGAGAACGCGATCTATCACGGGCTGAAGCAGCGGCGCGGGCCGGGCAACATCCGGATCGCGGCGAAGCGGGAGGGGTATCTCCTGCTCCTCATCGTCGAGGACGATGGCATCGGCATGACGCCGGAGCAGCTGGCCGAGCTGCGGGCGAAGCTGGACGGAGCCGGGACGGGCTTGTCCGCAGGAGGCGGGCAGAGCGGTCATGCGCAGCCTGGTCCTTCCGGGGAAGGCGGGGAGAGGGGTCGTGTGCCGCCGGCTCTGTCTGCGGCAAGTGCGCAGACCGGCCCCATTCGGCCAGCTTGGTCCGCTGCCGGGGGACAGTCCGGTCATTCTCAATCAACGGTTGCCGGATCGGGTTACGGCATTGTCAATGTTCAGGCGAGGGTGAAGCTGTCTTATGGCGATGAGTATGGCGTCAAGGTGGAGAGCAGATATGGCGAGGGAACTACCGTTACGATTGTTCACCCGATCATCGAGGGGGGACGAAGCGGAGGTGAAACGCATGAATCACACATGGAAGGTGCTGATCGCCGATGATGAGCCGATCATCCGTGAGGGGGTCCGCATGGCGATCGATTGGTCGAAGCTTCATATGGAGGTTGTGGCGGAAGCAGAGGATGGAGAGGAAGCGCTGGAGCTTGCCATCCGGCATCAGGTGGACATCCTGCTCGTGGACCTGAACATGCCGATCATGGACGGTATCACGCTGATGAAGCATGTCCGGGAGTCGTTGCCGGATGCGCGTCTCATCATCATCACCGGACATGATGAGTTTCAATATGCACGTGAGGCGATTCGCCTCAATGTTGCGGAATATATCCTGAAGCCGGCCAATCCTGCGCAGCTGTATCAGGTGCTGGAGGTGGTCCGCAAGGGTCTGGAGGAGGAATGGCAGCAGAAGAAGCACCTGCTGCTAGCCTCCCGCCAGATCCGGCGGAGCTATCCGCTGCTCAGCGAGCGTTTCTGCCTCGAATGGATCGAGGGCAATCTGAGCGAGGCGGAGGTTCTCGAACAGATGGAGTTTCTCCAGCTGCCAGCCATGTGCCCGGCCTGGATCGGCGTCATTCGCTGGTCCGATCCGGCATTGGAGCGGACGCTCATCAAGGAAAGCGACCGGCAGCTTACGATGTTCGCCGTGGAAAACATCGTCGGCGAGTGGCTGCAGGACGTGCGGCACATCATCTTCCGCGATACGGGAGGACTCATCGGCGTGATCATATGGGGCGCCTGCGAGGAGAGGGTATTCTCCTCCATCTCAAACTCGATCATCGAATATCTGAAGCTGTCGGTCACGCTGTCATTCAAGCCCCTGATGGGCAGGTTGGCCGATGTTCCGCAGGTTTACCGCGAGGCGAAACAGAACGTATACCGGGATGCCCGGCTGTCACCGATCGTGCGCCGCGCCCGGTTCTACCTCCAGGAGCATTACGTCGACCGTGAGCTGACGTTGGAGAAGATGGCGGAGGATCTCAACTGCAATCCCGTCTACCTGAGCCGGACGCTGAAGCAGGAGCTGGGCGTATCCTTCTCCCAGCTGCTGACGGACATCCGGATGAAGAAGGCCGTGGAGCTGCTGAATGCGACCGACCTGTCGATCCTCGAAATCTCCGAACAGCTCGGCTATGAGACCCAGCATTATTTCAGCAAGGTGTTCAAGAAGACGATGGGCGTCTCGCCCAATCAATACCGCCGCGGTGAACTGGTGTGAAAGAGGGATGGGCGTTGCGGCGCGCGGGTGCGTGTGGCAACCCCGTCCCTCCGCTTGCGCAATGGCGGTGTTTCAATCAAGGGTTGCTTATCGTGGGATGGCCTGGAGCTGACGGGACGCGTTTTTTTTTAATGCTTCTTCCTGATCTCCGCACGGCCATCTGTTCCTTGCGCCCGCCATTGGCAACGACGAAGATCCACACGGCCTTCTCCATGGCATGAGCTGGTGGTGTGCTGGCCAACCGCTCGGCTTTCCCTGTTGCAAGTTGAAAATCTGGCGAACTGTGATAAGGTATTAAATATACCAAACGAACGAAGCAAGGAAGGGATTCCCGATGACAGAACAACAGTCCCGCGCCGGACGCACAGCGGACGAACTGAAGGAGATCACGCAGCTTGGGAGCAGGGGGACGAAGTATATATTCGACTATTCGCCTGATCTGCTGGAGGTGTTTGACAACAAGCATCCGGACCGCGATTACTTCGTGAAGTTCAACTGTCCCGAGTTCACCAGCCTGTGTCCGATGACCGGGCAGCCGGATTTTGCGACGATCTACATCTCCTACATTCCCGATGTCAAGATGGTGGAGAGCAAGTCGCTCAAGCTGTACCTGTTCAGCTTCCGCAATCACGGAGACTTCCACGAGGATTGCGTCAACATCATCATGAACGACCTGATCCGCGTGATGAATCCGCGCTACATTGAGGTATGGGGCAAGTTCACGCCGCGCGGCGGCATCTCCATCGACCCGTATTGCAATTGGGGCAGGCCCGGAACGAAGTACGAGAAGATGGCCGAGTACAGGCTCATGAACCACGACCTGTATCCGGAGAAGATCGACAACCGGTAAGTGCCGTTCGGGAGAACGATCGAATCGAATCACGATCCACGGAAAGCCTTGGTTGATCCAGGGCTTTTTTTATTGGGCTGTGGTTCAATCGCCGCAACCCATTACATGAAATTGGATGTGAAGCGCTACCGAAATGTTACCATACATAACACCCCGAAAACGACGTTTGTTCGTATATACAAACACTTGTTAAATCTGTTGACATATATACGAACGTCCAATAGAATGGTGATCAAAAGTACCAGAATCACACAATCACAGCATAGAGGTGGTAAATCTCATGTCACACAAACTAACATGGGCGGAGAAGTTTACGCCTGGTGGCGTTCATTCGAATACGCGCCGGGTCGAGCCGCAGATCATGCCGAAGCGTGCCAAGGGCTCACGCCTGTATGATGTGGACGGCAAGGAATACCTCGACTATCATGCCGCGTTCGGCCCCATCATCCTGGGACATGCCTATGAACCGGTGACCGAGAAGGTCAGGCAAGCGCTGGAGGACCAGGACCTGTTCGGGATCGGCGCAACCGAGCTGGAGATCAAGGTGTGCGAGAAGATCGTCGAGCATGTGCCTTCGGCGGAGAAGGTGCTGATCACGAACAGCGGCTCCGAGTCGACGTTTCATGCGATTCGTGTGGCCCGGGCCTACACCGGACGCAGGAAGCTGATCAAGTTCCAGGGCTGCTATCACGGCTGGCATGATTATGTGTCGCGCAACGTGATGAGCTCGAAGGAGATGATCGGCAAGCGCGATCCTACCTCCAGGGGGATCCTGGATGAGGTCATCGACCAGACCCTTGTCTGCAGGTTCAATGACCTGGAGGACGTGGAGCGGACGATCCTGCAGCATAAGGATGACGTGGCCGCGATCATCCTGGAGCCGATCCCGCATAACGTCGGTTGCCTGATGCCGGAGCAGTCGTTCCTGGAAGGGCTGCGCGCACTGACGAAGCAGCATGGCATCGTGCTCATCTTCGACGAGGTGATCACTGGCTTCCGGCATGCGATCGGCGGCTACCAATCGATCTGCGGCGTCACGCCGGATCTGACGACGATGGGCAAGGCGCTGGCCAACGGCTACCCGATCGCGGCGGTCTGCGGCAAGAAGGAGATCATGGACCACTTCACGACCAACCCGACCGGCGACACGCTGTTCGCAGGTACATATAACGGCCATGCCGTAGGCACGGCGGCCATCCTGGCGACGATCGAGATCCTGGAGAAGGAGCCGGTATACGAGCACAATGCCCGCCTCGGCAACATCCTGGCCATGGGCATCCAGGAGATCGCCGATCGCAATGGCATCAGCGTGCAGGTCAGCCAGTTCGGCTCGGTATTCGTGCCTTACTTCATCGAAGGGCCGATCCGCTCCTATGACGATCTGATGCGCTCCGACAACGAGCTGGACCTCATGTTCCGCAGGGGCATGATCGAGAAGGGCTTCCTGATGTTCCCGATGGCGATGAAACGGAACCACGTCATGTATACGATGACCGACGAAGACGCGGCCAGAACGCTGGAAGCCGCAGAGGATGTAATGAAAACGATGGCGGGGAGGCGCTCACGATGATCGTAGACGTACACACGCATGCACCGAATTTCTTCATGGCTTCCGACGAGGATGAGGTAGGACGCACCAATGTCAATACGTCGATGCGGCCGGATCAGGCCGATGGCGTCAAGCTGATCTTCACGGAGGAGGAGCACATCGCCGGCACCAAAGGGGCGGATAAGGTCATCTGCTTCAACATGGCGATCGGTCCGGTCAATCCGAACGATATCACCGCCGCCTATGCGAAGAAATATCCCGACCGGGTCATCGGATTCATGGGTCTCGATCCGAGGGATCCGAACGTGCTGGATGAGCTGGACAGATGCGTGGAGCTGGGGCTGAAGGGCATCAAGCTGGGGCCGATCTACCAGAAGTTCCATCCGCTCGACAAACGGGCCTATGCGATCTACGCAAGGGCGCAGCAGCTGAATCTGCCGATCCTGTTCCACCAGGGGGCCACCTACCCGCGCAGGGCGCCGCTGAAGTACGCCAATCCGGTGCTGCTGGAGGATATCGCCCTAGACTTCCCGGATCTGAAAATGATCATCGCCCATATGGGCCATCCGTGGTTCGAGGAAGCGATCGTCCTCTTCCGCAAACAGCCGAACATCTACGCCGACATATCCGGGCTGTTCTATCGTCCGTGGCAATTCTACCAGGCGATGTCCCTCTGCTATGAGTACGGCCGGCTGGACAAGCTGCTGTTCGGCAGCGACTATCCGATCGCCACGACGGAAGAGACGCTGGCGGGGCTGCGCAATGTCAACAAGATCGTGGAAGGAACGAATCTGCCTCGCATCCCCGAAGAAGAGATCGAGAAGATCATCCACCGTGATACGCTGAAGCTGCTCGGGCTCGAATAGACACTTCAGGCTGGCGGAGACAGGCAGGACCAGCGGATGCTGAGCGGATGGGCCAGGCTGATCTGTTACAGGAGGTGTTCCATATGCAGGGATCGGCTGCCGATATGTACTTTGTTCAATCCGTGCGCAGAGCGATTGCGATCCTGAGATTGCTGAGCAATTCCGGGCCGATGACCGTGTCGGAGATCGCCCGGGCGATCGATGCGCCCAAGACGACGTGTTTCATGATCTTGTACACATTGGAGCATGAGGGCTTGATCGACAAACAGCCCGACAACCGATACGCGATCAGCAACGGCATCTATGATCTGATATTCGGCAACACGTATCTGAATATCCTCAGGGAAGTCGGTCAGCCGATTGCCGAGCAGCTGTCGGAAGCCACCGGCATGACGGTTCACATCGCCGTCAGGGACGGGATCGAGACGGTGTATATCGTCAAGGCCGAAGGCCCGGGATTCGTACAGTTCAACACCCATGTCGGCCAGCGGCATCTGCTGCACCTGACCAGCGTCGGCAAGTCCATCCTGATGGGCATGAGCGACGAGCAGATCCTCACGATCATCCCACGAGACCGTTATGAGCCGAAAACGAAATACACGATCACTTCTCCGGAACAGTTGCTCAGTCAGATACAGGAGTTTCGCAAGAAAGGCTACGCCATCGAGGATGAGGAAGGGGAGTACGGGATCTGCTGCATCGGTGCTCCGATCGTCGATTCGCGGGGGCGTACGGTCGGCGCGTTCAGCGTAACGGAACTGAAGAGCAAGCTCACCCAGGACACATTCGACAAGATCGGTTCCATGCTCATCGAGGCCGCGGCCCAGATGGCAAGCCGACTTGAGATGTCCCGGTTTGAGATAAACCTCAAACAACCATAAATGATGTGGAGGTAAAAAAAAGATGAAGAAGAGAAAGTTGTCGTGGAGTTTGGTTTCATTGCTGTTGATCTTCGCGCTGGTCTTCGTCGCCGGCTGCAGCTCGAACAACAGCGGAGGTTCAGGCGGGTCGAATGCTTCTGGCGGCAACAGTGCGGGGTCTTCCAGCAACACAGGTTCATCAGGAAGCGGCGGATCGGGCGAGTCCCATACGGTGACGGTGGCTATCAGCGGCGATATTCAGAACTTCAATCCGTATACGAACCAGGCGGTCGATTACTTCATCGTCCGGTACAATGTGTTCGAGTCCCTGGTGCAATATGATACGGAGATGAACATCGTCGCCGGGCTGGCCAAGGACTGGAAGGTGGAAGACACGAAGATCACCTTCACGCTGAATGACGGGATCACCTTCCATGACGGATCGCCGCTCACGGCGGACGACGTCCGTTATTCGCTCGAGACGGTGCAGGATCCCAACAACGCCTCCTGGTATGCGCCATACTTCGAGGATGTGGCGTCTGTGGAAGGCAGCGGCAAAGAAGTCATCGTCAATCTGAAACAGCCGAACCCGGTTATGCTGAGCAATCTGGCGAACTTCCCGATCGTCAAGCAGGGCTCATTCGACACGCTGACGAGCAACCCGATCGGCACTGGTCCATTCGTCTTTGAATCCTGGTCAGCGGGCGATCGCATCGTGCTGAAGAAGAACACAAGCTACTGGAACGGCGACACGACAAATATCGACACGCTGGTCGTCCGTCCGATCGCGGACCCTGCCGTGCGCCTGACGAACCTGTTCTCCGGCACGGTGGATATCGTGACATCCCTGCAACCGAGCCAGATGTACCAGGTCGAAAACCGCGACGGCTTCCATCTGGTGCAGCCTTCGGCCTCCAACCAGACATCGCTGGTGGAAGTGGTCATCAACAACAACGAGGCCTTCAAGGACCCGCGCGTCATGAAAGCGCTCGTACACGCGCTTGACAAGCAGACGATCCTGACCAACGTGTACAACGGCTACGGCAAGATCATCTGGAGCCCGTTCCCGTCGGGAGACTTCGGTTACCGGGAAGGAACGCCGATCCCTTACAACCTGGACGAAGCCAGGAGACTGCTGACGGAAGCGGGGTATGGCGACGGCTTCACCTTCTCCATGATCCTGCCGACGGGCTTCTCCGATCTCGAGCAGATCGCGGTCATCTGGGGTCAAAGCCTGAGCCAGATCGGGGTCAATATGGAGATCGAGAAGATGGAGCTGAACAGCTGGGTGGCCAAATACGTCGAACGCTCCTATGAAATGACGATGAACATCTATCCGCAAGCCGGCAACGATGCTTCCGTCTACGCCAACCTGATCATGCTGCCGCTCTTCGAGAAGAGCCTGCCTGATCCGGCGCCGGCCATCGAGCTGATCCAGAAGGCGGCAACGACGATGGACGAGAAGGAGAGACTCCGTCTCTATGCCGAGCTGCAGGATCTCGTTGCCGAACAGATGCCGATCATCCCGATCCAGGAAACTCCGATCGCCTCCGGCGTGTCCGATGCCGTCAGCGGTGTGGATGTGTTCCCGACCTCGGCGGTCTATCTCGGCAATGCCAGGGTGAATTAACGGACAGGAAGCTTTGATCATGCGAAACCAATAGCTCTTCCGGCGTCAGGCGGCCCGATGCTGTAGGACCGCCTGATGCTTGTGAGAGGAGGCGAAGTGATGTACACCATGATGTTAAACAAATTGCTAAGGGCCGTGCTCATCATATTCCTCATCAGCATCGTGATTTTCTTTGCCGTTCGCATGGCTCCAGGCGATCCCGTCATGACCGTGCTGGGCGCAATCGGCAACAACCCGGAGAAGGTGGAGCTGCTGCGCAATCAGATGGGTCTGAACGATCCGCTCTTCGTCCAATATTTCAGATGGATCGGCGGGGTTCTGCGGGGAGACTTCGGAGTTTCGATGATCAGCGGCAAACCGGTATTGGAGATCATCATGTCCCGCATCGGGGCAAGCATCGAATTGATCATCGCAGCGATCCTCATCGGTCTTGTCATCGCCGTTCCGATCGGCATCATCGCCAGTACCAGACCGGGCAAGCTGCTCGACAAGATCTGCACGACGATCAGCATATTGGGGATGAGTACACCTGTATTTCTGATCGGGCTGCTCATGATCACCTTGTTTGCGGTGCAATGGCAATGGCTCCCTGCTTCCGGATACGTGGCCTGGTCAGAGGATGCAGGGATGCATGTCAAGCTGTTGATTATGCCGGCAACGGCACTTGGAATATTCGAAGCGGCCGTTTTTTTCCGTTTTGTGAGGAACGGCATGCTGGATGTGATGCGCGAACCGTTTATGGAGACGGCTCGGGCGAAGGGGCTGTCTCCTTTTGCCATTTTCGTCAAACACGGCTTCCGCAACACGCTGCTCACGTTCATGACGGTGCTCGGCCTCGAGATCGGCATCCTGGTATCAGGCACGGTCATCGTGGAGCAGGTGTTCAGCTGGACGGGCATCGGCTGGCTGGTGCTCAATTCGGTATCCACGCGTGACTACACCTTGCTGCAAGGCACGGTGCTGTTCGTCTCCGCGGCGGTCGTCATCATCAATCTTCTGCTGAATCTGCTGTACGCTTTCCTCGATCCTCGAGTGAAGACGCACGGGGGGAGGGGGTAGAGCATGCGATCGGGATTGCAACTTCAGCGCACCAGGAGAAGATGGCGTCTGAACCGCATCGGCGGCGGAGTTCTCGTCTGGATCTCCTTCGTCATCATCGCCCTGTATCTGTTGATGGCCCTGTTCCCCACATGGTTCTATGCCTATGATCCATTCGCGATCGATGCGCTGAGCCCGCTGCAAGCGCCTTCGTTCAAGCATATCTTCGGCACGGACGAGTATGGCCGGGATATCTACTCGCGGATCGTCGACGGGGCTCGCGACACGATCTTCATCGGCCTCGGATCGGCGATCCTGGCCATGATCATCGGCGTGCCGCTGGGCCTGATCGCCGGCTATTACCGCGGCAAGGCGGATTCCGTCATCTCGCTCATCGTCGATGGCACGCTGTCCTTCCCGTCGATGCTGCTGGCGATCCTCGTCGTGTCGGCATGGAAGCCAAGCGCCATCACGCTGATCGTCGTGATCGCGCTCGTCAATTTCCCGAGATTCACGATGATCGTCCGCGGCAATGTGCTCTCGCTGCGCGAACGCGAATATGTGATGGCGGCCAGGCTGTCAGGATTGTCGAACTCCCGCATCATGTTCGCCGAGATCCTGCCGAACTGCGTGACCCCCATCATCGTGCAGGCATCCTTGCTGGTCGGCAACGCGATCGTCATCGAGACCGGCCTGAGCTATCTCGGGTTGGGCCTGCAGCCGCCTGATCCTTCCTGGGGCGGCATGCTGACCAGCGCGCAGAGCTACATCTACATCGCGCCATGGTATTCGGCCGCGCCGGGTCTGGCGATCCTGCTGGCGGTGTTCGCCGTCAACATCCTGGGCGACTACCTGAGCGACAAGATGGACGTGAGGAGGCGAATGGAATGAGCAAGCGTCTGTCAATCAACCATCTGTCCGTCAAGTTCACGCGCGGAGACGAGCAGATCCATGCGGTGACGGACGTCTCCTTCGACATCGCGCCCGGCGAGATCATCGGTCTGGTCGGCGAATCGGGCTGCGGCAAATCGGTGACGACCAAGGCCATCCTGCGGCTGCTGGATGGCGGCAACGCGCAGGTGCAGGGACAGGTGCTGCTGGAGGACGAGGACCTGCTGGCTCTGCCGGAGAAGAAGATGCGCCATGTGCGCGGCAAGCGAATCGCTCTCATCCCGCAGAATCCGCTGTCCAGCCTCAATCCGGTGCTGACGATCGGCGATCAGGTGGCCGAACCGCTGATCGAGCACTTCGGCATGTCGAAGAAAGAGGCGTGGAAGAAGGCGCGGGAGGCGCTGACGAAGGTCGGATTCCCGCAAGGGGATGCCTATCTGAAGCGGTATGCCAACGAGTTCAGCGGCGGGCTCAGGCAGCGGATCGCGATCGCGATGGCGATCATCAGCGAGCCGGATCTGCTGATCGCTGACGAGCCCACCACCGCGCTGGACGTGACGATCCAGGCGCAGATCCTGAATCTGCTGCGCCGCATCGTGCGCGAGACGAACACCTCGCTCCTGCTGATCACGCATGACCTGGCGGTCGTCTCGGAGATGTGCGACAAGATCGGCGTCATGTATGCCGGACAGATCGTCGAATGGGGCGAGAAGCGCAAGGTGCTGCGCGAGCCGAAGCATCCGTACACGGAGGCGCTGATCGCCGCCATTCCGGACAAGCGCACGGAAGCCGGCTTCATGACGATACCCGGGCAGCCGCCGAAGCTGACGGAGATTCCGAACATGTGCCATTTTGCGGATCGCTGCGCGTATGCGGAGGAAGCCTGCAGAAGATCGGCCATCGCTTATTCACTCGATGAAGAGGGGAGGGGAGTGCGTTGCCTGAAACCACTCAGCAGATCGTCCTGAAGCTGGAGGGCATCTCCAAGACCTACCACACCGGCAGGCTGGGCTCGGGCACCAGTCTGAAGGCCGTTCAGGATGTGAATCTGGAGATCCGCAGGGGCGAGATCTTCGGCATCGTCGGCGAATCGGGCTGCGGCAAATCGACGGTGGCCAAGATGGTCGCCCAGCTGCTGCCGCAAACCTCCGGCACGATCTATCTCGAGCAGGAGCCGGTTGAGCTCCGGGACAGGAAGAAGCTGCACGAATACCGGAAGAAGGTGCAGATGGTGTTCCAGGACCCGTATTCCTCCCTGAATCCCAAGAAGACGATCCGCCAATCGGTGCTCATGCCGCTCAGATCCCTCTATGGCATGTCCGGCCGGGAGGCGGACGCCAGATTCGAGCGGATGATGGAGCTGGTCGGCTTGCCGAAGCGGCTGCATGAGGCCTATCCCCACGAGATGTCGGGCGGACAGCTGCAACGCGCGGCCATCGCTCGCGCGCTGATCGTCGATCCGCTCGTGCTGATCGCGGATGAGCCGATCGCCGCGCTGGATGTGTCGATCCAGTCCCAGGTGCTCAACCTGATGAGCGATCTGCAGCGCGAGATCGGGCTCACGATCCTGTTCATCTCGCATGATCTGCGCGTCGTGGAGCAATTCACCGACCGGACGGCCATCATGTATCTGGGCAATGTGGTGGAGGTCGGGGAGACGAAGCAGCTCTTCCGCTATCCAGACCATCCGTATACAAGGGCGCTGATCCGTTCCATCCCGCGACTGGACAGCGACGGGGAAGGACACTTCGAGGTGTTGGAAGGAGAGGTTCCGAGCCTGTACAACATCCCGCAGGGCTGTCCGTTCCATACGCGCTGCGCCTTCCGCACAGACCGCTGCCTGTCCGTCAAGCCGCTGCTTCAGCCGGTTGGCGGTGAGGAGAGGCATGTGGCCTGCCATCACCCTTTGCATCACGAAGCTCAGACATCTGGTGCCGATGCCGGTTAGTTCGATGTGAGATGCCATATCAGGAATGGGAAAGAGGGGACGAAGATGTCGATTGACAAGGGTTTGTTCGTGTATCCATGGACGCTGGGCGAAGCCGGAGTGGACGAGCCGATCCGGTATTACCGCGACGAGCTGGGGGTGAATGCCCTGTATGTAAACGGAAGCTACCACAGCGGGCGGTTCTTCCAGCCGACTTCGGAGACGCGCGTGCTGACCAGGCATGACTCGGGGCTGTCATTCCTCCCGGATCTGAAGCTGTACCCGGAGGAGCTGCGGCCGGTGACCGACAAGGGCGTGCAGGACGGTCTGCATGCGCGCATCCGGGAATCCTGCGACAAGCACGGCGTGGCGTATCGTTCCTGGGCGGTCGGTCTGCACAGCTCGACGCTGGGCAAGGCGCATCCGGAGTATGGCGTCACCAATGTGTTCGGGACCGTCTTCGACTACGCGCTCTGTCCGAGCCAGCCTGTCGTCAGGCAGTACCTCCTGGGGCTGGTTCAGGATATCGCCGTGAACCTGCGTCCCGGTCAGCTGATGCTGGAGACGCCGAACTTCCTGGGATTCATCCACGGGCATCACCATGAGCTGATTCTCAGCCAGCTGGGCCCGGTCGGGGAATATCTGCTGTCGCTGTGCTTCTGCGATGCGTGCAAGGCGCGAGCATCTGCGGAAGGCATCGATGTGGAACTGCTGGAGAGGATCGTGAAGCAGCGGATCGCCTATCTGACAGAACGTGAACGCGGCGGCATCGCGGCGGAGTTCACCCAGGCGGAGCTGGCTTCCCTGCTCGTGGAGGAACCGCTTGTCCATGCGTATACGCTGATGCGGATCCGCTCCGTAACCGAACTTCTGCGGGAAGCCCACGCGATCACGCAGAAGCTTGGCATTCGCCTGCTGACCGTGCCATCGGTGTTTACGCGCCCCGGCTCGAAGGCCTGGATGGAGGGTACGGGGTTGAAGCAGCTGGATTCCTTTATCGATGGGTTCATGCTGCTGTCCTACTTCCCGAATCCTGCCTGGGTGAAGGCGGACATCGAATGGCTGCGCCTGTTCGCCGGTTCTGCTCCACTTTACTGCGCATTTAACGCGGGCGGAAGCGACGCACCGGACGAAGCCACCTTGCGGGCCTGTGTCCAGCAGGCGGTTTCCTTCAATCCGGAAGCCATCGTCTTCTACAACGCCTCGCTGCTGACCGAGACCCGGCTGAAGTGGATCGGCAACATCAACCGCACGATATAAGGAGAAGATGTACGTGATAAGGAGAGGATGTACGTGGAGGCTGCGATTATAGGCGCCGGATTTATCGGGCAGTTGCACCGTCTGGCGTGGGAAGCAAGCGGGGTGCAGGTGCGCGTGATGGTGGATCCGTACCTGCCGGAGCAGAGAAGGATGGAGCTGGAGAGGCTGGGCGTGGCGGTGGTGGATCGGATCGACGAGGCGTATGCCCTGCGTCCGGGGCTGGATGCCGTCAGCATCTGCACACCGCCCGGCAGGCATGCGGCGGATCTGGCTCACGTGCTGGAGCATGGCACTCCGGTCCTGCTGGAGAAGCCGGCGGCCGCCTGCCGCGAGGATTATATGGCGATGCTGAAGGCGGTGGAGGAGCGCGATGCCAGAGTCATGATCGGACTTACGCAGCGCTTCTATCCCGAGGTGCAGCAGGCCGCCGCATGGGTCCGCGAGGGCAGGATCGGGCGTCCGGTAGCCTTCCACGACTCGATGATCCTGAGCGGCCAGGGCTTGCCCAGGTGGTACGAGGACCGCAGCCTGTCCGGAGGCGGCATCTGGATCACGAACGGCGTCCATCTGCTCGACCGCCTGCAGTATATCCTGGAGGATGAGCTGGCGGAGATCGGACATTTTGACCTGGTGGAGGATGACAGAGGGCTGGATCGGCTGGCCGTAGCGTTCGGAGAGACAACGGACGGCATCCCGTTTCATATACATCTGGAATGGAGCGAGGTTCGCGGGCTGCAGCGGACGGTGATCTACGGCACGCAAGGCAGGATCGAGCTTCAGACTTGGCAACATGCCGTGCTGTATGATATGGCCGGAAGAGAGTTCCGATATGAGCCCTATGGGCAGAGCGATACGTTCGACGAACGCACGGTGCGCGGTTTGACATCGGAGGTGCAGGCGTTCCTCCAGGGGCTGAGCGGCGCATTTCCCAAAGGGCTGACGCTTCGGGAGCACCTGCCGACGATGGACAGGATATGGGAAGCTTATGACAGGAAAAGGGGAAAGCCGAATGAGAATCGATGATTGGGATCTCTTGACCGATACGCCGTTTGTCGCCGTCGATCTTCCCACCATGGAGAGGAATATCGCGAGGTTGGGCCAGCTGGCCCGGGAAGCCGGGGTCAAGCTTCGCCCGCATACGAAGACGCACAAGAGCCCGGATATCGCGAAGCTGCAGCTGGAGCATGGCGCCTGCGGCATCACCACGGCGAAGCTGGGCGAGGCGGAGGTGATGGCCGAGGAGGGGATCGAGGATATCCTGATCGCCTTCCCGCTGTATGGGCGGGCCAAGCTGAAGCGGTTCGCGGCGCTTGCCGGCAGGGTCCGGAATGCGATGGTGGCCTTCGACGATATCGAGGTGGCGAAGGGCATCAACGATGTGGGCGAGTCGCTTGGCCGCAGGATACCGGTCTATATCGATATCGATACGGGATTGCACCGGATGGGGCGAGATCCGGTCACCAGCGTGGATCATATCGTGGAGATCGCGAAGCTGCCGTACATCGAGGTGCGCGGGCTGATGAGCCACACCGGACATGCCTACAACAGGGATTCCGATGAGGAGAGGCTGGCCATCGCGCGGGAGGATGCGATCCTGATGAACAGCACCAGGGAACTGCTGGAGATGAGGGGCATCCATGTGCCGGAGATCAGCATCGGCGCCTCGGCGACCGCGCGCTTCATCAAGGACATCCCGCACGCCACGGAGATGCGTCCCGGCATGTACGTGTTCAATGACCGGTTCGTCATGGATTCGGGCGGCGCGACCGTGGAGGACTGTGCGGTCAGGGTGATCGCGACCGTCGTGGCCCGGCCGGCTCCCGACCGGATCATCATCGACGCCGGCAGCAAGACGCTGGCCCTCGACCAGTTCCGCCATGGCGGCCACGGGCTGATCGTCGGGCATGACAACCTCGTGCTGCGCACGCTGTCCGAAGAGCATGGCACGATCCAGGTGAACGGCTCGACGGATCTGAGGATCGGCGATGTGATCCAGATCATCCCCAATCATATCTGCCCCGTGATTAACCTGGCCGATGAGCTGTACGGCTTCCGGGACGGGAAGCTGGAGAAGATCATACCGGTCAAGGCGCGCGGCAAGAATCGCTGACAGGCGAACGGCGGACAGGACGTCGGCGGAATGTTTGAATGATGGTACGAAGGCAGGATCGTACGAACTTCGTAACGACGAAGGTTGGATCGGACGTATCGCGGCAATGACGCATGTCATGTACTACAACTCGGTTGGGAAGTGGAGCAGATGAATTTTGATATCGTGATCAGAGCTGGCATGATCGTGGACGGCACGGGCGAGCCGGCGTACGTCGGAGATATCGGCATCGTGGACGACAAGATCGCGGCGATCGGCGATCTGGAGGGGGCTGCGGCCGAGACGGTGATCGACGCCGCGGGCAGGATCGTCGCGCCGGGCTTCATCGATGTCCATGTGCATTCGGAGCTTGCCCTGCTCGGCGGACGGGATCGTTATGCCCCGTTGAAGATGGGCGTGACGACGCAGCTGGCGGGACCGGACGGATTCTCCTGGGCGCCGCTGGCGGGCGTGTCGTTCCAGGAGATGAAGGAGCTCCTCCACGTGTTTTATGAGGATGACGCGTTGAATGGTTACAACGCCATGACGGTTCAGCAGCTGCTCGACCTGTATCGCGGCCATATCCCGTCCAATCTGGTGCTGCAGGCACCGCACGGCTCGATCCGCTGCGCGGTCGTCGGGTGGGCGGATCGTCCGGCGACGGAGGATGAGCTTCAGGCGATGGAGAAGCTGACGAGCGAGTGGATGGAGGCGGGGGCCAAGGCCTTCTGCACGGGTCTGGAGTACGAGCCGATGCGGCGCGCCGATACGCGGGAGCTTGTCCGTCTGGCGAAGGTGGCCGGCCGATATGTCGGGCTCTATGTGGCGCATCAGCGCGGCTATGCGGACAAGGTGGCCATCGGCTGCGGCGAGACGTTCCGGATCGCCAGGGAGGCGGAGGTGCCGGTGCATATCTCCCATTTCGCGGTGAGTGAAACGGCTGAGCAGCTCGTGGACGGCGCCCTGCGCGAAGGCTTGCGCGTCACCTTCGACATGTACCCGTATCCGGCCGGCTGCACGCATCTGTTGATGGGCCTGCCGGAGGACCTGCAGCTGGGCCCTCCGGCCGACATCATCCGACGCTTGCAGGATCGGTCGGTGCGGGAGTCGATGAAGGAATACATCGAGCAATATTTCCCGCTGGCTCGGGTCGTCTTCGCGGCTGCCGGCGCAGATCAGCCGACCGGCTGGGAAGGGCTGTCGCTCGGTGAGGTGCGGGATCTGCTGGGCATGCCCCTGCAGGATGCGGTCGCCCATATCCTGATCAAGACCAATCTGCAGGCGCTCATGGTGTATCATTGGCCGAAGGAGCGATATGGCGAACTGCAGCGCACCTTCCGGCATCGGGCTCATATGGTGTCGACGGACGGCGTGTACGCGGGAGAGAAGCCGCATCCCCGCGGCTTCGGCACGTATCCGAAGGTGCTGGGAGAGTACGTTCGCGAGAACGGATGGCTCACGCTGGAAGAGGCGGTGTACAAGATGAGCGGATTCCCGGCTAAGACCTTCGGCATCCGGGATCGGGGGATCGTAAGCAAAGGTTGCTATGCGGACCTTGTGGTCTTCGATCCGCATACGATCGCCGGCCCGGCGACGTTCGCGGACCCGCGCCAGGACCCGGTCGGCATCGACTATGTGCTGGTGAATGGGCGCATCGCGATCGACCATAACCAACCTTGCGCCGGGCTGCACGGCCGGGTGCTGGATTGACCTGTGTCGGCGGACGAGCCGTGCCCAGGTCTGTGCAGGAGCATGGCGGCAACGCCATAGGGCCCTGCCAGGTATGCGCCAGCTGGCACGGCTCCATCGCCACAGCCCCTGGCCGACCTTGCGCCAGTTTGCACGGCCGGGTGCTGGATTGGTGGTGCCTGTCTGCCGTTGGCGTCCATTCGGATCTGGGTTGCAGTGTTTTATAAGGATGAGAGGATCTTGTCGTGGACCATTTTCAACTATGGAGGAATCGGGCATGAATCGCGAACTGTACGAGCAGATCAAGAAACGGGAAGGGTATGTGGAAGGGCCGGCATCGACAGCGTACAAGCCTTATGTGCCTGTCAAGATCGACGGCAATATCGCTTACGTATCGGGCAATGTGGCCTTCTCTAACGGGGAGTTGAAGTACAAGGGACGCATCGGCGATACGATCACCGTCGAGGAAGGCAAACGTTCTGCCGCACTCGCTGCGATCAATACGCTGGAGCTGCTGGACAAGGAAGTCGGGCTGGAGAAGGTGGATTCGATCCTGAAGGTGACCGGATATCTGTGCTGCGCAGAACATATTGAAGAGCTGCCGTCCATCCTGAACGAAGGCAGTCAGGTATTCGTGGACGTGTTCGGAGAAGAGAAGGGCAAGCATGCCCGCGCCGCACTTGGCATGTATGTGCTGCCGCTCGGCGCCTCCGTCGAGATCGAATTCATCGCCAGACTCAAATCGGAATAATGCCGCTGCATGAGTCCTGATATTCATTCAGTCGTTGGACGAAGAGGAGCGATAGACCGTGAAACTGCTTACGATTCTGAAGGAAGGTTCATACTCGCTGGGGGTGGAGACAGAGGCGGGAATCATCGACATCGCCGAAGCGCTTGCGCAATATCCTGCGGATGAGCCCCTGCCGCTGACCGTCGATGCGGTGATCTCAGGCGGTGAGCCGGCGCTTGCGAGGCTGCGCGATTATGTGGAACGGCTGAAGGGGTCATCCTATGCGTACCGGAAGCCGTCGGACATCGCGTGGGGACCGTGTGTCACATCGCCGCAGAAAATCATCTGCATCGGGCTGAACTACCGCAAGCACGCCGAAGAGACCCATGCGCCGATCCCGACAGTGCCGATCGTGTTCAACAAATTCAACAATGCGTTGACCGGCCATCTGCAGGATGTTCGAGTGCCGGAGGAGACGGAGAAGCTGGACTATGAGGCGGAGCTGGCGATCATCATCGGCAAGCGCGCCAACCATGTCTCACCGGATGAGGCGCTGGACCATGTGTTTGGCTACGCAACGGCCAATGACCTGTCGGCGCGGGATCTGCAGATGAGAACGCCGCAGTGGTTGCTCGGCAAAACCTGTGACGGCTTCTGCCCGCTGGGCCCGTATCTGGTGACGGCGGACGAGATTCCCGACCCGAATCAACTGTGGATCAGATGTACGGTCAACGGCGAGCTTCGCCAAAATTCCAACACCTCAGACATGATCTTCTATTGCAAGGAGATCATCAGCTATCTGTCCAGACACATGACTCTGGTTCCCGGAGATGTCATCCTGACCGGTACGCCGGAAGGGGTCATCCTCGGATACCCGCCTGAGAAACAAGTGTACCTCAAGCCGGGCGATATGGTCACGGTAGAAATCGAGAAGCTGGGGGCACTGACGAACCGGATGGTATAGCTGCACGGCAGCAACAAAGCTTGGTAATTGCGAATCTCCGCAACGCTGTTCCTCTGATGCAGGCGCTGGCTTGATGTCGCATCTGAGGAGCAGCGTTTTTGCATTTGGTTGGTCTGGAGAGGCGCAGCAGAAAAAATCTGCTTACAGCTGAAGAAATCGGTCGAGGGAAGTCTGTAAGCAGAAATAATCTGCTTACAGCTGAAGAATGCGGTCGAGGGAAGCCTGTAAGCAGAAAAAATCTGCTTACAGCGGGAGAACAGAGGTCGAGGGAAGTCTGTAAGCAG
>CALGAO010000118.1 GCA_937957685.1 uncultured Paenibacillaceae bacterium
CAGACGTGTTCTCTTCCGATCTACGGAGTGTCCAACTTCCCGTTCCACGATCAGAAGAATGTGATCCGCTTCGCCTCGACGAAGACGATCGTCTATGAACCGCAATTCTCATTTCAGGGCTTCCGCTATATCAGGGTCAGCGGTCTGAGTGGAGAGCTCCGGCCTGAGGATTGCCAGGCGGTGGTCATCGGCACGGGGATGGCAGTTGTCGGCAGCTTCCGCTGTTCCAATGAGGATCTGAACCGGCTGATGAGCAATATCCTGTGGAGCCAGCGGGGCAACATGCTCTCCATACCGACGGATTGCCCGCAGCGGGAGCGGGCGGGCTTCACCGGCGATGCGCAGATCTTCGCCAGGGCGGCGGCGTTGAACATGGATGTGGCCGGCTTCTTCGCGCGCTGGCTCGAGCAGTGCCGCTATGAGCAGCTGGAGCGGGGACAGATCCCGATCGTCGTGCCTTACACCAACGCCTATCGGGAGATGGAGCCGAACCCGGGATGGACGAGCGCAGGCTGGGGTGACGCCATCGTCTTCCTGCCGTGGGACATGTACCAGGCATACGGGGACATTCGCTTCCTGCGCGACAATTACGCCGCGATGCTCAGGTGGATGGATTATGTGGAGACCTGCGCGCAGGAGACGATGCCGGAGCGGGCGTATTTTGATTTCGAGCATCGACGCAGGCACAGGTATCTGTGGAATACCGGCCATCACTGGGGCGACTGGCAGGTGCCGGGCATGGACCACTTCGAGGGCGCCTTGTACACGAAGGAGATCACCGCATCGCTGTACTATTATCGCGCCGTGCGGACGATGGCGATGATCGCCCGGGAGCTCGGGGATGACGGCCGAAGCGCATATTATGAGGAGCTGGGCGGGAAGATTCGCGAGGCCTTTCATCAGGAATATATCACAGCGCAGGGAAGATTGGTGACCGAATGGCAGGGAGCTTACGTCATGGCGATCGCCTTCGGCATGGTGGAAGGAGAGCTGAAGGCGGTCTTTGCGAAACGGCTGAATGAACTTGTGGTCGAGCAGGATTACCACCTGCAGACAGGGTTCCTGTCCACTCCGTTCCTGCTGGACGCGCTGTGGGATTGCGGCTATCGGGAGACGGCGCTGCGCCTGCTCTGGCAGGAAACGCCGCCGTCCTGGCTCTATCAGGTGAGGATGGGAGCGACGACCGTGTGGGAGGATTGGTTCGGCAAGGATCAGGACGGCGTCGTGAAGGGCACCAGCTTCAACCATTATGCATTTGGCGCGGTGTGTACGTTCATCTATGAACGGATCGGCGGGGTCAGGCGGCTGGACAAGGGGTTCAGGCGGGTGCTTGTCCGGCCCGAGGCGACGGACGGACTCGATTATGCGGAGACGAGTCTGCGGACGATCCATGGCGAGCTTTATGTGAAATGGGTCAAGGAGCGGGAGCGGCTCCGCTTGACGCTCCGGATTCCTCACAATACCTCTGCGGTGGTGACCGCAGGGGATGCCTGGACGGAGCTGGGCAGCGGCGCTTATGAGCTCATGCTGGATCGGAGCAGCGGATAACAAACAGAGAATGAGGTGTCAGGCATGGATCAGCGACTGGCGGAAGTGCTGTCAGGCACGAATGGCCATTATCTACAGCCGTTCTTCAAGGTGAGCGAGCGGGATACGTATGACAGCTTGCGCACGCGAATGGCGGAGCTGCGCGAACATGGCATCTATTCGGTCGTGCTGGAGTATATGCGGACGGACAGGCCGGGCTTCGGCACGATCAGGTTCGATGATGACTGGTGGGAGCGGCTCGGCTATGTGACGAAGATATGTGAAGAGCTTGGCATGACCTTCTGGATGCAGGATGCTGCGCCTTTTCCCACGGGCTCGGCGAACGGAGCCTTCGAGGAAGAGGAGCACAGGGCGAAGAGCAAGCGGTTTGTGGCGGAGCGCCACACGGATATCAGGGGACCGGTGCGCGGCGCGTTGATCCCGATCGGGCGGCTGACAAGATCGATGCAGGGCAATGTGCTGGAAGCGCTGAACGCTGCCCATGATATGCCGAATCGGCTGCTGCATGTCGTGGCGGTTCGCCATGCCGAAGATGGCCGGGGCTATGATGCGGCGAGCGCAACGGACCTGACGGATCAAGTTGAGGGCGGCATGCTGGCTGCGGACCTCGGTCCGGGGACCTGGCGCATCTTCGTCCTGTTCGAGACCTTTAGCGGCGGCAGGAAGCATTTCATGAACCTCTTGTCCGCGGAATCGGTGCGCGTGCAGATCGACCATGTGCATGCCCCGCATTATGAGCGGCTGAAGGATCAGCTGGGCAAGACGTGGATGGGCTTCTTCTATGACGAGCCTGAGCTGGGCAACCTGCGCGGCTATGTGTTCGACCATCTGCCGGGCAAGACGTACAACGGACTCAGCGTCGCGCTGCCGTGGAGCGAGGATGTGCCGAACATGCTGGAGCGGAGGCTCGGCGCCGACTATGTCAAGCTGCTGCCTGGCCTCTGGTACCCATGCGGCGAATGGACGCCGATCGTCAGGTATGCGTATATGGACGTCATCACAGAGCTGGTGGCCCGTTCATACAACGGCCAGGTGTTTGAGTGGTGCGAGGAGAGGGGCATCCGGTATATCGGCCATGTGCTGGAGGATGAGAATTCCCATGCCCGCCTGGGATGCGGCACGGGTCATTTCTTCCGCGTCATGGAAGGGCAGCATATGGCGGGGATCGATCTGATCGGCGGCCAGCTGTGGCCGGGGATGGACGGCGAGAGGATGAGCTGGTACGGTGCGATCGACGGCGACGGGGAGTTCTACCATTACGGGCTGGCCAAGCTGGCCTCCTCCGCCGGCCATATCGATCCGAAGAAGCAGGGTCGCAGCGTCTGCGAGATGCTTGGCCTGTACGGTCGTATAGCCGGAACGAGGATTCGCAAGTTTGTGACCGATCATCTGTTGGTTAACGGCATTAACCATTTCATCCCGGCGCAATCGGGTCTGGAGGTCGGAGTTGAATTCTCCGGCAAGCTGAATGCGTATACGGACCGGATGTGCCACCTGCTGCAGGACGGCGTGCATGTAGCGCCTGCGGCGATCCTGTACCATGCGGATGCGGAGTGGAGCGGATCGTTCCAATATTGCCACAAGCCCGGCAAGGAGCTGGCCACACATCAGATCGACTACGATTATCTGCCGAAGGATGTCTTCCTGGCCAGAGTCCGTTACGGCACCAGGGTGGAGCATGGCAGGCTGCTGGTGAACCGGGAGGCGTATCAAGCCTTGATCATCCCGTACAGCCAGCGCATCCCGCAGGTGATCGCGGCTTTCATCGGGGAAGCGATCGAGGCAGGGTTGCCCGTATATTTCGTGGACCGGCATCCGGAGGGCTATTGCGAGAGCCCGGAACCTCTGCCGGCGCATGTGTATTCGTGCCAGGCGGTTCCGCTGGGTGAACTGGCTGCCCGGCTCAGGCAGGACGGGATCTGTGAGATCAGCACCTCCAACCGCCAGCACTACCTGCGCTATCTTCATCTGCGGCGCGGCGGGCTGGACATCTATATGTTCCACAATGAAGAGCCCCTGGAAGAGATCGACACCGTCGTCACGATCCCTTGCGTGAAGCCTGTCGCCCTGTACGATGCGATGAACAATCGTCTCCTGATCCCGGAGGCGGAGGTGAGCAAGGAGGAAGGCGTGACGCGGGTCCCTCTGAAGCTGGGGCAATACGAAGCGGTTGTGCTGCTGTTCGGCGTGGAGACGGAGGGTGCGGATCGGCTGTCAATCGCGCGGGAAACCGAGCTGACGGCGCCCTGGGACATCTCCTTCGAATCGCTTGACGGGCAGCCGGCGCCCGCAGACATGACTACCAGGCAGTTGTTTGATATCGGCGCGCATGACCGGTATCCGAATTTCTATGGAAGGATCATCTATCGCACGCGCTTCGAGGCTGGCGAAGAATTGCCAGCGATGCTCGACCTGGGACGGGTATCGGAATGCGCCCAGGTGTATGTCAACGGCGTATGCGTGGGCAGTGCGGTGGCGGAACCATATCGACTGGAGCTGGGCGGCGCGGTGAAGGCTGGAGTTAATCAGCTTGAGGTGGTCGTCACCAACAATATGACGCGATCCGCCGACATGCGGTACAACGACAGCGCCATGCCGCTCATGGCGTCCACCTATGCCGCGCTGGAGCCGTGCGGCTTGCTGGGGCCGGTCAGGCTGATCTGGATCAGGCCATAAATTCAGGAAAGAAGGTGTGCCAATGAACGGCCATACGATTCATCGGCAGATGCTGGATTATGTGAATCACAAGGAAATTGCGGGGGCGTCCCTCATCGTGCGCAGGGAGGGCCAGGTGATCTACAGGAATCATTGGGGATACGCCAATATCGAGGAACGGCGACCGGTGCAGGATGACACCTTATTCCGGCTCGCTTCCCTGACGAAGCCGATCACGGCGGTAGCGACGATGATGCTGGTGGAGCAAGGCAAGCTGGGGCTGGATGACGAGATCGGAAGGTATATCCCGGAGCTGGCATCCCCGATGGTGTGCAAGACCAGCTTCACCCTGGAGGATCTGAACAATCTGGCCGGGCTGGATCTGAGCAAGCTGGAGTTCGAGCCTGCGAAGCGCGCTGTGACGATCCGGGATCTGCTCAGCCATTCGAGCGGCCTCGGCATGGGGGTGGCCGGCATGGCGCTGACGATGAAGCTGTGCTCTCCGGATGACACGCTGGAAACCCGCTTTCGCAGGTTGCATCAGCTGGTCGCCGATTTTCAACCAGGCGAGGGGACGGGGTATTCGCCGCTGCTCGGCTTCGATGCGTTGGCGCGAATCATCGAGGTGGTCAGCGGGCAGTCCTTCGGCCAGTTCCTGCAGGAGCAGCTGCTTGGGCCGCTGGGGATGACGGATACGTCGTTCAGGCTGGATGAGCAGCGGCGGAAGCGGTTGGCTGTTCTGTACAAATCCGAGGACGGCCGGATCTTCCAGGCGCCGGTGCATGAGGATCTGGATGCGATCGGGATGATCGGGCCGAGGTATGAATCCGGGGCAGCGGGGCTGTACAGCACCCTTGGAGATATCGATCGCTTCGCCTGCATGCTGCTGCACGAAGGGGAATTGGAAGGCAGAAGGATCCTGAAGTCGGAGACGGTGCGCCTCATGCGGCAGGAAGGCGCATACAGGCATCTGGAGTTTGCGCCTGGACTTGTCTGGGGGCTGGGCATGATGATCCGCACGGATCCGCAGCGCGCCGGTTCGGCCTTGAGTGCGGGCTCCTACGGGTGGAGCGGTGCGTTTGGCACCCATCTGTTCATCGATCCGGTCAGGAAGCTGTCGGCGGTGCTTATGGTGAATCGCTCCAATATAGGAGGAGCCGGCTCCTATGTATCGAAGAAAGTGGAAGATCTGGTGTATGACGAGCTGGCAAGCGAATGAGGAGAGGGATGAACCGACAGGGAGGGGTTATGGATGAATGCAGTCAATGGATCCGGAAACGAGCAGTTTGAGCAGATGTTCGCAGCTGTGCGCGCAGCGCGCAAGGAGTATGCGCAGCGGCCGACGATCGGGGAGAGGTTCGTGGTGCCGCGCGAGGGCAGGAAAGGCGTGCACACGATCCTGTATCGTCCTGCTTCGCAGGCTGTACCGGGGCGCCTGCCGGTTATGTTCAACATGCATGGCGGCGCCTGGGTGGGCGGCGATGCGGTATTCATGGAGAGCTTCTGCCAGAAGCTCGCGGATGAGATTCCCGCATTGGTGGTGAATGTGAACTACACCAAGGCTGATGAGGAGTCCATTCCTTACGCGGTTGAGGAAGTCGCGGATGCGGTGAAGTTCTTCCTCGCGCATGCGGAGGAATACGGCATCGACCCGGAGCGGGTCGCGGTGGGAGGACACAGCGCAGGCGCGCAGCTGGCAGCGGGAACTGCCCTGAAGCTGAAGGACGACGGGATCCGGCTGGCATGCCAGATGCTGGTGTACCCCTGCACCGATCTGACCGTCGGACTGGACAGTTCGGAGGAGCTGCGCAAACTGGTCGACCTGTTCTTCCCGGAGGGCGGCCACGAGCATCGCTATATCTCGCCTCTCAGGGCAACGGATGAAGAGTTGTCCGGACTATGCCCCGCGATCTTCGTCATCAGCGGCATCGATATACTGAAGCAGATGGGCATCGACTATGCGAAGCGGCTGATCGACCTGGCGGTGCCGGTGAAGATCAGGGAATATCCGCAGGCCCTGCACGGCTTCCTGGAAGTGAACCGTCCGGACTATCCGTCCGGCGATGAGCGGCAAACGCCTGAGCAAGCGGAGTTCGCCAGGGATTGTGAGCGCTATCTGGTGCAGGAGCTGCGAGCGTGCTTTCAGGAAGTTTGAAGGACCGGAGGTTGAACGATGAAACGCGATTTGCGCAGATTGATGGCCATGTTGTCCGAAGCTGGCACGCGCCAGCTGGAGTTGCCTTTCGGGGTGGAGAAGCGGGATCTGGAGGTGCCTTACCTGACGAGAAATGGGGCGATCAGCCGCCGTCCCCTTCGCATCTATCTCCCTGATCATGCGCCTGAGCCGATGCCGCTGGTGTTCATCGCCCATTATGAGATGCCGGAGCATGATCCGCTGCTGGGCATGTATCTGAGGATGGGCTGGGCCGTATCCACCTGTCTCCAACATGTACAGGAGTACAACAGTCAGTTGATGGGGGATAATCTCGTGTTCAACTCTGCCGCCCTGACCATGGTCCGCAAGCAGCCGGACATCGACCGGACGCGCATCGTCGTCAGCGGCGGAAGCGCGGGCGGTTACATGACGATGATGCTGTCCGTCCTGCACATGGGGGTCTGCGCCTCCGTATCCTTCAGCGGCATTGCGAATCTCGTGTTCAACATGAGGTACATGCAGGCAGCGAACAGCTTCAACCTGCAGGTCATGGCGGGGCTGACGGAGGAGGAGCGTCAGGACTTCGTCGGGATGCTGGAGAAGTTGCCGATTCCGATCCTCGGCGCGATCAGCAACCAGTTCCTGCCGATCCTGATGCAGATGGAGCAGGAACCGGACAGTCCAATGTGGACAGCCGCTTCACCGGTATGCATGGCCGACCGCTTCACCGGTCCGCTGCTCATGACCCACTTCACGTCGGACGTGCTCGTGCCGATCGATCAGCTGACGAAGCGTTGGTCCGACGGGCTGAATGGCGAGAGCTTGCCGGAGGGCTATCGGCTCCGGCTGTCGGAGTTCCCGTTGCCCGCGCATCTGCAGCGCTCCCTGGAAGAGAATCTGCCGCGGGCCGACCTGGCGGTGCAGACGGTTCCGGCGCCGCAGAGAGAGGGGGAGGATATCCGGATCCCGTTCGATATCAGCAAGCGCTTCAACATCGTCGTGTTCGATGAAGGCGCCGTCGAGGGTGTTGCCGGCCACAGCAAGCAGCTGCAGCCCGGCTCCTATGATGCCAGGGCATATATGGAAGCGCAGATCAGGAGATCGTGCCGCGAGACGAACTGGCTGACCGCCGGCAAGCTGGCGCTGATGGCGGAACGGTATGCGGGCAAGTGCATCCTGCTGCCCGCACATGACGGCATCGACGACCAGGTGTACGGCTCGAACTCCGTACATCGCCGCGAGGTGATGGAGGAGCTGTCGCTGTATGCGGAGGATCATGGTGCAGATCTTCGTGACAAGATGCGCGAAGTGAAGCAGGAGCGGCCGGATCTGGCCGCAGTTCTGGATGAGATCGTGGAGCAACTTGGATGATCTGGTGACAAGCCGCACCAGATGAGGATGGAAGCGCGGGATGCAGGTATGGCCGGTGACAGATGATGATCATCTGGGCTTTATCGGTATGAGGCATACTGTGTCTCGACGGCGGTCGGCAAGGTGGACGCACATTAATCGTAAAGGCGGGTGTTGGTGTGAAAGAGGTTCAGTTTGAAGCCGGCGGTTTTTTTGCAGTGGAAATGAAGCCGGATCTTTATCTGATCAGCCATGAATGCGGCGAGCATGGAGCCCATTGGGGCAAGAACCTGGAGTTCGGCAGTCCGACAGGCAATTCATGGTTGATCAGGGGGCGGGATCGCTCCCTGCTGCTTGACTCGGCGCTGCCGCACGAAGGGTTCAAGGCTTTCGCCGAGCGTGTGGCGCAGACTCCGGTGCAGCTCGTGCTGACGCATGCGCATTTTGACCACATCTACCGGCTGAAGGAGTTTGACGAGTGCTGGTTGCATCCCGACGATGAAGGGCTGCTCAGGGGGCAATATCCCTTCCAGCCTGCCTATGAGGGCATTCCTGAGAAGCTGAATTATCTGAGAGAAGGCGATGTTCTCGACATCGGGAATGGTCATGTGCTCGAGGTATACCATATGCCGGGACATACGGATGGCAGCATCCTGCTGCTGGATCGGAAGTCGCGCGCGCTGTTCAGCGGCGACACGATTGCCCGCCGATTGCTCTACGGTCTTGGCCGATGGGTCCCGGTAGAGGATTTTATACGCAACCTGGAAAGGATGAAGGCGCTGGACTTCGACCATGTGTATACTTGCCATGACCGCTCCCCTGTCACGAAACCGTTCATCGATTATATGATCGCCGGCCTGAAGTCCATTCCGGAGACGACGAGGCGAATCAACCTGCTGGGCGTTGATTTCATCCATGTGCTCCGTGGCGATGAACGGGAAGAGATGTATTTCGATTGTGTCGTGCCGGTTGGACGGGCGGAGGAGATCGCAGAGGCATTGGCAAGGCTGTAAAGCGGTCAGATCGTGTCTCTGCACCATCGATAGGAAAGTATGGCGGACTCTGTTCTGCCATGCTTTTTTTGTGACCGGATCAACGTCGGACAACCGCCTGCGGCAAAGCGTGGTATAATGGCTGTTAGGCAGATGAGGAGGGGGATAAAGGGATATGAAACCAAAGGTGTTGGCATTGCGGAAGTTGCCGCAGGAAGCCGGGGCGATCATAAGCGAACATTGTGAACTGCTGATCGTGGAAGATGGCGAGCGCATGAGCAGGGAGCAGATGCTGCCGATGCTCAGCGATGTGCATGGTCTGTATCAAAGCGGGGTCAGGATCGACGATGAACTGCTTGATCACGCGCCCATGCTGAAGGTGGTGAGCAACGTATCGGTAGGTTATGACAATTTCGATCTGGAAGCGATGCGGCGACATCACATCATCGGAACGCATACTCCATATGTTCTCGACGATACGGTGGCAGACCTGACGATCGCCCTCATGCTGTCAGCTGCGCGGCGCATGCCGGAGCTCGATCGCAAGGTGAAGGAAGGCAGATGGATCAGGAATGAGGATCCGACAGCCATATTCGGTGTGGACGTGCATCACGCCACTCTCGGCATCGTCGGCATGGGGAGGATCGGCGAAGCGGTTGCGAAGCGTGCCAGATTCGGATTTGACATGAACATCCTGTACCACAGCCGACGCCCCAGGCCTGAAGTGGAGTCGCGCTACGGGGCGGAATATCGGACGCTGGAGACGCTGCTGCAGGAATCCGACTTCGTCGTGGTGCTGGCGCCGCTCACCGAGGAGACGAGGCTGATGTTCCGCCGCGAGCAGTTCCGGCTCATGAAGCCTTCGGCGATCTTCATCAATGTCGCACGGGGGCAGCTGGTGGACGAAGAGGCTCTGGTGGAGGCGCTGGAGCAAGGCTGGATCAGGGCAGCCGGGCTGGATGTTTATGCGGAAGAGCCGATCTCGCCGTCGCATCCGCTGCTTCGTTTCCCGCAGGTGGTCACGATGCCGCACATCGGCTCCGCCACGGCCAAAACCCGGCATGACATGCATGTGTCGGCAGCCCGGAGTCTGGTGGCAGCGCTGACCGGGCATGGGGAGGCCTACATCGTGCCAGAGCTGCGCGGATAGATTTGCGGTTGACGGGGACGAAACATGGCATGGCTGTGTTCAATCGGTTGTATCTTATGACATGGATGGCCTGACGCTAACGGAACATGGATTCCTTATTTTGCCACAAAGCCGCTTGTTACAAGTGCTGACGGAACGTGGATTCGTTATGGAACCATATCGCCAGGGAGAATCGACCAAAATCATCCAATAACGCACTGTCGTTCCGTTAGCCTTGAGAAATTGGCCATTTGACCACAAATAGCGGATCGACGTTCCGTCACGGCGGAAGGCCGGACTCAGCTCGGTCCAAAGTTCCTTGATGCCGCCATGAGCAACAACCAAGATAAACACAGACCCAAATATACATATCGCAAAGCATTGGCGGGGCTGCAGGAGCGATACATGATGTGCTCTGCCAGGCGCTGGGCGGATCATCGGAGAAAGTGTGGCGGACCTGGTCGGCCATGCTTTTTTTTGCTCTACTGAAACTAAAAAAAGTGCACCATAAATAGCAAAACAAATATACTCGTTAACGTTTACAATGAAAAATAGATTATGGCCGGCCCTTAATCTTGAATCTATCACTGAATGTACAGGGGGAATCACTGTGAAAAGAAGCAGATGGCTTCGCTTATTGACTCTGGTTACCATCATGACCGTATTCCTCGCAGCTTGCGGAGGAGGAGGCAACAGCAACAACCAGGGCAGCAATTCATCCGGCAATGCGAATACGAACACCAATAGCGGAGCGACTGGCGACGCAGGTAAAGACAAGGTAACGTTAACGATGATCGTATCCGGCAATCGTGCGGCGGACGGTGAGGATTTCGAACTCGATATTCTGCCTCGTATGGTGAATGAGAAGTTCCCTCACATTACACTGGAAGTCCAGAAGCTGCCCGATGATCAATATGAGACCAACATCATGACCAAGCTGGCCGCAGGTGAAGCGCCTGATATTTTCCGCATCTGGCCAAGAATGGCTTCCATGGGTGTGATTGCTACAGCCAAAGCTGGCTATCTCGCGGACCTGACGGATCTTCCTTTCCAACAATACATCAGTCAGGGCGCCAGAGAGGACATGTCCTATGATGGCAAGATTTACGGGATCACAAAAGGGATCGACATGCTTGGCGTTTACTACAACAAGAGCTTGTTCGAGCAGGTTGGCATCAACGAGTTGCCTCGAGATTGGGAAGCCTTCCTCGCAGCGAGCCAGAAGTTGAAGGATGCGGGCATTACACCGATCGTCATGGGAGACAAGGATTCCTGGTGGATTCAATTCGGTATGTACCAGATTGTAGCCAACACACTTTATGCGGAAGACAAGGATTTCGACCTCAAGCTGCAAAACGGTGAAGCAGAATTTACGGACCCGCGCTGGGTAGAGGCGATTGCGAAGTATTATGACTTGTATCAGAAGGGGTATATGGCAAGCAACACCCTTGCGTTGTCTGGTTCGCAAGCCATCCAGATGTTCATTGACGGTCAGGCTGCGATGGTGATTACGGGTACGTGGGATCTGCCGCCGTTGATGAATGAAGGAGCTGCCCAATTCGAACGCGGATTCTTCCCGCTTCCAGGCAATGATCCAGGGGAGCCTGTATGGCAAGCGGTGGCTACAGCGGCAGGTTGGGGTGTATCGGCAGATTCGAAACATCTCGATGTTGTGAAAGAAGTGCTGAACTATTGGTTCGATCCAAGTTCGGATCTGTTCGCGAAGTGGGTGGAATATAACCCTTCGATCTCCGCATTTGAGGGTGTTCCGTTGACCAGTGAAATCTTCAAGGATGCATATGAACAATATCTCGCGACGGGCAATTCGATCTATTTCGCCAATCAAATGTGGCCAAGCGGTGTAGCCGATGAGATGCAAGCCAAATTCGGCGAGATGATCGGCGGCAGAAATGTAACGGCGGAAGATGTGGCGGCTGCCATGCAGAAGAAGTTCAACGAACTCTGGAAATGATAGCGGGTTAAGGGCTGTGGGAGGAGGTGCTCCTCCCACTTTCCAAATTTTCGTTTGAAAGGATTTTGACAGCCATGAGTTCTGCAGTCATGAAAAAGACCTTGTATTGGTTCGCACTTCCCGCATTGCTCTTGTACAGCGTGTTCTGGATCTATCCGATCTTGACCTTGTTCGGGTACAGCGTAACCGATTATAACGGTCTTGTGAAGCAATATAACTTCGTAGGCCTTGATAATTTTCGGCAAATCTTCGATGATGGCATCGCGGCAAGTTCGATTACTACGACGCTAATCTATATGTTCGTATTTGCTTTATGCACGAACCTGATCTCACTCGGTCTGGCATTTCTCTTGAACATGAAAATTCGCGCTACAGGGATCTACCGGACAATCGCCTACATTCCTGCTCTATTCAGCCCGATCGTCGTCGGTTATATCTGGAGTTATGTGTTCATGCCGGGGAGCGGGCTGATCGCTACCGTGATTAGCTGGTTTGGCATGGATGGCAACAGCTTCAACGTGTTGGGCAACTACAACTATGCTTTATATGGCGTGATCTCTGTAGATGTTTGGAAACATATAGGTACTACAACGGTGATTTTCCTCGCAGGCTTGCAGACGATACCCAAAGAGCTGCTGGAAGCAGGGGAGATCGATGGAGCGAATGCCTGGCAGAAAACACGGTATATCCGTCTGCCCTTGCTTGCCACCTCCATCACGATCAACTTGACCCTGAGTGTGATTAATGGCCTGAAGGCATTCGAGTATCCATTTATCATGACCAATGGTGGTCCAGGTCGTTCTACAAGTACGCTTGTGGTTGACATCTTCCGCACGGCCTTTACCGAGATGCAGTACGGCAAAGCTGCGGCTCTGGCTGTCGTATCCTTTGTGATCATCATTGTGTTGACAGCGTTGCTCGTCTTCCGCCTGAACAAGAAGGAGGTTAGCGCCTGATGACAGACAACCGGTTCCTTCGCAGCCTGCCCAGGCACCTATTCATCATAGCGATCCTGGCGATCAACCTGCTTCCATTGGTTATTGCGTTCTCCAGTTCGTTCCGATCCATTCGCAATATGACCAATCCGTTGAATCTTTTCTCTGAATTTACTTTGGAAAGTTACAAGGCGGCTTTCACGCGGATGCAGTTTCCGGCTGCACTCATGAACAGCCTGATGATGACCATCGTGGCAGTAGTTGCAGCAGTGTTGATCACTGCGATGGCGTCATATCCAATTGCTCGCATCGACAGCAAGTTCAGCAAGTTCCTGTATATCTTCTTCCTGTCCGGGCTGGTGATCCCAAGCCAGATGATCATCATACCGATCGTCAAGACCATGCAAGGTCTGGATATCACCAGTGCGCAGCTGCGGCCGATCATCATGTTTATCACGTGCAGTATTCCGTTTTCTTCTTTCCTTTATACCGGATTTATCAAGAGCAGTGTGCCCGTAGAGGTAGAGGAATCCGCTGTGATCGACGGTGCGGGGTTGTTGCGCCGTTTCTGGCAGATCGTCTTCCCTCTGCTCATCCCGGTAACGACAGCTGTCGTGATCACCCAGGGGGTCTGGATATGGAACGACTTTTTCTATCCGATGGTCTTCATCTCCAAACAGGATGAGTTTCCGTTGCCGCTTGCGATGCTTGGTTTCCTTGGAGACCAGACGAACCCGACGGCATGGAACGTTCTGTTTGCAGCGAGTATATTAACATCGCTGCCACTGCTGGTCATATTCGGATTCCTGCAGAAATTCTTCATCGCAGGTTTGACAGTAGGAGCCGTGAAGGGATGATGGCACGTTGCAAGCCAACGTCAGAAAGGTGTCTGATCATATGATCGGACACCTTTCTGTGTATCATCCAATTTCACCTGTTTTGTTTCATCATCTGCCGATACTCTTCTGGCGTCAGCCCGGTCAATTTCTTGAACAAGCGAAAGAAATACTTCGTGTTATCGAACCCGAGCGACTTCGCCACCTTGTATACTTTTTCATCGGTGGTAGCAAGCAGATCCTTGGCTTTATCGATTCGCGCATTGTTGACATAATCGATAAAATTCACACCGGTCTTCTCTTTGAAGAGATGGCTGCAATAGCTTGGGTTAAGGAAGAAGATGGAGGATACCTTTTCGAGTGATAAAGTCTTGTTCAGATTTTTATTGATGTAAGTTTTGATGTTATCGACGACATGTTGGGACGAGTAGGAAGAATGGCCGCTGAGCAGCTCGGCAATGCCCGGCAACACCTTGGTCATATAGCGTCGCAGAGACTCCACATCGAAGTATGTGTCCAGATATTGATCAAAACTGGTGGATGATTTCTGATTTCCGATTGTATGGTATACGTCAAACAGAATATTGCGAACCTCCAGCACGATGGATTCGCAAGTATTCTTGAGCTCAGCCAAGGTAACCCCGGCATAGGAATCGAAGAAATCAAACAGCTGATTCACGTACTCTGTTGTCTTCTGTACATTGCCCGACTCGATAAAGAACATCAACTCATCCATATACGGCCAGTCGATTTGGGTACTCGGAGCCTTGTCGCCGTTATAGAACATGATGGAAGGACTGATCTTCTCGCATCTTGCATTCAGAACATCTATCGTCTCGTTAAAGGCATCGTGCAATTGCATGAGACTGTTCTTGGCGTAACTGATCGCGATGATGCTGTCCGGGATCTGTTCGCGAATCCGTTGGGCGAAAGAATCAGCCTGCAGCCGAATCGATTGATCGTTGTCAGATTCGGTATCCGTCAGGAAGAGCAGACAGAATGTCATATGTTTATTATGCGGGTGGGCTATGGCGAGACATCGATCATCCAGAGTCAACGTGACTTGTTGCATCTCCGGAGTATAGATCGTGAACAGCATATAGCATCTGGCCTGTCTGAGCAGGCTCAATTTCTCGGATGTGAACGGCGGCGGATTGGCGGAATCATGCAGACCAAGCAGCATATTGGTTAACGTCCGCATGTCCGCTTCGGTCTTCAGCTGCTCCGCTTCGGATATGCTCTTGACATATTGTTCCGCTGCTTCCCGGTCTTCGTCGAGCTGTCGCAAAGCATGTTCCAATGTGGACAAGATCTCTTCACGATTAAACGGTTTCAAGAGATAGCTGACCACCTTGGCAGAGATGGCTTCCCGCATATATTCAAAGTCGGAATGACCGCTGATGACGATGATTTTTTTGTCCGGATACCGTTCGTGAATCAGCTTGAGGAACTCCTTGCCGTCCATCTCAGGCATCCTCATGTCCGTGATGATGATATCCGGATTCACCGTCTCGATCAGTTTCAGCCCATCGACACCGTTGCCGGCTTCTCCTGCACAGGCAAGCTTGTCCCCAAGTCCGACGCTGTGTATTTTCTTCTGAACTCCCTTGCGAATCAGTGGTTCATCGTCGACGATGATGTAGCGGTACATGATTTCCCCTCCCTATTTGATCTTGGGAACCGTGATGGTAACCGTTGTTCCGATATCTTTCTGGCTCTGGATGCGGAGCCCATAACCGTCTCCATAATACAGCGAGATGCGCGAATGGATGTTTTTAAGCCCGATTCCTCGCTTGTTGCGCTGACCAAGCTCTTTGAATTCTACCGGTTCCTTCAGAAGTGATTGCAATTCTTGCAATTGCTCTGAAGTCATTCCAACTCCATTGTCTTGTACCTCGAATATGATCCGCTCTTCATCTTCATAAGCGCTCAGTTTGATCAGGCCTTCCTTGCTCGATAACTCAATGCCGTGATAGATCGCATTCTCCACAACAGGCTGCAGGATCAGCTTCAGGATCCTTTGCTGTTTCAGATGATCATCGACCTGGACGTCGAACTGGATCTTGTCTTCATAACGGACTTTCTGGATGGCCATATAGTTGTGCACATGGGTCAATTCATCCGAGAGCATAACGAGCTCACTCTCGGTCTTGATGCTGTATCGGAACATATCCCCCAGCGCCTTCGTCATGATCGCGATGCTCTCAACCTCTTCGATCTCGGCGATGCTGTTGATCGATTCCAGTGTATTGTAGAGGAAGTGAGAATTGATCTGCGCCTCAAGCGCTTTCATCTGCGAATCAAGAGACATCAGCTTGTTCTGATAGCTGTCCCGGATATAATCCTCAAGATCTTGCACCATCTTGTTGTACTCCCGATACAGGATGCCAATCTCATCCTTGCGATCCAGGTGCTTGTTGGCCAGAGTCAACGGATAAGACTTGGATCGGCGCATCGTATTAGCCAGTTCGAAGATCGGCTTCGTGAAGACTTTGGAGAGCACGATCGACAGGATGAGGAAGATGATGCCGCATGTAAAGGCAATGTAGACGATCAGTTTCTCAGAAATGCCATATTGCTTGTACAACTCTTGCAGGTCGATGGTCGCCAGGATGCGCCAATCCCTTCCCGGAAAAGGCCGCATGACTGTCAGAATGCCATCTTGCTCGGTCTGGATATGTCCGTCGGTATCCAGTTTTACCAGTTCGAGCAGAGAATCGGAGAGTGACTCGCCGATTTGTCGCATCGAGGTTTCATAGAGAATCACGCCTTGCCGGTCAACAAGATAGATGCTGGAAATGCCTTGCACGATATCCTTGTCCAACTCGTTGAAGATGGAAATATCGCAATCCAGCAACAGAACACCCAGCATGGCTCTTGTGTCCGAGTCATAGAGAGCGCGGGCAAAGGTGATCGAGTTGGTGTTGTTGATGATAAAGTCCTTTTTGCCCACTTCGCTTATATACAATCCGCCTTTCAGAGCCAATGTTTCCTGATACCATTCGTCCTGTGACGGTTCATAGCCGACGACGAGATCATAACCGTTGCTGTAAGTGATATTATGACCGTCAGGCAAGAAGATATAGATGCCTTTGATATATTCATTGCCCAGCATCAGGGTATCCAGGAAGAACATCATCTCTCTTCGCGCGGCGAAAAGATCATAATAGCTCAAATCGTTCATATTATTTAACTGCGTTAATCTCTCGGCCACCGTAGTGGAGCCAGGTTGCGCAGAAAATTGCTGGAAGGATAAGGTGATTCGATCAATATTGCGGATGATGCCGCCAATTCGATCGGTGGTGTTATCGATTGTATCGGATGCCAGCTTGGATACCTGATTGCTGACCAGTGAGGTGTAACTGTTATAGGAGATAAAGGATACGATCACGACGGGAATAATCGAGACGGTGATGAAGAGCAGGAACAGTTGCTTGCGAATGTTCCAGAAGATCATGGCACGTATCCACTCCTTGTGTATCCCGGCAGCCTGAGACATCATTCATACAAAGAGAATATACCAAAAGAGACGTCAAGGGAATACGAAACGGAAAAGTCAAAAATAATGCACTGCCAAGAACAAAAATTGTATACCGTAAACCATAGTATAATTCTATTAATCTAGCAAGGCGGGGATTGGAAAATATGAAACCAAAGGTGTTGGCATTAAGGAAATTGCCAGAGGAAGCCAGAGCGATCATCAGCGATCAATGCGAGTTGCGGGAAGTGGAAGATGGCGAAAGTTTGGCCAGAGAGAACCTGGAAGCGTTGATCGGCGACGTGCATGGACTGTTGCAAAGCGGTTTGCAGATCGACGATGAGCTGCTTGATAAAGCCCCGATGCTGAAAGTGGTGAGCAATGTATCGGTAGGCTACAACAATTTCGATCTGGAAGCGATGCGGAGACGCGGCATCATCGGAACGCACACCCCGTACGTTCTTGATGATACGGTGGCTGATCTGGCCATCGCGCTGATGTTGGCGGCTGCCCGGCGCATACCGGAGCTCGATCGCAAAGTGAAGGAAGGCAGATGGAGCAAGGATGAGCCCGCTTCCGCAGATTTCGGGATGGATGTCCATCACGCCACCTTGGGCATAGTTGGTCTGGGGAGAATCGGCGAAGCTGTTGCCAAACGTGCCGCGCTGGGATTCGATATGAACATCCTGTACTATAATCGCCGCCGCAAGCAGGAAGTTGAGGAACGATACGGCGCCAAGTACCGGACGCTGGAGCAGCTCCTGCAGGAATCCGACTTTGTTGTGGTTCTGGCGCCGCTCACCAATGAGACGAAGCGGATGTTCCGAAGGGAGCAGTTTCAGCTCATGAAGCCTTCGGCGATTTTCATCAACGTTTCACGCGGTCAACTGGTTGATGAAGAAGCTCTGGTTGAAGCGCTGGAGCTTGGGTGGATCAGGGCAGCCGGATTGGATGTGTATGCGGAGGAACCGGTCTCGCCTTCTCATCCGTTGCTTCGTTTACCCCAGGTCGTGACGTTGCCGCATATCGGATCTGCCACTGCAAGGACAAGACATAAGATGCATGAGTCGGCCGCCCGGAGCCTGGTCGCTGCGCTGACCGGACATGGGGAAGCCCACATTGTGCCTGAACTGCGCTCATAAGGCGGCATGACCATAACGGTTCCGATTATTTTTCAACAGTCTGCAGATAAACAAGAAAACAGGTATTTACGGGGGAAACACACCGCGTAAACCGGAACAAGAGCCATTATGGGGGTTGTAAGAGATGAGTCTGAAAGTTTATGCTCTGACTTGTGAATATCGTGCGACTTGGCTTGGAACAGACGTGACCAGACCTCGTTTCTCCTGGAAATTGCAGGCGGAGCATCAGCGGGGAGTTGTACAGGCCGCATACCGCCTTCAGGTGAGAGAGGCAAGCGGCAACTATCAGCAACCGTTGTGGGATACCGGATATGCAGGCAGCGATCAATCGATCCATCTGGAGTATGACGGTCCTGACTTGAAGCCGCGTACCCGCTATTATGTGAGAGTAAAGGTTTGGGACCAGGCCGGCCATGAATCCGCATGGAGCGAAGAAACATGGTGGGAAACCGGTCTCATGAGCCCGGAACATTGGCAGGCTTCCTGGATTACGCCGCGTGCTGACCAGATCGATCCGCATGATCCTGCTGTGTTCATGCTGAGGAAATCATTCAGGCTGGGCAAGACGGTTCGCTCAGCAAGGATCTATGCGACAGCAGCCGGCATGTATGAGATTCATATCAACGGACAGAGGCTTGGGGATGAACTGTTCGCTCCGGGCTGGACGAGCTATTCCCACCGACATCAATATCAGGCTTATGACGCTTCATCGCTGCTGAAGAGCGGTGACAACAGTATAGGAGTCCTGCTTGGTGACGGCTGGTACAAGGGAGAGCTCACCTGGCTCAGCAAGCGCAATATCTATGGAGACCGCAGGGCTCTGTTGTTACAGTTGCATGTTCAGTTCGAAGATGGCGACGAAGAAGTGATCGTAACGGACGAGTCCTGGAAAGCTTCCACCGGTCCCATCTTGCTGTCGGAGCTGTACGCGGGCGAAACCTATGATGCGAGGCTGGAACTTGCCGGCTGGTCAGGCACAGGATTCGACGATCGCGGATGGTCCGCGGTCGAGATTCTCGATCTGCCTTACCAACAGCTTGTCGCTCAGGAAAACTGGCCCTGCCGGGTTACAGAAAGATTGCGTCCGGTCAAGGTGATTCATACCCCTGCCGGGGATACGGTGCTTGATATGGGGCAGAATCTTGTCGGCCGCGTGCGAATGAATCTCGCGGTGTCCAAGGGGATGGAGATCGAGCTGCATCACGCGGAAGTGTTGGACAAGCATGGGAATTTCTATACGGGCAATCTGCGCAAGGCCAGGCAGACTGTGCGCTATATCGCCGGATATGACGGTGAGATCGATTATGCGCCGCATTTTACGTTCCAGGGATTTCGCTATGTCAGGGTAAGAGGACTCGAGGGATGGACAGACGAGCAGCTGATGGCGGCGTTCACGGCGGAAGTGATCCACTCGGATATGGAGCCTGCCGGCAGTTTCGTCTGTTCCAACGAAGCCGTTAACCAGCTGTATCGCAATGTGGTGTGGGGACAGCGCGGCAACTTCGTCGACGTGCCGACAGATTGTCCGCAACGCGATGAGCGCCTTGGCTGGACGGGGGATGCCCAGATCTTCGCCCGTACGGCAGCATTCAATTATCAGGTGGCGCCGTTTTTCACCAAGTGGCTGCGAGATCTGAAGGCAGACCAATGGGAGACGGGAGCTGTGCCATTCGTGGTTCCAAATGCCCTTGGTGATTATACGTCCGGGCAGTGGGGAGATGAGACGCTGACTTCCTCCGCCTGGGGAGATGCGGTGACGATCGTTCCATGGACGATGTATCTTCATTATGGAGATCGACGTTTGCTGGCGGAACAATATGGCAGCATGAAAGCATGGGTGGAGTTTATCCGCAGACAAGGCAAGGATGAATATCTATGGGACACCGGGTTTCAATTTGGCGATTGGCTGGCGCTTGATGCCCATGAAGGCAGTTACTTCGGGGCGACGCCGGTGTATCTCGTGGCGACCGCTTTCTACGCGCATTCGACTCGGATCTTGCGCGATGCGGCGGCCGTTCTGGGCATGGAGGACGATGTGCGGGAGTACACGCGCTTGCATGCAGGTATAGTGGAAGCCTTCCGACGCACCTACATACGTGAGGATGGAAGCATGATCGCCCGCACTCAAACCTCCTACATCATGCCGCTGATCTTTGACCTGGTGGAGGGTGAGCTCCGCAAGAAGATCGCCGCGGGATTAAACGATCTGGTCGTGGAACAGGATTACCATTTGACCACCGGCTTTGTTGGCACGCCGTATCTTTGCCTGGTTCTGTCGGAGAATGGATATCATGATACGGCTGTGAAGTTGCTGCTGCAAGACACCTATCCTTCCTGGCTGTATTCCGTCAGCAAAGGCGCCACGACGATCTGGGAGCACTGGGACGGCATCAAACCGGACGGCTCGTTCTGGAGCGATGATATGAATTCCTTCAATCATTATGCATACGGGGCGATCGGCGACTGGATGTTCCGTCATCTGGCGGGTCTGGCTATGGATGAATCGGTCCCAGCATTCGCGAAACTTCGCATCCAGCCCCAGCTGCCTGTGGATGGCCTTACCTACGCCGAAGCCTCTTATGAAAGTATGTATGGCAACGTTGAGGTCGGCTGGCGTTTGCAGGATGGCAAGACGATGATGAAGGTGACGGTACCGGTGAACTGTACAGCCGAAGTGATCGTGCCCGGAGCCAGGATCGAGATGTTGTGGGAAGGAGATACGCCGATTCGTCAAGTGATCGACTCGCTTGGGTCAAACGAAGATCCCGTGCGCCAGACAGCCGGGATCAAGGAGGTCGAACAGACCGCCAGCGGCGTACGTCTGTTGATCGGTTCAGGTTCCTATTCGTTTGTGAGTGCTTGACGATACCAAGCGTAAGAAATGAAACCGAGCTGACCGACCTGGTCGGAAAGCTCGGTTTTTTATGCGTTTGCGGGACAGGCATTGGCATTCTGAAGAAGATCGGTTAGACTGTTGATGATTTCATATTGGAATACACAAACGGCAGGTGATAGAAATGCACGTGCTGGCCGTAGCGGTTGGAGGCATGATAGGGGCTGTTCTTCGTCATATAATCGGACATGGGCTGGAACCGCTCCTGCGGGGGATGGACTGGCCTTTGTTTCTGAACGGCACCTTGCTGGTCAACCTGGCGGGATGTCTGGTTCTGGGCGCATTCGCGGCGGCTTCGGAGCGTCTTGGCCTTCCCAGGCCCGTTCATCTTGGTATCAGCGTCGGCCTCATCGGCTCGTTTACGACATTCTCCACGTTCTCGGTCGAGGCGTTGCAGCTGATCGAGCTTGGGTCACCGGCATCGGCTGCGGCATACGTGCTCATCAGCGCATTGGGCGGAGCCCTGCTTGCGGGGATCGGCTGGATCGCAGCGGGCAGATGGACAAGCGGTTCGACCGGCAGACGGACCCGCGGACAGATCGGCAGCAAGGAGGGGCAGCGGTGATGGCAGTCTGGTGGGTAGGCCTGGGAGGTATCATCGGCGCGCTCATGCGCTATTATGCGGGACTGTGGCTGTCGAAGCGTTCGGCATTTTTCCCGGTGGGGACGTTCCTCATCAATCTGTCCGGCTCGCTGCTGCTCGGCTTCCTCTACGCCATGCACGCGAGGGAGGTCCTTGTCGAGCCGCTGTGGCTCCTGCTGGGCGTCGGAGTATGCGGCGCGTATACGACGTTCTCGACGTTCGGGCTGGAGACGATCCGTCTGCTGGAGAAGCGGAAGTTCGCTGTGGCAGCCGCTTATGTGACAGGATCCGTCGCCCTGGGCCTGGTGGCGGCCTGGCTCGGCCTCCTGATGGGAGGGTGAGCTTTTCTGTTGACAAAAACTAATGATGTTAGTTATATTATAACTAACGTTATTAGTTAATTGGTGGAGGGGAAGCGTTTATGCGCGTCATACGAGAGCAGACGGTGATTCAGATTACGTTTATGCCCCGGGTATTCCCGGTCAATTGTTACCTGGTGGAGGAGGAAGACGGACTGACGCTGATCGATGCGGCGATGGCCTTCGGCTGGAAGGGCATCCTGCAGGCGGCCTCCTCGCTCGGCAAGCCGATCAGACGCATCCTGCTCACGCACGCGCATGCGGATCATGTCGGTGCTCTGGATCGACTGCGCGCCGCATGTCCGGATGCGGAAGTGGCGATCTCCGAGCGGGATGCCAGGCTGCTGGCCGGCGACTATGCCTTGCTCCCGGGGGAGCATCCGGACAAGATTCGGGGCGGATTCAATCGCAAGCTTCGGACCAGACCGGACCGGCTGCTGCGCGATGGAGAGCGCATCGGCTCGCTGACCGCGATCGCTGCGCCAGGTCATACGCCGGGGCATATGGCGTTCATGGACGAGCGCTGTGGCATCCTGATCGCCGGGGACGCTTTCCAGACGCGCGGGGGCGTCGCGGTGTCCGGAATCGTGCGACCGGGCTTCCCGTTTCCGGCGATGGCCACATGGAGCCGGGAAGCGGCGCTGGCAACGGCGCGGAAGCTGCGCGAGCTTCGTCCGTCCGTGCTGGCGGTCGGGCATGGCGAGATGATCCGCGAGCCGCTACCTTCCATCGATCAGGCGATTCTGGAGGCGGAGCAACATTCTGGCACAAACCGGCCAAGATAATAGGAGTGTGAAGCATACATGTCACCAAGAGCAGGACTCGATCGAAACAAAATCTTGCAAATGGCGGGTGAACTGGCGGACGCTCACGGGCTGGACAACCTGACGCTGGCCGGCCTGGCCAAGGCGCTGGGCATCCGTTCATCTTCCATCTACAACCACGTGGAAGGCTTGCCGGAGCTGCGCCATCAATTGGCCGTTCATGCGCTGCGTCAGCTGTATGACCGCATGCTTCATGCTGCCGCCGGACGCGCGAGGGATGAAGCCATCCATGCGATCGGCCGGGCATACGTGGAATTTGCCCGCGAGCATCCGGGCCTGTATGAGGCCGCGCTTCGCGCGCCGGCTCCCGGGCAGGAAGAGCTGACGCGCATATCAGAAGCGATCGTGAAGCTGCTGACCGATGTGCTCGAGCCTTATGGTCTGGCCGGCGATGACGCGATACACGCCGTACGCGCGCTGCGCAGCGTGCTGCACGGCTTCGCGTCGCTGGAGCAGAAGGGCGGCTTCGGTCTGCCGCTCGATCTGGACGAGACCTTCCGCAGGATGCTCGACATCGTCATCGCCGGCATCAGTCGCTCGTCGGAACACGGACCTGATCAGACTTCAGATGGACATGATGAGGGTTCGCATCGGCGGATCCGGTTCAGTTAATAGCCAGATTGTTCATGTTTATGCTAGATCATTCATGTTCATGGATCGCAAGTGCTGGTTTAATGTTAAGCGAATACATAAGCTGGGGGGAAGATCAGAAGCGATGCCGAATTATTCAATTGGATTGCAGCTGTATACGTTGCGCGATCTGACCAGGGACGATCTTGCAGGAACACTGCGCGAGGTCGCCGCCATCGGTTACCAGGGCGTCGAGTTCGCGGGCTATGGCGGCTTGAAGGCGGAGGAGCTGAAGTCGCTGCTCGAAGAGACCGGGCTCAAGGCGGTGGGCAGCCATGTTCCATATGAGCGGCTGCTGGAAGCGGCCGATGAGGAGATCGCATACATGAAGGCGCTGGGAGGCCGCTATATCGCGGTGCCCTATCTGGCAGAAGGCTATCGCAAGGGCGAGGCATGGCGGGAGGTCATCCGGAATATCGCGAGCCTGGGCGAGCGTTGCCGGGCTGAAGGCATCCAGCTGCTCTATCACAATCACCACTTCGAGTTCCTCGAGCACGTCGACGGCAGGACGATCCTCGATGATCTGTTCGCCAGCGTCTCCAGCGACGCGCTGCAGGTGGAGCTGGACGCCTGCTGGGCTTACGCCGCGGGCTATGATCCGGTGGCCTATGTGCGCAAGTACAAGGACAGGCTGCCGCTGGTTCACTTCAAGGATTACCGTCCGTCGGAGCATGGGCCGCTGACCGTCGAGCTGGGAACCGGGATCGTGCCGCTGAAGGAGATCGCGGCGGCTGCAGCGGGTAGCGTCTGCGAGTGGCTGATCGTCGAGCAGGACGTGTGCACGAACCCGCCGCTGGAGAGCGTTCGCACCAGCTATCAATGGATCAAGGCCAATCTTCAATAAAAAAACAGAAAGCACATAACCACCAGCATACATCGGAGGAGATGTTCAAATGTCAGCACTGAGCAAAGTCAGAGTCGGAATCATCGGATGCGGCGGCATCGCCAACGGCAAGCACCTGCCCTCGCTGTCGAAGCTGCAACAGGTGGACATCGTCGCATTCTGCGATATCGTGGAGGAGCGCGCGGCCAAGGCCGCTGCGGAGTATGGCACGCCTGACGCCAAGGTGTATACGGACTACAGGCGCCTGCTGGAGGATGCGTCGATCGATGTGATCCACGTGTGCACGCCGAATGACTCGCATGCCGAGATCTCGATCGCTGCCCTGGAATCCGGCAAGCACGTCATGTGCGAGAAGCCGATGGCGAAGACAACAGCGGAAGCGAGAGCGATGGTCGAAGCGGCGAATCGCACGGGCAAGAAGCTGTCCATCGCCTATCAGAACCGCTTCCGCGACGACAGCCTGTATCTGAAGCAGCTGTGCGATGAAGGCGGACTTGGCGAGATTTACTATGCCAAGGCGCACGCGCTGCGCCGCCGCGCCGTGCCGACCTGGGGCGTGTTCCTGGATGAGGAGAAGCAGGGCGGAGGTCCGCTGATCGATATCGGCACCCACGCCCTGGATCTGACGCTGTGGATGATGAACAACTACAAGCCGAAGACGGTTCTCGGCGCCGTCTATCACAAGCTGGGACAGCGCGAGAATGCCGCCAATGCCTTCGGTCCGTGGGATCCGAAGAAGTTCACGGTGGAGGATTCGGCCTTCGGGTTCATCACGATGGAGGATGGCGCCTCCATCATGCTGGAGGCCAGCTGGGCGCTCAACACGCTCAATGTCGGTGAAGCGAAGACGACGCTCCACGGGACCGAGGCGGGAGCCGACATGTGGGACGGCCTGCGCATCAACGGGGAGCGCTTCAGCAAGCTGTACGTGAACAAGATCGAGACCGATATGAGCGGCGTCGCTTTCTTCGATGGCAAGCGGGAGACGGAAGGCGAACGCGAGGCTCGCATGTGGATCGAGTCCATCGTGAATGACAGGTCGCCGCTCGTTCTGCCTGAACAGGCGCTGGTTGTCACGCAGATCCTGGAAGCGATCTATGAATCGGCAAGAACCGGCAAGGCCGTTACCTTGGCATAAGTGAACAGGAGGAGGATCAAGCGATGAAGCTTGGCGTATTTACGGTGTTGTATGCTCAGAAGTCTCTGCCCGAGATGCTCGATCACGTCGCTTCCAAGGGAGTGGAGGCGGTGGAGATCGGGACGGGCGGCTATCCTGGCAATGCGCATTGCCCGATCGATGAGCTGCTGGAGGATGACGCGGCGCTCAGGCGGTATGAACAGGAATTTGTGTCGCGCGGGCTGATCATCAGCGCGTTCAGCTGCCATGCCAACCCGCTCCATCCGAACAAGGCGATCGCGAAAGAGGCGCATGAGACGATCATGAAGACGCTGGAGCTGGCGAAGCGGCTCAGCGTCCCGGTGGTGAATACGTTCTCCGGCTGCCCGGGCGATTCGGAGGATGCGAAGTATCCGAACTGGCCGGTCGCTCCATGGCCCAACGATTATCAGGAGATCCTGGCCTGGCAATGGGAGAATAAAGTGATCCCGTACTGGAATGAAGTCGGCCGCGAGGCGGAGAAGCGGGGCGTGAAGATTGGACTGGAGCTGCATGGCGGCTTCTCCGTTCACACGCCAGGCACTCTGATGCGGCTGAGAGAGGCGGTCGGCGATGTGATCGGTGCCAACCTCGACCCGAGCCATCTGTGGTGGCAGGGCATCGATCCGGTGCAGGCCATCCTCTACCTGGGCAAGGCGGGCGCGATCCATCATTTCCACGCCAAGGACACGACCATCGACGTGAACAATGCGAACATCTACGGCATTACCGACATGCAGCCATACACGAACATGCTCAGCCGCGCCTGGCAGTTCCGGACGGTCGGCTATGGGCATGACATGAAGGTGTGGGCGGACATCATCAGCGCGCTGCGCCTCACAGGCTACGACTACGTCGTCAGCATCGAGCATGAAGACGGCCTGATGTCGATTGAAGAGGGCTTCACCAAAGCGGTGAACAACCTGCAGTCTGTGATGATCAAGGAGCCGCTCGGCGAGATGTGGTGGGTGTAAGAGAGCGGTAGATCGAGATCGGTTAACAGAGGCATTGCCTTCATTTCAGGCGGTGCCTCTTGCTTTTTTTCATGAGGAAAGGAGGACGACGCGAAGACGCATATTGAACCCGGGGGCTGGGCAACCTAAACAACTATCTGCCAGGAATAATTCCGAGGAAAGGATGAATGCACAGATGAACAGGCATGCTCCGGCACTCGTGTTTCAATTTCCCGATGAGCGAGACGCGAGGAAGGCGATGGAGACGTTCGGGGAGCTGGGCTATGAACCCGAGTGGCACGATCGCGATGCGCCGCAGCCTCAGGTTGCGATCCGCGTCATCGGCGAGGATCTGACGTCCGCTCTGGAGATCGGGCAGGCGTGCGGCGGCCAGCTGTTGAGTGAGCAGCCCCGGCCACATGCGGCCAGGGATGAAGAGGAAGTCTATGCGATGGCGTACGAGCTGAACCGCCGGCCTGAGCGGGATACGGCTGCTCATGAGCAGGACGACTGGGCCGACGGTTCGGCAGACGCAGCGGAAGAGCAGGATGCCTGGAGCGAAGGAGCGGCAGAAGCGGTGACGGGTTCGGACGATTGGGCCGAAGCAGAAGCGGCGGCAAAGCCGGAATCGTCGTCCGAAAGTCGGCAGCGGCATGCAGCGAAGCGTGCTGAGGCCGCTGTTTCGTCCGCCGATCCGGACCGGTTGGACAGGACAGGCCCCGAGCCGGAGATCCCGGACAGCGACGAAGGGCCGCTGTATGATGTCTCTGCCGATTCGTACGATCATTTCTCAGGTGACGTCAGGGCCTAAAGCTCCCCGCTTGTGGCCCGTCAGCTGTTCATGCCGGTGCGCCGCTTCACTTCATGTTCGGCTGGCTGCCGGCGGACAGTTCCTTCGCTTGCAACGCCGCGTTCGTTCCCGCCGTATGCCCGGTGACGAATGCGGCGGTGATGTTATACCCGCCCGTATAACCATGGATGTCCAGCACTTCCCCGCAGAAATACAACCCCCGCATCAGCTTCGATTGCATCGTCTTCGGATCCACTTCCTTCAGATGAACCCCGCCGCCTGTGACAAATGCCTGCTCGAGCGGGAGCGTCCCCGTCGCGTGCAGGGGCATCGCCTTGGATGCTTGCGCGAAGGCCAGCACGGATGACTTGGCGGCATGGTCGCCGGTGATCTCGCCGGCGAGGCCGGATTTTCGCAGCAGGACAGGCACGATGCGTTCCGCCAGGAAGCTCCGGAGCGTATTCTTGACGGCCTTGCGGGGCTGTTCCTTGATCGCGCCGAAGAGCCGCTGGAACACCTGCTCAGCGGACTCCTCGGGGAACAGGTCGAGCGTCATCCGCACCTCGCGGACGTCGAACTGTTTTTTCACCTTGTGGATGAACTGGCTGCAGCGCAGGGCGATCGGGCCGGATATGCCAAAATGCGTAAAGATCATATCGCCTGTATGGGTGATGACCGGCTTGTTCTTCGGATTCCAGACGGTGAGCGAGACGTCGCGCAGCGACAAGCCCTGCAGCTCCCGATCCTGGATGAATGGGTCGTTCAGCGTGATCGGCACCTCGGTCGGGAACAGCTCGGTGATCGTATGCCCTGCCTCCTCGGCCCAGGCGTATCCGTCTCCGGTCGAGCCGGTTTGCGGCACGGATTTGCCCCCTGTGGCGATGATCACGCAGCTGGCGCCAAGCTCCTGACCTTGCTTCAGCCTGACGCCGGATACCGCGCCGTCTTCGTACAGCACGCGCTCCACGGGGCTGTTGGTCATGATGCTCACCCCCTGCTTGCGCACCTGCGAGACAAGCGCGTCGACGACGGTCTTCGCCTTGTCGGTGGCGGGGAACATGCGGCCGTTGTCCTCCTCTTTCAGACGGATGCCGAGTCCCTCGAAGAATTCAATGATATGCCTGTTGTTGAATGTGGACAGCGCGCTGTACAGGAACCGGCCATTGCCGGGGATATGGCGGATCAGCTCGTCCAGATCCTTGTTGTTCGTGACATTGCAGCGGCCGCCGCCGGATATGCCCAGCTTGCGTCCCAGCTTGTCTCCCTTGTCGACCAGGAGCACGCTTGCGCCATGCTTGCTCGCTGCAATCGCGGCCATCAGTCCCGATGGGCCGCCTCCGATGATGATGACATCATATCGGTTCATGCGATCACCTCTATGCTATGTAGTATCCTGAATTACCATGGAAGAATCAAGTGCGGCGCTTATTGGAATCCGGCATTCGCCACGCTACAATGAACATGAGGAACCTCGCCTGTCTGTAGAGTCAGGTGCACGAATATGGGTTATCGGTTTGCATTTCAACCAGTGGGGAAGGAGATCGTTGCGGTGCCGGAGATCATCAACGTCGGTTCGGTATTGGTGAAAATGAAGCTTCTCGTCCTGATCGCCTCCATCATCCTTGCCTATTATGCCGCGAGATGGAAGCTCGCCCGTCTGCAGGTGGACGCGGCATCTGGCCGCATGATGCTGGATAAGCTCGTCAATGCGTTCATCCTGGCGGTGCTCGTCTGGAAGCTGACCCCGCTCGTGATGAATCCCGCCTTGCTGTGGACTCGGCCGATCGGTCTGCTGTACGCTTCAGGAGGCGTGCCCGGCATCGCGCTTGGCGTATCTTGCGGCCTGATCTACGGCGTGCTGGCGCTGCGCCGCCATGGCCTCCTGCAGCCGCTGGCGCTCGATGTGCTGGCTTTCGCTTCACTCATCGCCCTCATCCCCTGTCGCTCCCTGTTCAGGGAATACGGGCTGGTCACCGATCTGCCCTGGGGCATCAAGCTGACGGATTCGCTGCTTCGCTACCATCCGGTCCATCTGTATGCGGGGCTGGTCGCGCTGATCATCGCGATCTATGCATGGTGTCTGAGAAGTCCCGCATGGGGGAGCGGCCGCATCGCCCGGGATACAGGCATCGCCCTTGGAGTCGGTTGGTTCGTGGTCAGCTATGTGGATCGGGGAGCGCCGGTCCTGCTGCTGACGGTTGAGCAATGGCTCCTGCTTCTGCTCATCGCCTGCGGTGCCGCGATGCCAGTCCTGTCCAGGCTGATACAAAAGGCTGCCGGTGAACATACTACAGAAGGAAAGGAGATGATGGATGTGGTCAAAGAAACAGCGAGCAGTTCACCAGCGCAGCGCAAGCAGGCGGAGACCAATCGGGAAGAGGGACGGGAGCACCGGGCTTCTCAGCCGGTGGACAAGAAGCTGGATGGTCCCAACCGTCCTGCGGAGTAATCGCCATGGACAAACATCGGGATGTGAAACAATCTGACGCCTGGAATGCCCGTGAAACCGGAGATGCGTCTGATGTGCAGGCTGTGAGGGACACTTCGGTCGTTCGGGAGGCTCATGGGGCTGGGGCGAGTCAGGCTGCATCTGAGGCGGTGCAAGGCGTTCTGGAGCCTCAGGCAGCACCTGAGGCTGCGCAGACAGCGCATGCGACCTCGCAGACATCCAATGGAGCTGTGGCTTATCAAGCTCAGAAAGACATAGCGGATGAAGCCTCCAAGGCCCCTTATCGCGCTTCGAAGGAGCAAGTGCATCAGAAGCTGGCTGAGCTTGCCGATGAGGATCCGGCACTTGATCCGTACGAGATCGAGTTCCTGCCGGAATTCCGGCAAGGAAGGGGACCGGAGGCGCCATTTGTCAACGAGTATGGCGTCGTCATCGGCGATCATATGTACGACTCGCCTGAGTCCCCTCTGAACAAGTGGAGCAAGGATACGGATCCCGCCATCATGGCAGGCGATCAATGGGTGCATCCGTTCAAGGACATCGGTTTTCAGACGGAGGAGAACAGGGAGCTGTTCGAGCGCGGCATTCCCCCGCAAAGCGGGATCTTCATGCATCCGTTCAAGGACGTGGCCTATGAGGCCAATCGGGAACCCGGCGATGAAGAGGAAGAACGGAGACAGGATTAGCCACAGCAAGCGGCTCTGAACGAAGGCAAGATTAGCCACAGTAGGCGGCTCTGGCTGTGACATTTGACCTTGCAGTCTTTCGCTCCTTTTTCATGTTGTGTATAATGTGAATAGACCGCAAGCCTGATTACGGTACTATGACTTCATGAGAAGGAGTGATCTGCATGAACATGTCATTCGAGTTGTACATGAGAGATATGATTCAACCGATGCGTGACGAATTGACGCGCGCTGGCATACAAGAACTGCTTACACCTGAGGACGTTGTGGAGAACTTCGAGAAAGCGAAGGACGGCACGGCGCTGGTCGTTGTGAACTCCGTGTGCGGATGCGCAGCCGGCCAAGCGCGTCCAGGCGTTGTCCTGGCGCTGCAGCATGAGGTGAAGCCGGATTATCTGTTCACGGTGTTCGCCGGACAGGAGAAGGAAGCGACGGCCAAGGCCCGCGAATACTTCGCGCCGTATCCGCCGTCTTCACCGTCGATCGCGCTGATGAAGCACGGTGAGCTTGTGCATTTCATCGAGCGTCACGACATTGAAGACCGTTCCGCGCAGGAGATCGCCGCTGATCTGATCGCTGCATTCGACAAATACTGCCGCTGATATGGCCAGACGAGAATAACCGCTCTCAGCCTTGAACTGCGCCCTGCTGCACTCGAACTGCCGCAGCAGGAGCATCGGTGCAGTCCGGGGCTGGAGCGGTTTTTTTGTTGGCTGTACGAGGGGCGACTCGGGCGTCTGGATCCGTCACACGCTGCATCGACGACCTGTGGCTGTCTGAGAGAAGATATTTTCTTCTCTCATGGTGCATCGACCACCTGGGGCTGTCTGAGAGAAGATATTTTCTTCTCTCATGGTGCATCGACTGCCTGTGGTTGTCTGAGAGAAGATATTTTCTTCCCCCAGATGATGTCGTTGGAGTGGTCGAAGGTGCGTGGGGTAAACGCGCATCTCAACCCGGCCAACACGTTCAAGATCTTCATTCAGTTAGGCTCGATCCTCGCCGTGGGTGGTGGTGTTCTGGTAATAGAGAGGTCGGAGCTTGATGAGGCGACGAAGCGTGCCTCAGGGATCAGACCGGTTGCGTAAGCAGAAAAAATCTGCTTACAGCGGGTGAATGCGGTTGTGGGAAGCCTGTAAGCAGAAAAAATCTGCTTACAGCGGGTGAATGCAGCCGGGAGAAGCTTGTAAGCAGAAAAAATCTGCTTGCGGCAAGTGAATGCGGCCGGGAGAAGCTTGTAAGCAGAAAAAACCTGCTTACAGCGGGTGAACGCGGTTGTGGGAAGCCTGTAAGCAGAAAAAACCTGCTTACAGCGGGTGAACGCGGTTGTGGGAAGCCTGTAAGCAGAAAAAACCTGCTTACAG
>CALGAO010000119.1 GCA_937957685.1 uncultured Paenibacillaceae bacterium
AACCGCCGTATACCGAACGGTACGTACGGTGGTGTGGGAGGTCGGCTACTCAACTAATGGGTAGCCTCCTACCCGATTTATAGGCGGGGCGAGGGCGTCCGATCCTGTCGTCGTCCGTGCGGCATGGCTCGGCTGGTTCAGCGGCTGCTCCAGCTCCTTGCGGTACTTCCTGTTGTCAAGAGCAACCTTGATGATGACGAAGAGGTAGATCGCGATGAACAACAGGTTCACTGACCAATCCGGGGGAAGCTCCGGGAACCGGTGGTGGATCTGATAGAGGCGATAGCTGTAATATGAGATGAAGCTGATGACGACCAACGCGTCCAGGAAGGTGAGGATGCAGTAGCGGACCCAGCTTTGCTTCAGTTTGAAGAGGATGAAAGTGATGATCTGATGAACCAGTGTGATCGCCAGAAACAGAAGATCGGATGACATGGTACCCTCCATGACGGGACAGTGATTGGCGCATGCGCCCTGTTCAAGTTCGCTTCGAACGTTGGGTTGGCTGGATACATACAATTTTATCATAATATGGCATATGGATGATGGTGCTGCGGACTTGTTTTTGGAAAAGACGAAGAAATTGACAAGGAAGACGGATTGGAGTAGCTTAATAGTTAGTCGGCTAAATGTTAGCTGGCTAATTAAATGTGGGAAGGGGGAGTGGGATGTCTCCGCATGGTCGAGATCGATCCTTGATGGCCATGCTGCATCATATCAGCAGGCATTATTTTAACCATATTCACGCAGAGCTCCGCGAATATGACGTATACCCCGGGCAGCCTCCGCTGATGTTCTCGCTGGCCAGGAGGAACGGGCAGAGCCAGAGGGAGCTCGCCGAACAGCTGGATGTCAAGGCGGCGACGTTGACGGTGATGATCAACCGCATGGAGAAGAACGGCCTGGTGCGCCGTGAGGCTGACCCGATGGATCAACGGGTCTCGCGCATCTATCTGACGGACAAGGGCTTCGAGACCCTGCAGGTCGTAAGGGACACGCTGGACAGACTGGAGCAGCAAGCCATCTCCGGGCTGACCGAGGAGGAACTGGTTACGCTGCGCGGCTTGCTCGCTCGCATCAAGCACAACGTTCGCTCGATGAAGCCTGGGCACGACAGGCAGCGTCGACCGGAGCATACCCATCATAAAGAGACGCATAACGAGGTGCAGAATGATTAAGTTACTTGCTTATCTGCGGCCCCACTGGAAGGCGGCGCTGCTGGCCCCGCTGCTGATGCTGCTGGAGGTGGTCATGGACCTGCTCCAGCCGATGCTGATGGCCAGCATCATCGACAACGGTGTCATGACAGGCGATATCCGGCATATCGGCAAGACCGGCGTGCTCATGATCATCGTCGCGCTCATCGGCATCGTCGGCGGTGTGGGCTGCGCGATCTATTCATCCATCGCCTCGATGCGCTTCGGCGCAGACCTGAGGCAAGACCTGTTTCAACATGTGCAGACGTTCTCGTTCCGCAATCTGGATGAGCTGAAGACGGGCTCGCTGATCACGCGGCTGACCAACGATATCGTGCAACTGCAGATGCTGGTGCAGATGCTGCTGCGCATCTTCGTCCGCTCGCCGCTCCTGGCCATCGGCAGCATCGTCATGGCGGTGATCATCAGCCCGAAGCTGGCGCTCATCCTGGCGATCTCGATCCCGATCCTGTTCATCGTCATGTTCTCGCTTATCCGCCTGACCTTGCCGATGTTCGCCAAGGTGCAGCGGCGGCTGGATCGGGTGAATACCGTCCTGCAGGAGAATCTGGCCGGCATGCGCGTCTCCAGGGCATTCGTCAGGGCCAGCTTCGAGAAGGATCGGTTCGGCCGCGCCAACGATGACTATACCGATGTGGCGATCAAGGCGCAGCGGCTCGTGGCGATCAATATGCCGATCCTGACGATGATCCTGAACGTCAGCATCATCGCCGTGCTCCTGCTCGGGGGCAGGGACGCGATCGACGGTTCGTTCGAGGTCGGCGGTCTCGTCGCCTTCATCAACTATGTGACCCAGGTGCTGTTCGCGCTGTCGGCTGTGGCGATGATGCTCGTCCGCATCTCCAGCGCGAAGGTGTCCGCCGACCGCATCCTGGAAGTGATGAATACGACTTCGGAGATCCGCAGCCAGGAACGGGCGGTGATCCTCCCGGCGGATGAACGGATGGGACGGATCGAATTCCGCCACGTCAGCTTCTCCTATGGCCCGGAGTCGGAGCTGGCGCTCGATGATGTCAGCTTCACCATCGAGCCGGGGCAGAAGGTGGCGATCATCGGCGCCACCGGTTCGGGCAAGTCATCGCTCGTCGCGCTGATCCCGCGACTCTATGACGTGACGAAGGGCGCCGTGCTCGTGGGCGGGGTGGATGTGCGGGAGCACGATCTCGAGTCGCTGCGCCGGAGCATCGGCATCGTGCTGCAGGAGACGATCCTGTTCAGCGGCACGATCCGCGACAACATCCGCTACGGCAAGCCCGATGCCACCGATGAAGAGGTGATCGCGGCAGCGAAGGCAGCGCAGGCGCATGATTTTATCAGCCGGCTGCCGGATGGCTATGATACGATGCTCGGGCAGCGCGGCGTCAACCTGTCCGGCGGCCAGAAGCAGCGGCTCGCCATCGCCCGCGCCCTCGTCCTCCAGCCGCCGATCCTCATCCTGGACGACAGCACGAGCGCGATCGACATGGGCACGGAATCGCGGCTGCAGCGGGCGCTCGCCGAGCTGATGCGAGGCTGCACGAGCATCCTGATCGCGCAGCGCATCTCGTCCGTCATGGACGCGGACAGGATCTTCGTGCTCGATCAGGGCAGGCTGGCGGATGCGGGAACGCATGCGGAGCTGCTGGCCACGAGCAAGATCTATCAGGAGATATACGAATCCCAGCTCGGGAAGGAGGAAGTGAGCCATGGCCAATCCTGAGTCCGGCCGTCCGATGCCGCCCCCGCCGCCTGATCTCAGCATGAGGGGCGGAGGCCCCAGGGGCTTCGTCATGACCAGGGCCAAGCCGAAGAATGCCTGGCAGACGCTGGGCCGCATCTGGCAATACCTGAGAGGCTTCCGCATCGGTCTGATCGGCGTGCTGCTCGCGACGATCATCACCACGGTCTGCTCGCTGATCGCTCCCTATCTCCTGGGTTCCGCCGTGGACGACTACATCATCCCCGGAGACTATCCGGGACTCGTGCGGATCGGCATCCTCCTGCTCGCCGTCTACGCCGGTCAGTCCCTGTTCACCTGGCTGCAGCAGTTCATCATGGTCAAGGTATCGATGCAATCGGTGAAGGAGATGCGACGGGATCTCTTCGCCCGGCTGCAGGTGCTGCCGCTCCGCTTCTTCGATACCAGGACGCACGGCGAACTGATGAGCCGCACCACCAACGATATCGAGAACGTCTCCGGCACCCTGAACCAGAGCGTCACCCAGCTCATCTCCAGCGTGCTGTCGCTGATCGGGGCGGTCGCGATCATGGTCTCGCTCAACATCTGGCTGACGCTGGTCAGCATGGTGACGATCCCGCTGGTCATGCTGTTCACGAAATTCGTCGCCGGCTGGACGAGGCAATATTTCAGCAAACAGCAGCAGCATCTGGGCGAGCTGAACGGCTTCATCGAGGAGACGATCTCCGGGCAGAAGGTCGTGAAGGTGTATCGCCGGGAGCAGGCGGCGCTTGAGCGGTTCGGCGAGATCAACCGCACGCTGACGGAGGCGAGCATCCGCGCCCAGATCTTCTCGGGCACCGTCGGCCCGGCGATGAACATGCTGAACAACATGAGCTTCGCGCTGATGGCAGCATTTGGCGGCTGGATGGCGCTGAAAGGCTGGACGTCGGTCGGGGTGGTCGTGGCCTTCCTGCAGTATTCGAAGCAATTCCAGCGGCCGCTCAATGACCTGGCGAACCAGTTCAACCTGGTGCAGTCCGCGATCGCAGGCGCCGAGCGCGTGTTCGAGACGATCGACACGGAGTCGGAGTACGAACGGCACGCCGGACAGCGCCAACTGGATGAGGTGCGCGGCGAGGTGGTGTTCGAGGATGTGTCGTTCAGCTACCAGAAGGGCAACCCGATCCTGAAGCATGTGTCGCTGAAGGCGAGCCCGGGCCAGATGATCGCGCTGGTCGGGCCGACGGGCGCGGGCAAGACGACGATCATCAACCTGCTCACGCGGTTCTACGAGATCGACTCCGGCCGCATCACGATCGACGGCATCGACATCCGCGAGATCGACAAGGACAGCCTGCGCAGCCGCATCGGCTTCGTGCTGCAGGATGCGTATCTGTTCTCCGCGACGATCCGCGAGAACATCCGCTTCGGTCGGCTGGACGCGACGGACGAAGAGGTGGAGGAAGCGGCGAAGCTCGCCAATGCCCACGGTTTCATCCGGAAGCTGCCGCAGGGCTATGATACGATGCTGACCGCAGGCGGCGCGAACCTGAGCCAGGGGCAGCGGCAGCTGCTGACGATCGCGCGGGCGGTGCTCGCTGACCCGGCGATCCTCATCCTGGACGAGGCGACGAGCAGCATCGACACGCGCACTGAGATGCACATCCAGACGGCGATGCGCAAGCTGATGCGCGGGCGCACGAGCTTCGTCATCGCGCACCGGCTGGGGACGATCCGCGAGGCGGATCAGATCCTCGTCATCAACCACGGCTCGATCATCGAGCGGGGAACACACGACGAGCTGCTGCGGCAGAAGGGCTTCTACCACGACCTGTACAACAGCCAGTTCAGGCGAACGAGCTGACGATGATCATCCGGGGGCGGACCTTGGCAGGTCTGCTTCGGGATGTTGGGGTGTCCATCCTTTAATCAACCGTCGCAGGCAAAGAGGGCAGCCTGGCGGGCCAGGTCCGCGCAGGCTGCTCTCTGCTTTTGCCGAGTGGGAAGAGGGTGTTGGCAGGTTTGACAGGCAGAAGAATATTATATGCCGCGCCAAGTTTTTTTATATATATCATGGTTTGTAAGCGTTTTATAATTTTGCTAGGTCAAAGCGAAGGGGGAATCCATAAGTATGAAAAGATGGATCGCATACTTGCTTGCAAGCATGCTCGTGTTCGCGCTGGCAGCATGTGCGCCGGACAGGAGCGGGGCATCCAATGGGGCTGACGCGGGGAATAACAGCGGCGGGGAACGCCAGCAGACAAACGGCGGGAGCAGCCCGGCATCCGACAAGCCGGACAAGCTGATCGTCTGGTCCAATGATGATGCCAAGCATGTGGCCGCTGTCGAGCGTCTCGCCGCAGCGTTCACGCAAGAGACGGGGATCCCGGTGGAGGTCGTGCCGGTCACCGGCTCCGAACAGGTGCAGAAGCTCGCGCTCGCAGCACCGGCCGGCAATGGACCGGATCTGTTCTATCAGCCGCAGGACCGGCTGGGGGATATCGTCGTGCAAGGACTGGCGGAGCCGCTCGACCTGTCGGAGGAGGAACTGGCCCAATACAGCGACGCGGCGATCAGCGCCGTTCAGTATGAGGGAGAGATCTACGGCTTCCCGATCTCGATCGAGACGTATGCCGTGTTCTACAACAAGGGGTTGCTCGACCGGGTGCCCGCTGCTCTGGAGGAGGTGGCGCAGCTGTCTGAACGGTTGACGGATGTGGCCAATGATCAGTACGCATTCCTGATGGTGCCGGATTTCTATTATACGATTCCGTTTATCACGAACTATGGAGGCTATATATTCGGCGAGACGAACGGCAAATATGATCCGAAGGATCTCGGTCTGAACCATGAAGGCACGGTTCAGGGGATGACCGCTTTCGCCAGATTCATCCAGGACAACAGCATCCCGCCGACGATGACGATCGATATCATGGACACGCTGTTCCTGGAGGGCAAGGTCGGCATGGTGATCAATGGGCTGTGGGCGATGAAGCCATATGCGGATCAGCTCGGCGACAAGCTCGGAACGGCTGCGATCCCGACGGTGAACGGCAAGCCGGCGACGTCCTTCGTCGGCGTGAAGTCGTGGTTCATCTCCTCCTATTCGAAGCATCCGTCATGGGCGAAGCAACTGGCGCTGTATCTGACGAGCGAGAGCAGCGGCGACATCTACTACGAGGAGACGGGCGAGATTCCCGCGCATCCTGAGGCGCAACAGAACATCGGTGATCCGCTGTATGCCGGATTCGTCGCCCAGATCGCAAGCGGCATCCCGATGCCGAACATACCGGAGATGAGTGCGGTGTGGGAGATGGATAAGGCCGTGGACTTCATCATTCAGGGGGATGATCCGAAGTCCGTGCTGGATGAGATCACCGAACAGATCGCCGCCCAGATCCAGACTTATGGCAATTGATGTGTCGTGCCAGGAAGGGGGCTGCAGCGCGCAGCGGCGTGCGGCGCTCCCTTCGTTTCGCTTCCAGTATGCAGCGGCAAGGTTCGCTGACTTGTACGGGGAGGTATCATCATGGATATTCATATCGAACGGGCGGTTCGCCACGGCGCGCACAAGCCATGGCTCGCTGTGACGCTGTCCGTGCTGTTCGCAGGGCTTGGCCAGCTGTACAATCGCAGCTACATCAAGGGGATCGTCCTGATCTTGCTGGAGCTCGCCTTTATCATCACCTTCAGGGACTTCATCGGTCTTGGTCTGTGGGGCATCGCGACGCTGGGCACGATCCCGAGGGTGGATCACTCGATCTTCCTGCTGGTCTATGGGCTACTGTCGCTGATCATGCTGGCCATCGCGGCTCTGATCTACATCCTCAACATCAGGGATGCCAGAGTTCAGGCCGAACGGATCGCCAGCGGCTGGCAGCGGCCGAAGCTGCGCGAATCGATGAAGCAGGCCTATATGGCGAGCTTCCCCTATCTGCTGTCTGTGCCAGGATTCATCATGCTGATCTTCGTGGTCATCTTCCCGCTCATGTTCGCCATATCGCTGGCTTTCACGAACTATGACCTGTACCATTCGCCGCCGCGCCATCTCGTCGACTGGGTGGGCTTCGACAACTTCGTCAACCTGGTGACCGTGCCGATCTGGAATCAATCGTTCCTGAGCGTGCTTTCCTGGACGCTCGTCTGGACCGTGGTTTCGACCACGTTGCAGATCGCGCTGGGGCTCTTCCTGGCGGTGCTGGTGAACGACAGAAGGGTTCGCTTCAAGCGCCTGATCCGCACGATCCTGATCCTGCCCTGGGCCGTTCCGAGCTTCGTGACGATCATGATCTTCTCAGCGCTGTTCAACGACCAGTTCGGCGCGATCAACCGCACGATCCTGAGCGCGCTCCGCATCGCGCCCATCCCGTGGCTGACGGACCCTCTGTATACGAAGATCGCGCTGATCAGCATCCAGGTGTGGCTTGGCTTCCCTTTCCTGTTCGCACTGTTCACCGGAGTGCTGCAGAGCACCTCACAGGATGTCTACGAGGCGGCTGACGTGGATGGCGCGTCGCGCTGGCAGAAATTCCGCCACATCACGCTGCCGCATGTGCTGTTCGCCACAGCGCCGCTGTTGATCATTCAGTACACGTCGAACTTCAACAATTTCAACATCATCTATCTGTTTAACGGAGGAGGACCTGCTGTTCGCGGGCAGACAGCGGGCGGGACGGATATCCTGATCTCGTGGGTGTACAAGCTGACCTTCACGACGAACAACTACAATATGGCGGCCGCCATATCGTTGATCATCGGGCTGATCGTCATCGCCTTTGCTTTCTTCCAGTTCCGAAGAACGAGGTCATTCCGGGAGGAGCGTGATCAATAGATGAGCAGACGCATGAGATCGATACTGGAAGTTACGGGCATCTACCTGGTCATCGGGGCAATGGCCGTCATCATCTTCTATCCGCTTGCCTGGGCGATCGGACTGTCCTTCAGCGCGGGCACGAGCCTGTACTCCACCAGCATCTTTCCGAAGGAACCGACGCTGGAGCATTACCGCTGGCTGTTCACCAGCCCGGACAGCAACTACCTCACCTGGTACCGCAATACGCTGTATGTATCGACGCTGAACAGTTTGCTGTCCGTCATATTCACCTCGATGACGGCTTATGCGCTGTCGCGGTTCGATTTTGTCGGGCGCAGATCGGGGATGTACGCCTTTCTGCTGCTGCAGATGTTTCCGGTGATGATGGCGATGGTGGCTCTTTATATCTTCCTGAATCTGATCGGGCTGCTCAACACCTTGATCGGTCTGGTGCTGATCTATGTTGGCGGGCAGATCCCGTTCAACGCCTGGCTGGTGAAAGGATATATGGATACGATCTCGCGCGAGCTGGACGATGCGGCGAAGATCGACGGCGCGGGGCCGATCCGGCTGTTCATCCGCATCCTGCTGCCGCTGATCATGCCGATCCTGGCGATCGTGGCGCTGACCAATTTCATGCTGCCGATCTTCGACTTCATCCTGCCGTCGATCATCCTGCATGACAAGAGCAAGTATACGCTGGCAGTTGGCCTGTACCAATTCGTGAATGAGAGGTATTCGAGCAACTTTACCGTGTTTGCGGCAGGGGCGATCCTGATCGCCGTGCCGATCGCGGCCGTCTATCTGTTCCTGCAGAAGTATCTGATCTCGGGACTGGCCGCCGGCGGCACGAAAGGCTGATGAAACCAGGCCGACACCTGCAGGTTTGGAGCGTATGATCAGGTGTATCCTGAGGGAAAGCGGAAAGAAACAATGAAACACAGAAAACATGCAAAGGAGCTCAATGTGATGAAGATAACCAGGCTGATCAAAGGCGCGGATATCTCGTTCGTCGATGAGATCGAGAGCGAGGGCGGCGCTTACTACGATAACGGCGAGCAGCGCGATGTGCTCGATATCCTGAAGGACAGCGGGATCAATTCCGCAAGGTTGCGCGTCTGGAATGATCCGGCGTTCGATTACTGCGGCCCGCAGAGGACGATCCGGATGGCCCGGCGGATCAAGGACAAGGGTCTGCATCTCCTGCTCGATTTCCATTACTCCGACTATTGGGCCGATCCATCCAAACAGTTCATGCCAAAGGCATGGCGCAGTCTGAGCTTCTCTCAGCTCGTCGAGGAGGTGGAGTCCTTTACGGCTTCCTTCCTTGGCGAGCTGGATGCAGCCGGGGCGCGCCCGGACATGGTGCAGATCGGCAATGAGATCACCAATGGCATGCTGTGGGATGCGGGCCGGGTGAGCGGCGAGTATGACAGGCCGGAGCAGTGGGACCAGCTGATGGCGCTTATCGCCGCCGGCGTACGCGGAGTTCGCTCCGTGTCCTCAGAGGAGAAGCCGATCGCGGTGATGATCCATATCGATAGAGGCGGTGACAATGCAGGCAGCCGATACTTCTATGACAAGCTGGAGGCTTACCGCATCGATTACGATGTGATCGGCCTTTCCTATTATCCGTGGTGGCACGGTACGCTGGAGGAATTCTCGGCCAACATGCACGATCTGGCTGTGCGGTACCGGAAACCGATCGTCGCGGTTGAGGTCGCTTATCCCTGGACGATGACGCCGCCGGATGAGCATCCGCTCATCTTCAACAAGCCGGAGTGGATCTATCCGGGCTTCCCGCCGTCTGTCGACGGACAGCGCAAGTGGTTGCTCGAGCTGATAAGGCGGATCAAGGAGGTGCCGGATGGCCTTGGGCTTGGTCTGTATTATTGGGAACCGTGCTGGATTCCGTTCAAGCCGACATGGTCGGTGGGACATGAGAACAATTGGGCGAACCTGACCCTGTTTGATTACCGGGGCAACAAGCTGCCTTCGCTCGATGCATTCATGCAAGACTGATGCGAGCGATTCGCAGGGGCGGAGCAGCGCCAACAAGCACGATCATCGGTGGAAGACACACCGCCTCGAAGCATGGACATGATGGGTACCCTTTCCGGGTAACCTGACGGGTCGGCTATTGATACGAGTGTTGCACGTCATTCATAATTAGGAGTGATCAACACTCGGATGGTGATGGCTCGTGAGATGGGGCAATGAGAATATTCGCTACGTGTTCACACCGATGGAGCGCTGGCTTCCCTTATTTCTCGAATCCATAGGCTACAGCGCATGGGAGCGCATCTTCGAACGCCCTGAGGGCTATCCGTACTACCATTGGCTGCATACGCTCGATGGGGAAGGCCGCTTCGAGCTGTTCGGCGATACGTTCAGGTTGACGAAGGGCCAAGGCGTGCTGCTCACCCCATTCACCCCGCACAGCTATTATCCGGCCTCAGACCGCTGGGCGACCATCTATCTGACATTTGGCGGATCAGCGGCTCCGGCCATTATGGAATCGCTTGGCATGAACACCTCGATTTACTACGAGGAGGGCGATGACCAGTCGTTCGACGACCTGTTCCTTGATTTGCTGCTTCGAATCGAGCGGTCCCCATCCCATTCGGATATCGAGGTGTCATCGGATCTGTATCATTTTCTGATGCGGTTGCGCAAGTTCGGCATGATGAACAATGGCCCGTCATTGTCCCAGTATTACCGCAAGCTGGCGCCCATTCTGCACTGGATGGAGCAGCATCTGGCGGACAATATCGGTCTGCAGGAGATTGCCGAATATGCCAATATGGGCATTCACGGCTTGCATGAGCTGTTCCAACAAGCGTTCGATATGAGCCCTTATTCGTATTTTCTCCAGATGCGTCTGCGGGAGGCGAAGCGCATCCTGCTGCAGCATCCGAACAAGGCGTTGCGCGAGGTGGCGGAGCAGACGGGGTTCAATGATGTCAGTCATTTCGTCGCCACCTTCCGCAAGAAGGAAGGCATCACGCCAGGCAAGTATCGGGAACTGCATCTGACGGTCGACCAGAAGGAGCGTTTGCAGGAGAAGGCCGAATGAAGCGGCTCATGGGCTGGTTGAGCGGGTCCGCAACCTGAGTCAGGCGCACGGATGGGCGCAGGAGTGTGCGCGGAAGAGAGTGCGGAAGACCGAAGCCGGATACCGGTTGTAAAGCAGACCCGATTGCAGCACAATCAAGATAAGCGGAGGTGAGCAGAAGCATGGAGATGGTGAGAAGCGACATTGAGGCGAAGAAAATCCTGACGGAGGCGCAAGGGTACCTGAACGTCGGATTCACCCATTCCCTGAATCCGTACAGCGGGTGTGCCTTCGCCTGCAAATACTGCTATGTCCGGGAGCTGCCGGTGCAGAAGTTCAAGGAGGAGCCCTGGGGCACCTGGCTGCACGTCAAGGTGAACGCTGCGGACAACTACCGCAGGGAGATCAAGAGCCTCCGGCGCAGGAACAAGCCCGTCCGCATCTTCATGTCGTCTGCCACGGACCCTTATCAGCCGCTGGAGCGGGAAGCGGGGATCACGCGCAGCCTGCTTGAGGAGATGCTCGAGCACCCGCCGGATGCGCTGCAGCTGCAGACCCGCGGTCCGCTGGTCACGAGGGATCTCGATCTGCTCGTGCAGCTGAAGGAGCGGTGCGAGCTGGTCGTCTCGATGACGGTGGAGACGGATCGGGAGGACGTGAAGCGGATCTTCGCCCCGACGGCCCCCGGCATCAGACTGCGGCTCAAGGCGCTGAAGGAACTGCATGATGCGGGCCTCCGGACGCAAGCCGCGATCTCGCCCGTCCTGCCGTTCACGCCGGATTTCCCGAAGGTGCTGGACGGCATCGTCGACCGGATCTGGATCGACACGCTCAGCATCGGGGACGGGGCGCTGGGCCGACGCTCGGAGCGGCTCGGGATGCGGCAGCTGTTCGCGGAGCATGAGCTGTCGAGATGGTACGATGATCATTTGCATGTTAAGGTGGTTAACTATTTCAGGAAGTTTTTCCCCGAAGAGATGATACGGGTGTCGAGGAAGCAGGCATTTCCGGTATGAGGATAAACTGCGTGGCAGGATGAGGGAGTGTTTGCACACGCCTAAAATAAACAGAAGCGGAAGCAGGTCCGTTCTTCTTGTCTGCTTTCCGCTTCTGCGCGTTTCCCGGAGCATCGCCGGATCAACCCGCCTGAATCAATGCTTTCTCGGCTTTCTTCAGGCTCTTGAAGACCAGTTCATAGGAATGATCCACCATGCTGAAAATATCCTCGTCCGGGATCGTGCCATCCAGGAGTACGGTGTTCCAGTGCGTCTTGTTCAGATGATAGCCGGGGACCACCGATTTGTGCTGCTGCCGGAGGCTCTCGGCAAGGAAGGGGTCGCATTTGAGGCTGATCATCTCGCATCCATCGGACGAGGTTGCCATCAAGGCGAACATTTTGGAACCGACCTTCATGACGAGCGGATCGGGGCCGAAGGGATAATCCTCGCGCGCACCGGGCTTCGACAGGCAATATTCGGTCAGGATCTTCAGGTTCATAAGAGTCACCTCAAGATGGGAGAAGTTTGATGTGGGATAACGTCCAATTCATCTCTGTACAGAGGTGCGGAGCAGCGATGGGCACAGGCTGACTTGGATATCATCCATGCAGATCGGGGACTGTTCGGCTACTCCTCGAGCTTCACATCCGAGATGGCCAACATCCCGTCCACATAATCATACCTGATGACCGTATCGATCGGGAAGAGGCCTGGAGAGATCTGGACCGGCACTTCCGCGTAAACGACATGATCCTGCACCCGATACTGAACGATATTGCCCAGATAAGGGGATTCGAACCAGTAGCCAGCTTCGCTGTCTCGATATGCGACCGTGTGCTCATCACCATTCACCCTGAAAGTGTAGGTTCGACCATCGTCACCAAGCTCAAGCTCGTATTCCAGGGCTGATCTGGCTGCCTGTACCGGATCGGCAACGGGAATCTCCTCGAGGTTTGCATCCAGCACATGGAGCTCGGAGCCTCGATAGCCGGTGCCGTGATCGACGATGAGTTCGATCACGATCTCGTCCTCGCCGTCTCCGGTCACGTCCGTCACCCACAGCTGAGGGGAGAAGGCCTCGAAGGCCGAGTTCGTCCATTCCTCGAAGGCACGCGAACGATCTCCCCAGAATACCCTTATCCCCCGGAACGTCGCCTGATCCGGCTGGTTGGCAGGATACAGGGCCGCCTGGTGCTTCGCATCCTCAACCAGCGGATCGATCGTATAGTCCTTGGGGGCGGGCTCCCGCTCCCGATCGGCGACCGATTCCTCTGGCTGCTCCGCTTCCGCAACGGTATCGTCCTCCAGGATCTCCACTTCCCGGATCAGATGGGTATCGATCACGATGCTGACCCTGAGCCGTTCCTGGAACGTCGCCTGGGTGGAGTCGGTGAGCGTCAGCAGCAGCTCATAGTCGATCCCATCATCGTCTTCCTCGACATCTGCGACATGCGCCTCCTGGATCCAGGGGCTGGACACCTCATAGCGGTCCAGCACGCGCTTGCGCTCCACGTCTTCCCACAAGCGATCGGTTGGCACGCTCGGTCCGCCCATGGCTCCGAGCTCCCGGCGAATGAGCGCGATCGTGAACTCGATCAGCGTCTGATCCGTCGGCCGATGGGCGCTTGCGTCCAGCGCTTCCCATGCCGCGAGATCGCCGCCGTCTCCAGCTTGCAGCCTGAGCTCCTCGGGCTCCGTTTCATGCCTTGGCGCGACCACCACCGGCTGGGTGGGTGCCTGAGGAAGCCCGACTTCCCTGGGGGTGAGCAGGCCGGGCAGGAGCAGGACCACCACCAATGCCACCACTACCGCTGTCGACCACATCCACGTGCTTCCGGACCGCATCTTCGGACGGGCCATGAGGCGCTGCTCGACATTGGCCATCATCTCGCGCGTGAATCGCTTGCCAGACCAGGGCGGACGGGCGAGCTTCTCCTCCCAATAGGCGTCACGATCCAACATGGACATCCCTCCCTTTGAGCAGATGGGCTGCTTTCTGTTTGGCGCGATGAATCCTCGATTTGACGGTCCCTTCGGACACGCCCAGGATCTCGGCGATTTCCTCCATGCTCAGCTGATAATGGAAGCGAAGAAGCAGAGGGTCGCGGTATTTACCCGGCAGGCTCATGATGGCCGTCCACAGCTCGACCTCCGCCATGCTGGCCAGGACGGCGGACTCCGCCGAAGGGACCGCGGACTTCGCGGCCAGCGTGTCCGCCCAGCCCCTGGGCCTGCTGTCGTAGAGGATGACCCGTTTGAGAAAGGCTTTGTTCCTGTATGTGAAGGCGGTATTCCTGGTGATCTTCAGCAGCCATGTCCGGAGCGAGGACTCCCTGCGGTAGGTATGGAAGCGCCGGTACGCCTTGATGAAGGTCTCCTGGGCGATGTCATCGGCGAGATGCGCGTCCCTGGTCAGGATGAACGCGTAATTCCACACATCCTCTCCATAGTTCTCCATCATGCTCCGAACGTCGGCAATATCGAGTTCTGTCACATAGTTCAGGTAGCGTTCTTGATCGTGCACGGACCACACCCCTTTCATCTATATAGACCTCCGCACTTTCCGATAAGTTCCCGTTTTTTTCATGCATAGGGTGTCAAAAAAGGTCACTCTTCATCAAAGCGTGCGGGGAGGGAACAGTGGCTTGTCCATATATACGATCGGCATACGGTCTTCATCCATGCGTCCCGGGATTCCGGGGACGGCACAGGCGGCGGTGGAGACGTACTGTGCGGACGATCGGTGACGGAACGGAGAGCTGTGGCAGGTGATCATAAGCCGCAGCCTCAGGCCGAGAACACCTTGATGAAATGTCGCGCACACTTGGACAGGTAGCGGTCCTTGATCCAGATGAGCCCCACCTCGGAGTAGAACGGCTTGCAATCCAGCTCGAACATGCGGATGCTGGGCAGCGGGAAAGTCGTCAGCACGGACTTCGGCAGGATCGTCGCGCCGATGCCTGCGGCGACAAGCGACAGGATGATCGTCACGCTGGAGCACTCGCACAGGATGCGCGGCTCCTGCCCGGCATCGCGGAACGCCTGCAGCACCCGCTGGTGCATGCCGGTGGTGTGGACGCTCTTCAAGCTCAGGAAGGGGTGCCGGGCGAGTTCCTCCATGCCCATCCTGGCGGCCCTGGAGTCGTGAGGCCAGCTGCTGGGCAACAGCGCGACGAACGGGTCGGGGGGCAGTCGCAGCACCTCGTAGCGATCCGGATCGGTCGCCGCTTCAAACGGGAGCCGGGCGATGATCAGCTCCAGGTTGCGCTTCTCCAGCTGCTCACCGAGCAGGAAATGGTCGCCTTCGTGAATCTTGAAGGTGACGTGCGGATAGAGCTCATGGAAGCGCTCGAGCCTCGGCGGCAGCAGGGAATAGCAGGAGACGACACAACCGATCGAGAGCGTGCCGCGGACACCCTCATCCAGCTCCTGCACCTCCTCGATCGTCTCCTGCAGCTGCCGGAGAAGCTCTTCAGCCCGGCGCTTCAGCAGATGACCGGCATGAGTGAGCGTCAGCCGTTTGCCGCTGCGGTCGAACAAGGTCACGCCGATCTCTTCCTCCAGCTGCCGGATCTGGCGGCTGAGCGGCGGTTGCTCCATGTTCAGCCGCTTCGCCGCTGCGGTGACCTGCCCTTCCTCGGCCACTGTAAGAAAATAGCGCAATTGGCGGATATCCATACGATCGCTCCCCTCCACATCATGCTATACTTGAAAGGTATGAACTTTGTATAAAATAGATATTTCCAATATACTCTTCCATCGGTTACGATTCAATTAAGATCTTGATAACGGAAAGGTGATCGAACATGACCCAATCGATTCGCATCGAGCGCACCAGAACGCCCAAACAGAAGCCGCAATCCGGTGAACTCGGCTTCGGAAAGTATTACACGGATCATATGTTTATCCTCGACTATGATGACGGCCAGGGCTGGCATGATGCCCGAATCGTGCCTTATCAGCCGATCATGCTGGACCCGGCAGCGAAGGTGTTCCACTATGGACAGACGGTCTTCGAAGGGCTGAAGGCCTATCGCACCGAATCCGGCTCCATCGCCCTGTTCCGCCCGGATATGAACGTCAAGCGGCTGAACCGCTCCAACGACCGATTGAGCATACCGGAGATCGATGAGCAACTGGTGCTGGAGGCGCTCAGGCAATTGGTCATGATCGATCAGGATTGGGTGCCGGATGCGCCCCAGACCTCGCTGTATATCCGCCCTTTCGTCATCGCAACGGAAGCGGCGCTTGGCGTCTCTCCTTCCAGGCAGTACAAATTCATGATCATCATGTCACCGGTTGGCGCGTACTATGCGGAGGGGATCAAGCCGGTGTCCATCTACGTGGAATCCGAATACGTCCGCGCGGTGGCAGGCGGCGTTGGCCATGTGAAGACGGCTGGCAACTACGCCGCGGGGCTGAAGGCGCAGGAAGGGGCCACGGCGCAAGGCTGCTCGCAGGTGCTCTGGCTCGACGGCGTGCATCGGCGTTACGTGGAAGAGGTCGGCAGCATGAACGTGTTCTTCCGCATCAACGACAAGGTCGTCACGCCAGCGCTGACGGGCGGTCTGCTGCCGGGCATCACCCGGGATTCGGTGATTCATCTGCTTCGTCATTGGGGGGTCGAAGTGGAGGAACGGCTCATCTCGATCGACGAGCTGGTGCAGGCGCATCGGGAAGGCAGCCTGAAGGAAATGTTCGGCACCGGCACAGCGGCGGTCATCTCCTCCGTTGGTTCCCTGTACTGGAAGGGTGAGAGGCTCATGATCGGCGATGGTTCGACAGGGGAGCTGTCCGCGCGGATCTACGAGACGATCACCGGCATCCAGACCGGCAAGATCGCCGATCCGTTCGGCTGGATGCTGCATCTGTAAGGAGCGTTATCTTCATAGCCACAAAAGTGAGGCTGTCCAGGAAGGGTCAGGGCATCTGACCCGCTGGCGGCCTCTTATTTCTGTCAGATTCAAGCCATTCCTGTTGCAGGCTGTCGAAAGCTCCGGAAAGGCGGACAAGAAACCGGGACCTTCCTACTAATCAAATGGAAGAAAATATATGTCTTTCCATTTTTTATGAAAACGTATACAATGGAAGCAGGTGAGCAGAAGATTTTCGGAAAAAATCGAAACCTGCCAGGCAGAAAGGGGGGAAAGATGATGAAACCTTAGAATGGCAGTAAGTTGCAGGTTACCGTTCTCATGCTTCACCGATCGTGTCTGGTCCCGCACCCGATATGCACCATCCGCACCCGATTCCTGTGGTTGTCATTCAGCCGTTGGCCCCGCTTGCTATTCCATGACTCCATGATGAGCAAACGAACAGTCTGCTCACCACACACAGCCAGAGAAGCATCACTTGCTGCTCAGGCAAGGGCATCATCGTCTTCTTAGTTGTAATAAATTACTAAAGGAGGTAAATATTGATGGTATGCAAGACGAATATCGCGAGTAAAATCTTGTTGATCGCGCTGGCTGTTCTGTTGACCATGTCCCTGCTCCCTCCCGTGAAACAGGACGTCAGGGCTGCCACGCCGCGGCAGATGGAGGCGCTCGATCGCGGGCTGGTGGCGGTCAAGGTCAGCAACGGCGTGTTTCTCAGCTGGAGATTGTTCGGCACGGATCCGGCCAACATCGCATTCAACCTGTATCGCAACGGCACGAAGATCAATTCCAGCCCGATCACCGGTGCGACCAACTACGTGGATACCGGCGGCACGAACAGCTCCGTCTATACGGTCAGGCCCGTGATCAATGACGTGGAGGGTCCGGTATCGCCTCCGGCGGCCGTGTGGGCCCAGAACTACCTGACGGTGCCTCTGCAACGGCCTGCGGGCGGCACGACGCCAACCGGCGAGAGCTATACGTACAGCCCGAATGATGCCAGCGTCGGCGACCTGGACGGAGACGGCAGATACGAGATCGTCCTCAAGTGGGACCCGTCCAATTCCAAGGACAATGCGCACGACGGCTATACCGGCCCCGTCATCATCGATGCTTACCGGCTGGACGGCACGAGGCTGTGGCGGATCAATCTCGGACGGAACATCCGTGCGGGAGCGCATTATACGCAGTTCCTCGTGTATGACTTCGACGGTGACGGCAAGGCTGAGGTCGTCATGAAGACGGCCGACGGAACCGTGGACGGAGTGGGCAACGTGATCGGCAATGCGAATGCGGATTACCGGAACAGCGCGGGACGCATCCTGAGCGGACCGGAATATCTGACCGTGTTCAACGGCTTGACCGGACAAGCCATGGCCACGATCAACTTTGAACCGGCGCGCGGCAATGTGTCCGACTGGGGCGACAACTACGGCAATCGCGTCGACCGCTTCCTGGCCGGCGTCGCTTATCTGGACGGACAGCGGCCGAGCATCATCATGGCGCGCGGCTACTATGCGAAGACGGTGATCGTCGCCTACAACTGGCGCAACGGCCAGCTGACGAAGCTGTGGACGTTCAGCTCGACGAGCCCCGGCAACGGCGCCTACGCAGGTCAGGGCTACCACAGCCTGGCGATCGGTGATGTGGATGGCGACTCGAAGGATGAGATCGTGTTCGGCGCGGCGGTGATCGATGACAACGGCACCGGCAAGTACACGACCGGCCTCGGCCATGGCGACGCGCTGCATCTGGGGGATTTCAACCCGAGCCGTCCAGGCCTGGAGGTATTCGGCGTGCACGAGAACACATCGGCGGCCTATGGCGCAGAGCTGCATGACGCGAATACGGGGCAGATCCTGTGGGGCGTGTACACAGGCGCGGACACCGGGCGCGGCCTTGCCGCAGACATCGACCCGAGGTATCCGGGCGCCGAGATGTGGGCTTCCAGCGGCGTCGGGGTCAGAAGGGTAACGGGACAGCTGATCACCAGCAATACGCCGTCGATCAACTTCGCGATCTGGTGGGACGGCGACCTGTTGCGTGAGCTGCTCGATCATTCGGGCGGTACGGGGATCATCGACAAGTGGAATTACCATTCCTCCAATACCACGCGGCTGCTCACCGCAAGCGGCGCCGTTTCGATCAACGGCACCAAGGGGAATCCGAGCCTGCAAGCGGACATTCTCGGCGACTGGCGAGAGGAGGTCATCTGGCCGACAGCGGACAGCAACGCGCTGCGCATCTATACGACGACGGCGACGACCACGCACCGGATCTATACGCTGATGCACGATCCGATCTACCGCCTGAGCGTCGCCTGGCAGAACGTCGGGTACAATCAGCCGCCGCATACGGGCTTCTTCCTGGGAGATGGCATGGCAGCTCCGCCGACGCCAAGCATTTACCTGGTGGGAACCGGGGAGACCAGCAACTACGTCAGACGCCTGCAATCGAACAACTATCCGGATCGATATGTCAGGCACTATGGCTTCCGCGCCCGGATCGACGCCAACGTATCCCCCGCTCAGGATGCCCAGTTCAGGATCGTGAGCGGACTGGCCGGATCGGCCGGCATCTCCTTTGAGTCGGTCAACTACCCGGGCTATTATCTGCGCGTCCGCTCCAATGGCGAGGTATGGCTGGACCAGAATGACAATACGACCGCATTCGCCAACGACGCGACCTTCCGGCGCGTTGCGGGCCTGGCGAACCCGGCACAGTGGTCGTACCAGATGTGGACGGATTCGAGCCGATACTTGCGGCATTACAACTACCTGCTGTACGCCCAGAGCGGATCGGGCTCGGTCTTCAACGCCGATGCCACGTTCGCCGAGGTGGTGCCTTGATGCCACCATGCTGAGGGGCGAGATCATCGCCCTCGCCTGGATATGATCCTGAGGATGAAGATGAGGCTGTCGCGAAAGCCAGAGACGACTGGCTGATGTGCAGCCTCTTCTTCATATGGGCGTCAAAGGGGAACTCGGTCACGGCAGAAATATGCGATAGCCCTGAGATGTATCTCTTCTTCATATGATATGGGCGTCAAATGATATGGGCGTCAAAGGGGAACCCTTGCGACATTCGTATCGGAAAAGCGGAGGATACGGCGAGAACGACCCGCCGGAGTATGCATCGGCAGCTGGCAGGAGGGTTTGTATGAAAAATCGTACAAAATGATCGGGTTCAGCGATCATCAGGAAGAATTTGTATGAAAAATCGTACAAAATGTTGTGGTTTGGTGTCTATCAGGAAGAATTTGTATGAAAAATCGTACAACAATGCGCGCATCTCGGTTTTCTGCGTTCTGCGACCAAGGGCCGTCCATCGGTCAGTCTCAACTGATCCTCAGGACGGCCCCTGGCATGCGCAAGGCTGCTGGGGGAACGGCATATCTGCCATGGATCCTAGGCGGTGGCGCGAACCATATCCTTGCGGCGATAGATGGAGCAGATCGTCCGATCGCAGCCAGATTGGTGAGCAGGGAGTGCCGACAAGCCCAGACTCCCTCGATAACGTATGTGCGTATGATGAAAAATTACACATCGTGCTTGTTGAAAAGGGGGATTGGCACCCGATTGTTTGACAGCTGATTCGGGTTGCGGAGCACAGACAGCTGCCATATGCCCACAGCCGGACCCCCTACGTATCCGACATGCCATCTCCGTGGAGCGAGCCAAATGGCGGAACCGAGTTCGCGTCGATGATCCGGTCGCCGGTGTAGATGGCCTTCGGGATGGTCCTGCCATTCATCAGGGCGAGCAGGGCGTTCACGATCTCTTCCCCCCAGATGGCCTCGTTCTGCGAGATGGCGAGCGAGATCTGTCCGTTCACCAGAGCCTCCTCGATGGCCGGCATCATGCCGAAGGTGAGCGCATACCTGCCGAGCCCCATCGCCTTCCAGGCGAGGATCGCGCTCGTGCCGGACACGTAATCCAGCGAGACGAAGGCGTCGAAGTGGGGATGCTCATCGATCATCCGCTCGATCTCGCCGAGCGCCATCTCCTCCGAACCGTCGTGTCTGGCCACCTCCAGCACCTGGATGTTCGTGCTCTCCCGGATATAGTCGATCAGGCCGTTCAGCCTCTGCTCGTGACTCCGCATGCCCGGCATGCCGTTGCCGACCAGAACCATGCCTTCGTTGCCCATGATGGTCTGGAGAGCTTGTGCGATCATCGCGCCCGCCCGTTCGTTGTCGCCGCCGATGAAGCTGAACCGGCCGCTCGTCGGCGCGTCCGATTCAAAGCAGATCACCGGGATGCCGGCTTCGATCGCCTTGTCGATATAGGGGGCGAGCTCCAGGCTGTCAACCGGCGAGATGGCGATGCCATCGACCCCCTGACGGATCATGTCTTCGATCATCCGGATCTGCTGCTCCAGATTGGCTTCATCCGGCGCCTTGATGAGGATGCGGCCGCCCGCTTCCCGGGCGGCCAGCTCCGCTCCCTCCGTGACGCTCTCATAGAAGGGATGAACGAGCGGATAGATGATGCCGAAGGTGAACTTCGGCGTCGAGCCTTGCTGAACCGCCTTGAGATAGGAGGCGGACTGCTCCGTGCCGTCGGCGGATTCGCACGCGCCGGACAGCAGGGTGAGGCCGATCAGCAGAACCGCGGTCAGGATCGTTCGCAATCGCAGGTCATGTGGAAGCGGCAACGGGATCCTCCCCCTTGAGCAGTTCCGCATGCTGCCAACCGTTCTTGCGAAACTCGCGGATCGTCATCCCCGTCACCCGTTTGAAGAGATTGGAGAAGTAGCTCGGATCATGATATCCGACCTGATAGGCGACCTCGTAGGATTTGGCGTTGGTGGAGAGGAGCAGCTCCATCGCCTTGCGGATGCGTGTCTTCATCAGGAAATCAATAAACGTCTGGCCCGTCTCCTGGCTGAAGATCTTGCTGAGGTGGCTTGGACTGACATTCACGTGGTTGGCGGCATCCTGCAGGGAGAGATCGACCTGGCTGTAATGCTGCAGGACGAAAGCCTTCACCTGGGCGATCAGTTCCCCGTAGGGGCCTGCCGCTTCGGAACGCCACTTCCAGAACAGCTCGGCGAGACGCAACAAATATCGGCAGGCATCCTCCCAGGATTGGATCGATTGGATCATCTGCCTCAGGGGTTCGACCGATGCCTCGATCGGCTCCGCCAACCGGTACAGCTGGCGCGCCTTGTTCAGCACGGCGAAGGTCAGATCCGTCAGCGCGTAATAGCCATACAGCGACGAGGACCATTCGATCCTGGCCAATCCGGAGGCCATCTTGCGGATGCTGGCTTCCGCGTTGTCCCGGGACCCGAGGGTGAGGAACTCCAGGAACTCGTCGCGGTTCAGGAACACCTCCTGTTGGCCGGAGCCCGCCGTGATATCGAGCAAGGTGCCGCGGTGCTGGCGCGTGATCTTCCGCCAATGTTTGTCTTCCTCGGCCTCGATGAAGGAGGTATGAACGCCGTGCAGCCGATGCTGGATGCTGCCGATGCCGTAGGCGATGCTGCAGCCGTATCTGGCCTCGATCGATTGGGCCGCATCGCCGAGCAGGCTGCTCAGCGCCTCCAGCCGTTCCCGGCAGTCCGACTTCAGCACCCAGATATTCTCCGTCCGGCTGCGTCGGGCGGTCAGGTATTCGGCGTGCTTGCCCATGAAGGAGGCCAGTTCGTTCTCCACGCTGTGGATGGAGACCGGTTCATGCTCCGCATGGCTGATGAAGACGGGCGGCAAGTCCTTCTCGCTGGCGCCATGCATGCGGATATCGGTCAGGATGACGGCGTAGTAGCGCGCGATCAGCGGGATCTGCAGATTCGCCGCGGTCTCGATCGCCTCCGCGGAAGGGATCAGACCGCCGCACAGCTGGCTGATCAGCTGCTCGCGTGACTGCTGTCTCCGGTCGGACAGGGATTTCGTCAGATGCTCGATCTTCCGCTTGAATTCGGCTTCGCGATCGATCTTGTCCGCCACCTCCCGCAGCAGGCGTATGAGATCCGCGGCGCCGATCGGCTTCAGGCAATAGTCCTCGACGCCGATCCGGAGGGCCTGGCGGACGTATTCGAACTCATCGTGGCCGCTGATCAGGATGATCTTCGTCTGCGGCAGCTGCTTGCGGACGATCGCGCTCAGCTCGAGCCCGTTCATGAACGGCATCTTGATGTCGGTGATGAGGATGTCCGGCTTGAGTTCCTCGATCATCGGCAACGCCATCTCTCCGTCCGAAGCGTCGCCGCAGTATATGAAGCCCTCCCTGGCCCAATTGATGCAATTGCGGATATTCTCACGGATGACGATCTCGTCATCAACCAGAAAGATACGCTTGTTCATAACGCACACCTCCTGTACTGATGGGAATGCGGATGGTCACGTTCGTTCCGACCCCCTCCTCGCTTGTGATGGTGATGCCATACTCATCGCCGTAGAACAGCCGGATGCGCTGCTCCACGTTATACAGGCCATAGCCGCTGGTCTCGCGCTGGCTGAACAGCTCCTCGCTCAGATCCAGATCCGCAGCTCTCTTGTATCGGCTTGTCAGCGCTTCCAACCTCTCGCGACTCATGCCTGCCCCGTCATCGGTGACGGTGATCACGATGGCGCCATCCTGCATCTGACCGCTGATCATGATCCTGCCCCGGCCGCGCTTGTTCTTGATGCCGTGATACAGGGCATTCTCGACGATGGGCTGCAGCGTCATCTTCAGGATCAGATAGGAATAGATCTCCGTCGGAACGTCGATCGAATAGTCCAGAATGTCGCGATACCTCACCTGCTGGATGACCAGATAGCTCCTCACATGCTCCAGCTCCTCCTGGATCGTGATCAGTTCCCGGCCCTTGCTTAAGCTGATGCGGAAGAATCTGGACAACGCCTGGATGACCTGGATGACCTGTTCCTTGTTGCCGGCTTCCGCCATCCAGACGATCGAATCCAGCGTGTTGTAGAGAAAGTGCGGATTGATCTGGGCCTGCAGCATGCGCAGCTCGGCCATCTGGATGAGCCGTTGCTCGCGGATGCTGCGTTCCATCAGTTCCTTGATCCGCTCGATCATCGTGTTGAAGCCGGAGCCAAGGGCGGCGATCTCGTCCGAGCCGGAAGGATGCACCTTGGCATCAAGATTGCCCGCCGCCGCCTGGCGCATCCTCCGGAGCAGGATCTGAATCGGCCTCGTCAGGCGGTTGGTCATGAAAAAGTAGAGGATGGCGATGAACAGGATGCTCAGGCCGACGCTGACGAAGATCAGCCTGCGAATGTTGAGAGCATCCTGGACGATCTCGGCGAGGGGGGCGATGCCGATGATCTTCCATCCGGTTTCCTGCGAGGTGGTGTAGGTGACGAACCAGGAGATGCCCGAGCCGGGAACTCCGGTGACGAAGTTGTCCTTGGGGGCGGCCAGCCACGCTCCGACCTCCACCGACGGCAGCTGGTTGGCAACCTCCGGCGGCATGTAGATCGGTTTGCCCGCCGCGTCGGTCACATAGAAGATGCCGGTCTGACCGAAGGTGTAGCTCGACAGGAAAGACCGCACGAAGGAATCATTCAGGTCGATGACGATAAAGCCGATCACCTCATGGGTGATGCGCTGCTTGATCGTCGCCATCACGGAGATGAGGTTGTCGTCCGGATAGTCGAACCCGTCCAGTCTGTCCAGGGGAGACGAGTCTGCGGCAGGGATGATCAGCACGTCTTCGGGATGTTCCATCAGGTAGGTGAAGTGAGGGTTGCGGAGCGGATTCTGGTTCAGGGAGAAGACGCCTCTGCGCTCGCTGATGCCTCTGCCGTACAGATTCACCATCGAGATATTCAGCACATTCTCGTAAGTATATGTATCGCGATACAGCTTGAAGGTCTGCAGGATCTGCTTCGCGTCGGCATACGAGTCCGTCTGCCTGAACAGGAATTGCCGGACGGTGGAGTTGTTCTCCAGCTCCAGGAGCCGCCTCGTCTCCCGGAACTGGATATCGATGCTGCGCGCCAGCTCGTCGGCGATAAACATCGAGGCAGCCTTGCTGTGATCCGCGATCGTGTCGAATGATTTCAGGTAAGAGATGAGCCCGACGGCAATCAACGGGAACAGGGTCAGACCGATGAACATGACCAATAATTTCGTGCGAAGACTCCATAGGGCAAATCGGATGAATCTGGCCATCAGCTCAAGACCTCTCTTGCCAATCTATCCTGTGGTAAAACCATCATATAATAAAATAAACTGTAAGCGTACCCGGAAAATAAAAAAACAGCATATTTTCACAAATCAACCAAAGAATGATCCTCCACTCCCGCGCAAAACCCCATAATAACCCATATAAACCGCACGATACTCTGTATGATCCCTGTTTGAAAGCGCTCTATAATAAAGCCACACACCGGGCCAGGTGAAAATTAGGGAGGTATGGAGGAAATGAGGAAAAGATTGAAACTTCTCACGGCCGTGGCCGTGGTCATGATCATGCTGTTCGCTGCGGCTTGCAGCAACGGCAGCGGTGGAGGAGGCGGAGGAACGACGCAGTCCGGAGGAGGCGGCGGGTCGCAGTCCAAGGACAAGATCGTTCTCGGATTCGCCCAGGTAGGCGCGGAGAGCGGATGGCGAACGGCGAACACGGAATCGATCAAGCAGGCGGCCGCTGATGCCGGCATCGAACTGAAGTTCTCGGACGCGCAGCAGAAGCAGGAGAACCAGATCAAGGCGATCCGTTCCTTCATTCAGCAGAAGGTGGACGTGATCGCATTCTCGCCGGTCGTCGAGTCCGGATGGGAGACGGTCTTGCAGGAAGCGAAGGAGGCGGGCATACCGGTGGTGCTCACGGACCGGGCGATCGATTCGGATGACGACTCGCTCTATGCCTCGTTCATCGGTTCGGACTTCGTGGAGGAAGGACGCCGCGCCGGACGCTGGCTGCTTGAGCAGTTCAAGGATGCCAAAGAGCCTGTGAAGATCGTGGAGCTGCAGGGCACGACGGGATCCGCCCCGGCGATCGACCGGAAGGCGGGCTTCGAGGAGATCATCAAGGAGAACCCGAATCTCCAGATCATCGCGTCGCAGACAGGCGATTTCACGCGGGCCAAGGGCAAGGAAGTCATGCAATCCTTCCTGCAGGCGTACCCGGACATCGACGTGCTGTATGCGCATAACGACGACATGGGTCTCGGAGCCATCCAGGCGATCGAGGCGGCGGGACTTGTGCCGGGCAAGGACATCATCATCATCACGGTCGATGCGGTGAGAGACGGCATGCAGGCTGCGGCGGAGGGCAAGATCAACTTCATCGTCGAATGTAACCCGCTGCTCGGTCCGCAACTGATGGAGATCGTGAAGGATATCGTGGCTGGCAAGGAAGTGCCGAAGCGCATCGCGGTCGAGGAAAGCACCTTCACCTCGGAAGAAGCGAAGGCGGCATTGCCTGACCGGAAGTACTAGAGCCAACTGCCGATATGGGGAAAGAGTCGCTCAGCCTGACGCAAGGAACGGCCTGGCCGACTCTTTCCCGATTTTGTCGATAGGCTGTGTAACCGCTGATGGCCGTGCGCTGACGGACGTTGCGGCAGCGCGCGTCGAAGGCCAGGGCCGTGCGGGAACACGGCATCATGTTATCAGAGAGGTCGTGATTGAAGAGATGAGCAAGCGTCCTATCCTGGAGATGTATGGCATCCACAAGCGTTTCTACGGCTTCGCGGCGCTGAGCAATGTCAGCATCCGCCTGTTCCCGGGCGAGGTGCATGCGCTGATGGGGGAGAACGGCGCCGGGAAATCGACGCTGATCAAGGTGCTCACCGGGGTGTACAGGATAGATGAAGGCCGGATCCTCCTCGATGACCGGGAGCTTCGCGTGGCGAATCCCCACGAGGCGCAGGAGGCCGGAATCGCCACCGTGTATCAGGAAGTGAACCTTTGTCCGAACCTTACAGTTGCGGAGAATATCTTCATCGGAAGAGAGCCGCGCCGCTTCGGGCGCATCCTCTGGAAGGAGATGAACCGGCAGGCGGACGAGCTGCTCCGGTCGAGGCTCCACGTCAGCATCGATGTGACGCAGCCGCTCGGTTCGTACTCCGTCGCGATCCAGCAGCTCGTGGCGATCGCGCGGGCGCTGAGCATCTCCGCCCGCATCCTCATCCTGGACGAACCGACATCCAGTCTGGACCGGCATGAGGTGGAGCAGCTGTTCGCCGTCATGCGCAGCCTGAAGGAGCAGGGACTCGCCATCCTGTTCGTCACCCATTTCCTGGACCAGGTATACGAGATCTCGGATCGCATCACCATCCTCAGATCCGGGGAACTGGTCGGGGAATACCTGACGTCGGAGCTGTCCCGCATCGAACTCGTGAAGCACATGATCGGCAAGGATCTGCAGGTGCTGAACCAGCTGACCGAGAGGACGGACCGGTCCGACGCGCGCGGACAGGAGCCGTTCCTGGAGGCGCAGGGGCTCGGGCGCAGCAGACAGATCGAGGCGTTCCATCTGACGATCCATCGCGGCGAGATCGTCGGCTTCGCCGGCCTGCTCGGCTCAGGTCGGACGGAGGCGGCGCGGCTCCTGTTCGGCGCCGATCGGGCGGATCGCGGGCACCTGCGGATCGCAGGCGAAGGCCGCCACCCGATCGAGGCGCCGCGTCAGGCGATCCGCCAGGGCATCGCCTTCTGTTCGGAGAACCGCAAGACAGAGGGCATCATCGCCGACCTGTCCGTGCGGGAGAATATCATCCTCGCCCTGCAGGCGCGGCGCGGCTGGTTTCGCGCCCTCTCCCGCAAGCGGCAGGAGGAGATCGCCGATGAGTATATACGCAGGATCAATATTCATCCCAAGGACCCGGAGATTCCCGTCCGCAACTTGAGCGGCGGCAACCAGCAGAAGGTGCTGCTCGCCAGATGGCTGCTGATGGAGCCGAAGCTGTTCATCCTGGATGAGCCGACGCGCGGCATCGACATCGGGGCCAAGACCGAGATCCAGAAGCTGGTGCTGGATCTGTCGGATAAGGGGATGGCGGTCCTGTTCATCTCTTCCGAGCTCGAAGAGGTGATTCGCGTCAGCGATCGCATCGCGGTGCTGCGCGACCGAAGGCTGATCTCGATGATGGAGCGCGAGGAGATCAGCCAGGAAAATGTGATGAAAGCGATAGCGGGGGGGTGAGCGCCAATGTGGACACGCATCTCGAAACATCATCTGTTCTGGCCGCTGGTGGCACTGTTGCTGCTGCTCCTGTTCAATGCCGTGTACAACCCGGGGTTCTTCGCCATCCGCGTGCAGAGCGGACATCTCTACGGCAGTCTGATCGATATCCTGAACTTCGGCTCGCCGCTCATGCTGGTGGCCATCGGCATGACGCTGGTGATCGCCACCGGTGGCATTGATCTGTCCGTCGGCTCGATGGTGGCGATATCCGGCGCGATGGCCTGCCTGATGATCAGCAGGAGCGCCGATCAGAACAGCCTCGGCGCGGTGATCCTGGCCATCGCCCTGGCTCTGGGCCTGTCGATCCTGCTCGGGCTCTGGAACGGGCTGCTCGTGGCCGGAGCGGGCATCCAGCCGATCATCGCCACGCTGATCCTGATGGTCGCGGGCCGCGGCATCGCACAGCTCATCACCAGCGGCCAGATCATCACGATCAACAGCGATCCGTATCGCTATATCGGCATGGGGTGGCTGCTCATGCTGCCGTTCTCGATCTTCATCGTCGCCATCGTCTGGCTGTTCACCGCCTGGATCACCCGGAAGACGGCGCTCGGCCTGTTCATCGAATCCGTCGGCGCCAACCCGACGGCCAGCCGCCTGGCGGGCATCGGCTCGCGCACCGTCCTGCTGGCCGTGTATATGTTCTGCGCCTTGTGCGCCGGCATCGCCGGGCTGATCGTCAGCTCGAACGTGTCCGGCGCTGACGGCAACAACGCCGGTCTGTGGTACGAGCTGGATGCGATCCTGGCGGTCGTCATCGGCGGAACGGCGCTCACCGGAGGCCGGTTCTATCTGTCCGGCACGATCGTCGGCGCGCTGATCATCCAGACGCTCACGACGACGATCTATACGATCGGAGTGCCGCCGGAGATCACGCTTGTCGTCAAGGCGCTCGTCGTCTTCGCCGTATGTCTCATCCAGTCGGAGAATTTCCGGGGCCTGTTCCTCTCGGCGCGCCGCAGCAGGAGAGTGCCTGCCGATCGCGAGGTGAGCCGCCATGCTTAGGCGACCCTATCTGCCGGTGCTGATCACCATCGGCCTGTTCGCCCTGGCTTTCCTCGCCGGTTCTCTCAGATACAACGGCTTCTTCTCCCTGCAGGTGCTGTTCAACCTGCTGATCGACAACGCCTTCCTGCTCATCGTGGCGATCGGCATGACCTTCGTGATCCTCTCCGGCGGCATCGACCTGTCGGTCGGCTCGGTCGTCGCCCTGACGACGATGCTGTCTGCCTCGCTGGTCGAACAGTTCGACTGGCCGCCATATGTGGTCATTCCGCTGGTGCTCGCGCTTGGGGCGCTGTTCGGCTGCGGCATGGGGGCGGTGATCCACTATTTCCGCATCCAGCCGTTCATCGTGACGCTCGCCGGCATGTTCCTGGCGAGAGGGCTGTGTTATGTGATCAGCATCCAGACGATCACGATCAATGATCCTTTCTATACGAAGATGGCGCTCTCCAAGGTCCGTTTCCCGGACGGCAGCTTCATCTCCATCAGCGTGATCATCGCCCTGCTGGTCTTCCTGCTGGCGCTGTACCTGGCGCACTTTACGCGCTTCGGGCGCAACGTCTATGCGATCGGCGGCAATGAGCAGTCCGCCATCCTGATGGGGCTGCCGATCGCGCGCACGAAGATGCTCGTCTATGCGTTCAGCGGCTTCTGTTCCGCGTTGGGGGGAGTGGTGTTCACCTTCTACATGCTGTCCGGTTATGGCCTTCATGCGGTGGGGCTGGAGCTGGACGCGATCGCCGCGGTGGTCATCGGCGGCACGCTGCTCACGGGCGGCGTCGGCTATGTGGCGGGCACCTTCTTCGGCGTCATGATCCAGGGAGTCATCCAGACGATCATCACCTTCGAAGGCACGCTCAGCTCGTGGTGGACGAAGATCGTCATCGGACTGCTCCTGTTCCTGTTCATCCTGTTGCAGCGCATCCTGAACATGGGATCTACCAATACCCGGTCGATGTAACCTATAATCAGGAGATGAGGGAGCGTCGGGACATGCGCTCCGGGATCAGACAAGTCCGGACGGCAGATCTGCCCGAGCCCGTCTGGCTTGTGAGGATACCCTGCGCTTGTCCCTGTTACACGTCTTGGCAAGATCCCGCTGCATGTCGGGCGACAGGGCGTCATGCGGTTCGATGCGCCGATAGCCGGACTCTCTGGCGACGATCGCTCCCATGCCGGAAGCGTATATCGAGAGCCACCGGACCAGCCCGGTCCGGACCCGGCCAACAGCCGAGACGGGGGAGAAGGAGGCCACATGCCATGCGATCAAGGGACAGTTACGGGATGAAGCGCCTGATCCTGGTCTGCATCCTGTTGCAGATGCTGCTGGCAGCCTGCGACCGGACGGGCGGCCAGGAAGTCCATAACCAGCTTGCGACAACGGACGGCCAGCCTCAGCCGGCCGTCTCCACTGACCTGGAAGGCCAGCCTGCGGAGGAGCGGCAGATCGTTCTCGGCTTCTCGCAGCTCGGATCGGAGAGCGATTGGCGCAAGGCCAACACCCGATCGATCCAGGAGGCGGCTCGGGAAGCGGGCATCAGGCTGCTGTTTGAGAATGCCGAACAGTCGCAGGAGAAGCAATTCGAGGCGATCCGCAGCTTCATCGAGCAGAAGGTGGATGTGATCGCGATCTCGCCGGTGGTGGAGTTCGGCTGGGAGCCGATCCTGGAGGAGGCGAGGCAGGCGGGCATCCCCGTCATCCTGTCCGATCGCGCCGTGCAGGTCAGCGATCCAACGCTGTATGTGACGACGATCGGCTCGGATTTCTTTGAAGAAGGGCGCAAGGCGGGCAAGTACCTGCTCGACAAGGTTCGCGACCGCCCGGGGCCGATCCGCATCGTGGAGCTGCAGGGGACGAAGGACTCCTCGCCGACGATCGAACGCGCGGGAGGCTTCCGGGAAGTGATCAGCACGCGAAGCGATCTGACCATCGAGCGGGTGGAGTATGCCGATTTTACACTGGACCAGGGCAGACAGTCGATGCGCGAGATCCTGCGGGACATGGGCGATGAGATCGACGTGCTGTTCGCGCACAATGACGACATGGCGATCGGCGCCATCGAGGCGATCGAGGAGTACGGGCTCAGACCCGGGAAGGACATCATCATCATCTCGGTGGACGGCACGCGCAAGGCGTTCGAGATGATGGTCGAAGGCAAGATCAACTGCGTCGTCGAATGCAATCCGCTGCTGGGTCCGATCCTGATGCAGGCCGTCAGGGAGATCATCGAGGGCCATACCCTGCCGAAGCGGATCGTCCCGCCGGAGAGCGTGTATACGGAAGTGATGGCCAAGCGGGAAGTGGAGAATCGGCAATATTAGGGCAGATGGATCCAACATCCGTTATGTCTTGACAACCTCAAAGACATATCTTAATATAACATTCAAATAATTATTTGAATGTCGATGTATGATGATTCGCCCTATTCGGGGGATAATTCCATAGATCGGCGGACGAACAGGAAGATGGCGGGTGATCGGGATCATGGTTGGGCCCCATAGCGGTGCGGATATATGCGATATATACGGTTACGACGAAGGGAAGGTCAGGCGCGTGCAGGAACGCCTGGCCTGTTTTGATATGCGGGAGATGGCGCATCTGTTCAAGGTGCTGGCGGACGAGACGAGGCTCAGGATCGCCTGCGCGCTTTGCGAAGAGGTGGAGCTGTGCGTCTGCGACGTGGCCCATATCATCGGTTCGAGCTTGGCCACCGCGTCTCACCACTTGCGGCTGCTGCGCAACATGGGCATCGCCAGGTATCGCAGGAGCGGGAGACTGGTCTTCTATTCGCTGCGTGATGAGCGGCTGCGGTCGATTATTCATCTGGTCGCACAACCGAACGCGGGGGTGAGTGTCGGTGACGGAAGCGCGTGATCTGGAAGGAAGCAAGACGGTCTATCGTGTGGAGGGCTTCACCTGCGCAAACTGTGCCGGGAAGTTCGAGAGCCATGTGAAGCAGCTGCCGGGAGTGCGTGACGCGAAGGTGAACTTTGGCGCTGCGAAGCTCACGGTGATCGGGGAGGCGACGGTCGAGGAACTGGAGCAGGCGGGGGCCTTCGAGAATCTGAAGGTCATTCCGGAGAAGCCCGCACGCGGGCGCGTCACGGCGAGCGGGACGGATGCGACGCAAGCGGATGGGGAACGGCCTGAGACGGGGCAAGATGCTGTACCGGGGGGCGCGCCGTTCTATAAACGGCATGCCCTGCTGATTGCGTCCGCCTGCCTGACCGCCCTTGGCTACGTCTCCCTGTTCGCGAGCGGTGAGCATCATCCGTTGACGACACTGCTGTTCGCAGCCGCGATCCTGATCGGCGGATTCAGGCTGTTCAAGGTCGGGCTTGACAATCTGCGGCGCCTGGAGTTCGACATGCGAACGCTCATGACCGTCGCGATCATCGGCGCGGCGATCATCGGCGAATGGGCGGAAGGGGCCGTTGTCGTGATCCTGTTCGCGCTGAGCGAGGCGCTGGAGCGGTATACGATGGATAACGCCCGGCGCTCGATCCGCTCGCTGATGAACATGACGCCGAAGGAGGCGCTGGTCCGGCGGGATGGGCGCGAGGTCATGCTGCGCGTCGAGGACATCGCCGTTGGCGATACGATCATCGTGAGGCCCGGGCAGAAGATCGCGATGGACGGCGTGGTGACAGGCGGCGTCTCGGCTGTCAATCAGTCGGCGATCACGGGCGAATCCATCCCCGTCGAGAAAGCGCCGGGGGATGAGGTGTTCGCCGGCACCCTGAACGGAGAAGGGTTGCTGGAGGTGCGCGTGACCAGGCTGGTCGAGGATACGACGATCGCGAAGATCATCCACCTGGTCGAGGAGGCGCAAGGAGAGCGCGCGCCTGCGCAGGCATTCGTCGACCGCTTCGCCAGGTATTATACGCCGCTCATCATGATCGTCGCGCTGGCCGTCGCCGTACTGCCGCCGCTCTTCGATGGCGAATGGTTAACCTGGATTTACCAGGGACTGTCCGTTCTTGTCGTCGGCTGCCCTTGCGCGCTTGTCATCTCCACGCCGATCGCGATCGTCTCGGCGATCGGCAATGCGGCAAGGCACGGTGTGCTGATCAAGGGTGGCATCTATCTGGAGCAGCTGTGCGGGCTCAGGGCGGTTGCCTGGGACAAGACCGGCACGCTCACAAGCGGCGTTCCTGCTGTGACGGATGTCGCCGTGATCGGCGATGTGGACCGGGACCGGCTGCTCTCCATCGTCGCGGCGCTGGAGCATCGCTCGCAGCATCCGCTCGCGGCGGCGGTCGTGCGGAAAGCGCAGGAAGCCGGAGTCGCTTATGATCAGGTGCGGGTGGATGCCTTCACGTCGATCACCGGCAAGGGCATCCAGGGGACAGTGGATGGCAACCGTTACTTCATCGGCAACGAACGGCTCGTCCATGAGCTTGGGATCGAGCTGTCCGGGGAGGCGAAGCAGCTGGCCGATCGCCTGCGGCACGAAGGGAAAACCGTCATGCTGGTCTGCGCGGACAGCCGCATATGCGCGGTGATCGCGGCAGCGGATGAAGTGCGCGAGTCGGCCGGTGAGTCGATCCGCAGGCTTCGCCAGCTGGGAGTAGTGAAGACGGTCATGCTGACCGGCGATAACCACGCAACCGCGCAGGTCATCGCGGGCCAATGCGGGATCGACGAGCTGCGGGCGGAGCTTATGCCGCAAGACAAGCTGAACGAGATCAGGCGGCTTAGGGATGCATACGGTCAGGTGGCGATGGTGGGCGACGGCGTCAACGATGCACCGGCGCTGGCCGCCGCGTCGGTCGGAATCGCCATGACCGGAGCGGGAACGGATGTGGCGCTGGAGTCGGCGGATGTGGCGCTGATGGGGGATGACCTCGGCAAACTGCCGTTTGCGATCCGTCTGAGCCGCAGGGCGCTGGCGGTCATCCGGCAGAACATCACCTTCTCCCTGCTGATCAAGCTGATCGCTCTCCTGCTCGTCGTTCCCGGGTGGCTGACGCTGTGGATCGCGATCGCAAGCGACATGGGCGCGACGCTGCTGGTGGCGTTGAACAGCATGAGGCTGATGAATACAAGAGCATAACGGTCTGTCATGCCGCGCACATATTGCCTTGACAATCTTCCCTTACGGCAGTTTAAATGTATATGTGAAAGAGACAATTGTCAGGGGAGAAAGGTCGTTATGTTCAAGCGAATATTGCTCGCGGCTGATGGATCGGAACATTCCCTGAAGGCTGCTGGACAGGCGGCGAGGATCGCCAGCTACGATGAGGAGAGCTACATCAGCGTGGTGTACGTCCTGGACCCGGATGAGGCGTTGATGGAGAGCTTCGAACAGAGCAGCAAGGGGAGGGCGAAGCTGCAGCCGATCGAGGATGAACTTCGCAAGGCAGGAGCCAGATTCGGAACGATCCTGCTGGAGGGGAAACCAGGTCCTACGATTGTGGAATACGCCAACAGGCATGAATTTGATCTGGTTGTCATCGGCAGCCGGGGATTGAACTCACTCCAGGAATTTGTGCTGGGCAGCGTCAGCCATAAGGTGGCCAAGCGTGTGGAATGCCCGGTTCTGATCGTGAAATGAGGAATCGTGCGGGCAGGCACTGATCCTGCTCGTGTCAGGATACGGAAGCAGGCCGATCGGGTCTGTTTCTTTTGTTTTCGCGGACTTGCGGCCTGGTGTGGCAGGGAAGATGAGATTGAGACAGGGGGGGAAGGCAAGGGGATGGCGAGCATTTTGTACATTGAAGATGAGCGTGAGATAGGCGAATGGGTGACCCGGGACCTGACGGAGCGGGGTTATCAGGTGACATGGCTGACAAGCGGAGAACAGGCGGAGCAGCATGCCCGGCAGGCGGATGTCGCTGTGCTCGACGTGATGCTGCCCGGTCTGGACGGGTTCTCTGTCGGCAAGCGGCTGAAGCGGGAAGCGCCCGACCTGCCGATCCTGTTGTTGTCCGCGCGCAGCGCCGTGGAGGACAAGGTGGAGGGCCTCAGCTTCGCCGACGATTACCTGACCAAGCCCTTCCATCCGGAGGAGCTGGCGGCGCGCATCGAGGTGCTGCTGAGGCGCACGCAGAAGGTCGAGGACGTGCTCACGCTGAGGCATCTGAGGATACGGCCCAAGAGCATGCAGATCATCGACACGCGAACCGGCGAAGAGATCGTGCTGACCGGCAAGCAATATCACCTGTTCCAGTACTTCCTGCGGCATCTGAACCAGATCCTGACCAAGGAGCAGCTGTATGAGGCGGTATGGGGCGAGCCCTATATCGAAGGCGACAAGACGCTGATGGTGCATATCCGTTATCTGAGAGAGAAGATCGAGCAGGACCCGGCGGATCCGCAGATCATCGAGACGATCCGCGGCATCGGGTACAGGGTGAGGAGATGAGGCGTTTGTTCCGTTCGCTGCAAGCGAGATACATGTTGATCATCCTGACCGCCCTGATCCTGATGCAGGTGGGGTACCTGGTGCTCAGCATCGCCATGTCGTTCGGGATGGATATGGAACCTGCCGTAAGCGCCTCCGATGTCGAGGCGGAATGGCATGAAGCGGCCGGCAGTCTGACGGATGTATCTACGGATGTGATCCGCGATCTGTTCGCTCGCTGGAAGGCGCGTTTCCCCGAGGCCTCCATGTTCTGGGTGGACGGCGATGGCGTGCTGAGGGAGCAGACGGAAGGCAGGGAGGGCGAACTTCCTGCGATATGGACCTCCGTTTCGACGGCACAGTTTATCAAGTCGAGGTATGGCGGCGATCCGTTTACGGTGATCGCCTTCGTCGGCGAGGGGGGCAGAGGCGGCTTCGTCGTGATCGAGATCCCCCGTTTCGTGTTCGATCCGCCGATCAATCAGGTGTATCAACAGTACGGGACCTGGCTGGCCATCGGGATGATCGTGCTGGTGGTGTTGTTCATCCTGATCTCCTACCTGTTCTTCCGTCGCATCCGCAAGCGGCTGATGCAATTGCAGGAGGCGATGTCGATCCGCGACGTGGATGGCCTGCCGGTGAGCATCGAGCTGTCGGGCAAGGACGAGATCGGCCAGCTGGAGCAATCGTTTAACGATATGGTGCTGGAGCTGAAGGAGAGCAGGAGCCGCGAGCAGCGGGAGGAGCAGCTGCGCCGGGAGCTGATCGCCAATCTGTCCCACGACCTGCGCACCCCGCTGACGAAGATTCGCGCCCAGGCCTATACGATCGGCAAGCAAGAAGTATCGGATGAGGGCAGGCGGGCGATCGAGGCGCTGGAGCGTTCGGTCGTCAATCTGGATCGGCTGATCGACAACCTGATGTCGTACACGTTGCTGATGGCGGGCAGATACAAGTATGATCCCCAGAATACGGACATCGTGCGGCTGGTGAAGGAGCATCTGGCCACCTGGTATCCGCTGTTCGAGCAGGGGGGCATCGAGGTGGATGCGGACCTCCAGCCTGTGGCGCAGGGGGAGTGGCGAATCGATCCTCTCTGGATGGGGCGCGTGCTGGACAATCTCTATCAGAATGTGCTGCGCCATGCCAGGAGCGGTCGCTACATCCAGGTGGCGACAGCTGCGACGGAACAGTATGACGCGATCGTCGTATCCGATCACGGACCGGGCATGCGCAGCGGCCAGTCTGAAGAGAAAGGGGCCGGGATCGGCCTGTCGATCGTCGATCGCATGCTGCGCGGGATGGAGCTGGACTGGGACATCCAGTCGGACGAGCAGGGAACCACGATCACGATCAAGCGATACCGGAAGTGAGCGGGTCCGAAGCGGTCGAAGCAGGCGTGAGAGAAGTAAAATCTTCTCTCAGCCGGCCCGGGGCGGAGTGACGGTCCTTTCGTCCCTCGGGTGATCCGTTCCCCGACCAGCTAGATGGACGTTGACTTATAGTTTTCCCTGAGGATGAGCCTGGCGATATAGAAGATCTGCCCCATGTGCTCCGAGTAGTGTGCGGCGCATTGATGCAGCATGTCGAGATTGGTGCGCTCACGCCCCCGTATCTGCCGGGTTTGCTCCAGCTGCTCATCGCTGATAGTTTTAACCGTATTAATCACCATCTCGAACCGTTGCTGGATGATGTCCTCCAGCTGCGACCTGGTCAGGTATGTGGGCTTGAACTCGTCCTCACGGTTTCTGTGGATGTCCTGTTGCAGGATGCCTTTCATGATTCGTTCCTGAATATTGCCCTCGATATGCCTGATGAGGGTGGATATGCTGTGACTGGTGGGCAGTCAAAGCTTCACCCGGAGAACCACCGGCTCATCGGCAACGATAGCCGTTTGCCGCGTCCGGAGACGGAAAAAACCTGCCACTTCATTCCCTGTGCCATCTTGAAAACCTCCCTCGTTCCTCATAAAAGAAGATGAATCCCCCAAACCCGATTGGCTGTATACCAAACCTTAAGTGATTTTTAAACAGAATTTAAACTACGCTCCCACCGGGATTTAACCTTGGCCTTATACAATGGGTCTCGAGGTGATAGAAGTGGAGTATATCGTAGAAACGAAAAATCTGACCAAAAAATTTGGCAAGGAAACGGCTGTTGAAGGATTGAACATGAAAATACCTCGCGGCGAGATCTATGGCTTCCTGGGGCCGAACGGCGCAGGCAAGACGACGACGATCCGCATGCTGCTTGGGCTGATGAAGCCGACATCGGGTTCGGTGCATGTCTTCGGCAAGGATCTGAAACGCGACAAGCTGAACATCCTCCGCAAAGTGGGCTCGCTCGTGGAGAATCCGTCCTACTACCCGCATCTGACGGCGTACGAGAATCTGGAGGCGATGCGCAAGATCGTCGGCTGCGAGAAGGCGCGCATCCATGAGGTGCTGGAGATCGTCGGACTGACCCATGCCGCGCACAAGAAGGTGAAGGGGTTCTCGCTGGGCATGCGGCAACGGTTGGGCATCGCGCAGGCGCTTCTGAACCGTCCGGAGCTGCTGATCCTCGACGAGCCGACGAACGGCCTTGATCCTTCGGGCATCATCGAGGTGCGGAATCTGATCCGGAGCCTGCCGCGCCAATACGGGATGACGGTGCTGATCTCCAGCCATCTGCTGTCGGAGATCGAACAGGTGGCGACGACGGTGGGCATCGTCTCCAAGGGCAAGCTGATCTATCAGGATTCGATCGAGTCGTTGCGCCGACATTCGCAGCATCACATCGCGTTCCGCGTCAGCCATGGGGAGCGGGCCTGGCGCAGCCTGATGGCCGCCGGCATCAAGACGCAGTTTCAGGGCGACCTGGTCACCCTGAGCGACCAAACGGATGATGCCACGGTGGCGACTGCGGTACGCGCGCTGGTCCAGGATCAGATCGCGGTCTATCGGGTCGAGGAGGAACGCCGCACGCTGGAAGAGATCTTCCTGCAGATGACGACGAAGGAGCGAGCCGTATGATGGGGAAACTGTTGCGGGTGGAGCTGATGAAGATCAGGCGCAAGGGATTCTGGTTCCTGACGTTCCTCGGGCCGATCGGCGTCGTGGCGCTGCAGGTTGTCAACTACAGCGTGCGGTGGGATTATCTCAGGACGCTGAGCGATGATCATTGGCTGTTCTACCTCGAGAACGTCAGCGGATTCACACCGCTCGCGCTGGTGCTGGGCATCGCGATCCTCACATCGTTCATGGCCAGCATCGAGAATGAGACCAATGCGTGGAAGCAATTGCTGGCCCTTCCCGTGCGCAAGACGAGCGTCTATCTGGCCAAGTTCACGGTGCTGTCCGGGCTGCTGTTCCTCGCCTCGGTCCTGCTGTGCCTCGCGACACTGGTGTATGGGCTGACCTTGGACTTCGGGGGCGGGGTGCCGATCATCGAGCTTCTGGAGTACAGCTTCTATCCATTCTTCGCTGCTTTGCCGATCCTGGCCCTGCAACTGTGGGTGGCGATGGTCAGCGAGAATCAGGGGTGGCCGATCACCGTGGGCGTGCTGAACGTGATCCTGACTTACTCGGCTTTTTCACTGCCGGATTGGGCGTTCTGGAAGTGGCCGACCCTGCTGAACAGCTGGGAAGAGCCGATGTACAGCGGGCTGATGGGTCTGGGTGTCGGACTCGTGATCTATATGGTTGGCATGATGAATTTTGTAAGAAGGGACGTGAAGTAGATGCGCGCACTCGCTTCTGAATGGTATAAATTTCGCAAATCCGGCTCGTTGTGGGCGCTCCTGGCCGCGCCGCTCATGGGCTTCGGCGGAGGCCTGATATCCGGGCTGGACATGCTCGAGGGCATCAATATCAATCAATGGTACACCCCGCTGTTTGGCGCGAATCTGGTCTATGGGCTGCTGTTCCTGCCGCTCATCACCGGCGTCTGGGCCGGCCTTGTATGTCGCTACGAGCATCAGGCTGGTGGCTGGAAGCAGCTCCTGGCTGCCCCGGTGACCAGAGGGCAGGTGTTCGTCGCCAAGTATGCGGTCATCATGCTGCTCGTGCTGGTGATGCAGCTCTTGTACCTGGCGGCATTGTATGCGGCAGGCCGGGTTCAGGAGATCACGGACCCGTTCCCGCTGGACATTGTATGGAAGAGCATCTTCGGCGGCTGGGTAGCCGTGTTCCCGCTTGCTGCCCTGCAGCTGTGGATGTCGATGATGTGGAAGAGCTTCGCAGCGCCATTTGCCGTGAACGTCATCTTCACCCTGCCGTCGATCCTCGTGGTCAACTCCGAGCGCTTCGGGCCTTACTACCCGTGGTCCCAGCCGTTCTCCATGATGTATATCGGCGGCAGTACGGACGATGTCTTCTTCATCCCATGGGAGCAGCTGCTCACCGTGGTAGGCGGTAGCTTCGTGCTGTTCTTCCTGGCGGGGTACATCTACTTCCAGCGCAAGTCGGTGTAACCTCTGCTGCGTCAGGCAGTGTGGAAGCTTTCCCGTCAGGCGTTGCGACGAACAGTGCGGGAGCTTCTGCACGCAGTGATGCAGAAACTCCGGTGCATGTCGATCGGCTGGAAATCCGGAGCCTGAGAAATGTCAAACTCGCTGATCGGGGGATCGCATGAGAACTGGCACCAGAAGAGGGATCCCTGCTGTTCATCCTGGTTCCATCCCGTATGTCGCTCCCAGGGCATGAGCAGAAGGGATCCCCCTGTTCGCAAGCTGTATCGTCCATGGTCTGTTTCGATGCGAACAGGTCCATCCACCGCGATGATCAGTTGATAAAAAGGGGTTGTAATGGTTGCTGCGGAAGTTGGGAGAGCTGGCATGGATTTTTTGTTCTACTTCTTTGCATCGCAAGCCTTTGGCTGTATCCATCCATCGCTCTGGTGATTGTCCGGTTGCTTCCCGGCATTCCTTCAGTGACGTCCTATCCGTTCATCCAGGCCCTGCAAATCTTTGAACCTGATGCAAAAATGTGCAACTTCCTCTTGCTGCATCATCTCGCAAACTTCAAAAAAATGGAATAGATTTCATTCTTTGGTGAGTGTAGATTAATAATGAGTGCGCTTACAACTTTCGGGGGGTGATCCGGTCAGAAGATGTCATGGTTGCCTTGCGCCATATCGGTCTGAAAAGGAGGGAAATGACGAGCTGTCGAGTTGCTCATACGGATCGGTCTTGACACGAATCATTTAAGAAAAGGAGTGAATGGATGCGCATGAAAGATCGCAGACGACGCCAACTGAGCTCTGCCCTGGTCATATTGGTGCTGTTGTGGACAAGCCTCTTCCCCGGCTTCGGGACAAGCGTGTGGGCTGACGAATTCGAAGACTATATCACGGTGGACTATACGGATTTTGGCGACAGCGGACCTCTTCAGCCGGCTTATTGGGGATTTGTGCCGTTCGCCTCTACCCTTGTGATCCATACGGGAGATGTCGGGGGCAACACGACGGCGAAGCTGCAATATAACATCATTGACCAATCGGGCGGACGGATCGCGACGAAGGAACTGGCATCAGCGGTTGGAGGGTTGAAGATACGGTTTGCCTTTGACTGGTATCCCGGCGATGTGAACGACCGCGGCAACAATCCCTTTGAGAATGGCGGCGAGGTCAAGTTCCTGGACAGCACGGGAAACGTCGTCTTCTCGCTCAACAACACCAACAATTCGAATCTCGCCTACTATGCGGGGAACCAGCCACTCAGCTACACCGGCTTCTCCAATCCGGAGGAATGGTATCATGTTGACGTGGTATTTAATCTGATCAGCAACGAGGTGCAGCTGAGCCTGACAGATCAGGCGGGGGCGACCGAGGAGTATGCCGTTTCCCTTGACGGGGTGAACTTCAGCGGCTCGATCAAGATGATTCGACTGGCAGGTGTTCGCACCAATGGCAACAATCTGACCTGGACGACGTATCTGGACAACTTCGGCATCTATCATATCCCGGTGTCCGATGAGGTCATCTCCAAGACGGAATGGCTCCCGTACATCCGGGTGTATGTAGGGGAGACGACCGCCGATATCAGCTCGATCGGCCTGCCAGATGAAGTGCCTGTAACGCTCGCCGGTGGGAACATCGTCAACGTGCCGGTTATCGAATGGACGGCGATCGGCAAGCCCTGGGATCCTGATGTATCAGGAGTTTATGAATTCAGAGGAACGCTTGCAGATACGGAGTATACGCAGAATCCTTTTGGCCGCTATGCCACGCAGTACGTCTATAATCGTCTGCATCCGATCGACCTGCCGCAGGAAGTGGAGTGGCTCAATCGGGGTGTCGTCGCGCTTCCTTCCAATGACGGGATATTCATCAGCTGGCGGTTGCTGGCGGATGAGTATGCGGAGGATGTGAAGTTCAACATCTATCGTAACGGACAGAAGCTGAATGCAGCGCCGTTGTTCGTCACCAACTTCGTCGATCCGACGGGACAGCCGGGAGACAAGTATACGGTTGAGACGCTTGTGCGCGGCACTGCTGTGAGCACCTTCGATGCCTACGCGCAGGACAAGGATTATTTCGTCATCCCGCTGCAGAAGCCGGAGGGCGGTGAGACGGAGACCGGCCCATATGAGTACACTTCCAATGATGCCAGCGTAGGCGATCTGGACGGAGATGGCGAGTACGAGATCATCCTGATGTGGACGCCGACCAACTCGATGTATGCGCTGGAGGATGTCGTCACAGGACCTACCATCTTCGATGCCTACAAGCTGGATGGCACGCTCATGTGGCGGATCAATATGGGTCCGAACCTGACCTCGGGACCCCAGTATCATCAATTCGTCGTTGGCGATATGGATGGCGACGGACGATCCGAATTCCTGATCAAGACGGCAGATGGCACGATCTCCTACGGAACGACGAACGGCGTCTACGACAGCAGCAAGGTGATCAGCGTGATCGGCGATCCGACGGCGGACTGGGTGAATGAAGGCGGTCATGTCACCACAGGACCGGAGTTTGTCTCGGTCTTCGACGGATTGACGGGGGCCGTGATCGACACGATTGATTTTGCATTCCCAGTGGAGAAAGTTCCGGGGGATGGCGGAATCTCCTGGGGAGACAATTTCTATAACCGTTCGGACCGCTTCCTCGCTGCCCTGGCGTATCTTGACGGCATCAGGCCAAGCGCGATATACAACAGGGGTTACTACGCCAGAACCGGGTTCGTGGCTTACAGCCTGATCGACGGCAAGCTGCACGAGATATGGAGATTCGATACGGATGATCATGGCGGCAGGGGCGAGGGGATGGGCAACCACAACCTGTCCGTCGGCGATGTTGACAATGACGGATTCGATGAGATCATCGCCGGTTCCCTGACGCTTGACCATGACGGATCGATCCTCTATGTGATGGACGGTGAGATGGGCCGCTATCAGGGTTCGCATGGAGATGCCTTGCATGTGGGCGCTTTTGACCCTGACCGTGAAGGTCTGCACGTCTTCGGACCGCATGAGGTCGATACCGTGGCGTCTCTTGAATATCATGATGGGGCCACCGGAGAGACTTTGATGGCTTTCTTCGCATACAAGGATGCAGGTCGCGGAGTTGCTGGCAACATTACATCCCGCCCTGGATATGAAATCTGGGGGGCAGGCGGATTGACCGTGGAGACAGGAGGCGGCGTCTATAACGTGCAAGGCTATGTCGTTGAGGAAAGCTCACGCGATATCGGCTTGCCGATGAATTTCGTCACCTATTGGGATGGCGATCTGCTGCATGAGCTGCTGGATGGCACAGTGATCTACAAGTATGACGAAAACACCAGCACAGTGAATGTGATGCGCAGCTTCGAAGGCGTCGTCAGCAATAATGGTACGAAGGCGAATCCGACGCTGCAGGCGGACATCTTCGGCGACTGGCGCGAGGAAGTCATCTACCGTACGCCGGATGATTCGGAGTTGAGGATCTACAGCACGACGATCCCGACGGAGTACAGATTGTATACGCTGATGCATGATCCGGTCTATCGCATGGGCATCGCCTGGCAGAACATCACCTACAACCAGCCGCCGCACATCAGCTTCTATCTCGGCGAGGACATCCGGGATCAGGTGCTGCTGGGACAGCTGGAGGAGGAGAAGATCGACTATACGCCGAACCTGGATGCGTTGAAACATGTGGTGATACTGAAATTGAGCGGACCGGTGCAGACCCAGCTGCTCAACAGCCTGAATCAGGTCGAGCATCATCTGAATGCGGGCAGGATGAAACAGGCGATCCAGCATATGCAGAATTTCATCAAGCATCTGAACAATCGCGCCGACAAGGATAACGTCGATCCTCAGGTACACGCGGCCCTGCTCAAGGATGCGCAGTGGTTCATCGAGCGGTGGAGTGATTAGGACAGGATAATTGAGGAGGCTGTCCAGAAAGGTCAGTGATAGTTGACCTGCTGGCAGCCTCTTTTTGACGTTATGACGAATGAATAAGGTTGTTTTTTCTAGAAATGGATTTTCAACTGGTCTGCCATTCGCATAAGACGGAGAGAAGTCGTGCATCTCTTCTAGGCTGATTTTCACCTCAGATTTTCCCACACGTCGCACAATGCGAAGAGGTCGAGAGGTTGAAGACGGCAAATAATACATTGCAGCCTCAAACACTCGACCTCTTTCAATTTCCACCCAATAATCAGGATCTATATAGCGATTCGTAGACGACAAAACTCAATCCTCCTTACTTGTCTCTTACCGGAAACACAAAACCCTCTCTTGTGCTTTTCGACATCTCATTCGTAGCTCGGATCTGTTCAGGCGTCATTGCTGAGAATCTGTTCTTTGTGTAAGGGCGCCTCAGAGGTTGTTTCCTGCTAGGCTTGTAAACTGCAGGAATTTCAGGTGTTGCAGTTGGAGTCATTGGTATCACTCCTTTGTTTTTTTGCCGTGACGTTTAGGCATTTGCCTTCCCTCATTTCTACTAAAGATAGTTAGTAGAAATAATCAGCAGTTCTTATGTTAATTATAATACATGGTAGAAGTAGAGTTGGAAACAATCAAAATATGATCTGGAATGATAACCCCTTTGACACCTTTCAAACTTCACCATGGCGTTGCCTTTAGGCTCTCTGTCAGGTGGGAGGGAAGAAGCAGTGATCAATGGACCTCTGTCAATAGATTGGACAGCCAGAATCGAGAAAATTACGCAGCTTGATCGTACATTTGTTCGTATTGAACGGGCGTAAGATACCCAATTGCAGAATGAACGCGTTTGCGATTGTAGAAGAACTCGATGTATTCAAAAATCCGACTTTGGGC
>CALGAO010000120.1 GCA_937957685.1 uncultured Paenibacillaceae bacterium
TGCCTTCCTGGAGACACTATGGAATAAGAATGGACGGAAAACCGTATTGGCTTTCCGTCCACTTTTCATTTTAGGGACTTTTCAGACAGCCCCTTCATATTTGGCTTTACAGGGCCATCTTGAATCTCAGGAAGTACTCGGAATACTTGCCCGTCCACTCGAGACCGAGGTTCTCATAGACCTCCATGCGTTCGAGCGCTTCCTCCGGCGGGTAGAAGCGTTCGTCTCCGGTGATCTCCTCATCGAGCAGCTCCATCGCCGCCGCATTCGGCGTCGAGTAGCCGACGTATTCGGCGTTCTGCGCGGCCACGTCCGCTCTCAGCATGAAGTTGATGAAGGCGTGCGCGCCGTCGATGTTGGCCGCCGTCTTCGGGATGACGAAGCTGTCGAACCACAGGTTAGAGCCTTCCTGCGGCACCCGGTAGTCCAAGTCCTCGTTCTCCCACATCATATCCGCCGCCTGGCCGGAGAACGTCAGCGCCACGGCCGCCTCATTGTTGACCATGAGCATCGTGATCTCGTCGCCGATGACGCCCTTGACGTTCGGCGCCAGCTCGATCAGCTTCTGCGTCGCGCGCTCCAGCAGTTCATCATCCTTGGCGTTGAGCGATTCGCCGATGCTGTTCAGGCCCATGCCGATCACCTCGCGCGCGCCGTCGAACAGGAACACCTTGTCGCGCAGCGACGGATCCCACAGATCTTCCCAGCTCTCGAAGGTGAGATGATCCTCGATCAGATTCGGATTAAACACGATGCCGAGCGTTCCCCAGAAATACGGCACCGAATACTCGTTGCCGGGATCGAAGGGCAGATCCAGATAATGCGGATCGATGTTCGCCAGATTGGGCAGCTTCGAATGGTCGAGCGGTATGAGCAGATCTTGCTCCTTCATGATCTCGATCATATATTCGGAAGGTACGGCAACGTCATAGTTGGAACCGCCCTGTTGAATCTTGACCAGCATGGCTTCGTTCGAATCGAACGTCTCGTAGATGACCTTGATGCCGGTCTCCTCGGTGAACTGATCGAGCAGATCCGGATCGATGTATTCGCCCCAGTTGTAGACCGTGATCACGCCGGCGCCGCCTTTGTTGCTGGAAGCCTCCAGTGTATGGGCTGCATAGAAGAGCAGGGCACAGGCGATGATCACCGCGGTTGCGGCCTGGATCAATGGTTTCATGCGCGCACCTCCGTCCTGGAATCCTTGTCAGCACGACGCAGGATCATGTAGTAACCGATGACGACGAGCACGGTCACGAGGAAGACGATGCCGGAGATCGCGTTGACCGTCAGGCTGATGCCGGCGCGAGCCATCGAATAGATCTCCACGGACAGCGTGCTGAAGCCGTTGCCCGTCACGAAGAAGGTGACGGCGAAATCGTCCAGCGAGTAGGTCAGCGCCAGGAAGAAGCCGGCGAAGATCCCGGGCTGGATATACGGCAGGATCACCCGCGTCAGCACGTCGCGCTTCGTCGCGCCCAGGTCGTGCGCCGCGTCGATGAGCGAGCTGTTCATCTCGAGCAGCTTCGGCAGCACCATGAGCACGACGATCGGCACGCTGAACGCGATGTGCGAGATCAGCACGGAAGCGAATCCGAGCTTTACGCCGATAATCGTGAACAGGATGAGGAAGCTGGCGCCGATGACGACATCCGGGCTGACGATCAGCACATTGTTCAGCGAGAGGATGGTGTTCCGCAGCTTCTGGTTCTTCAGCGACACGATGCCGATCGCCCCCAGCGTGCCGATGATCGTCGAGATCAGGCCGGAGAGCAGCGCCACCAGGACCGTGTTGATCAGGATGACGATGAGCCGCGTATCCTCGAAGACCGCCGCGTAATGCTCCCAAGTGAACGATTCGAAGGTATACATCGTGCCGCCGCTGTTGAACGAATAGATGATCAGGTAGAAGATCGGCGCATACAGGATGACGAAGACGACAGCCAGATAGATGCGCGCGCTTACGGGCAGTTTGCTCATTGGACGCGGCCCCCTCTCATTTTGTTGCCGGTGAACAGCATGCTGATGACCATGATCAGGATGAGGAACACCGCGATCGTCGAGCCCATGCCCCAGTTCTGGGCCACGAGGAATTGCTGCTCGATCGCTGTGCCGAGCGTGATCACCTTGTTGCCGGCGATCAGGCGGGTGATCATGAACAGCGACAGAGCCGGTATGAAAGTCACCTGGATGCCGGACTTCACTCCGTCGATCGTAAGCGGGAAGACGACGCGGCGGAACGTGGTCCAACCGGATGCGCCCAGGTCACGGGCGGCATAGACGAGCGTCTTGTCCAGCTTGTCGAGCGAGTTGAAGATCGGCAGGATCATGAACGGGATGAAGATATATACCGCCACGAAGATGAAGCTGAAATCCGTAAACAGGATCTGCGTCGGCTCGAACCCGAACACTTCCAGGAAAGCGTTGATCGGCCCGTACAGTCCGAAGATGCCGATGAAGGCGTATGTCTTCAGCAGCAGGTTGATCCAGGACGGAATGATGATGAGCATGAGCCACAGCTGCTTGTGCTTCGTCCTGGTCAGCAGGTATGCGGTCGGGTAAGCGATGAGCAAGGTAAACGCCGTGATCAGAAAGGCATACCAGAAGCTGGTGAGCGTCATCTTCAGATACGCGAGCGAGAAGAAATTTGAATAGTTGGACAGCGTGAAGTTGCCATTCAGATCCAGCAGGGAATAATAGACGACGAGGACGATCGGCGCGATGACGAAGGCGACCATCCAGACGATATACACGATAAGGGAGCTTCTCGATCTAGTCGCCATGCTCGTCATCTCCGTATGCCTCAAGTCGCTTGTCGAATTCCTCTTCCGTTTCGTTCAGGCGCATGACATGGATCGCTTCCGGCTCGAAATCGAGCCCGATCTCCTGGCCGACCTCGGCTTTCTTCAGGGAGTGAACGAGCCATTCATTGCCGTCCTTGTCATAAGTGGACAGTTCGTAGTGTACGCCGCGGAACAGCTGCGTATGTACCTTCACCACGAGCTTGCCCTTGTCCACCGACGTGATCTCCAGGTCTTCCGGACGGATGACGATGTCGACCTTCTCGTTCGGCTTCATGCCGCCATCGACGCAGTCGAAGATCTTGCCGTTGAATTGCACCTTGTAGTCTTCGATCATGATCCCTTCGACGATGTTCGATTCGCCGATGAAGTCCGCGACGAAGCGGTTGATCGGCTCGTCGTAGATGTCCACCGGAGTGCCGGATTGCTGGATGGCGCCTTCGCTCATGACGAAGATCTCGTCGCTCATCGCCAGCGCCTCCTCCTGATCGTGCGTGACGAACACGAACGTCTTGCCGAGGCGCTGCTGCAGCTCGCGCAGCTCGTACTGCATCTCGGTGCGGAGCTTCAGATCCAGCGCGGACAGCGGCTCGTCCAGCAGGATGATCTCCGGATCGTTGACGATCGCGCGGGCGATCGCCACGCGCTGCAGCTGTCCGCCCGACATCTCGCTGATCTGGCGCTTCTCGTAACCGCTCAGGTTGACGAACTTGAGCGCTTCGCTGACGCGTTCGCGGATCTCCGCTTCCTTTTTCTTCTTCACGCGCAATCCGAATGCCACATTCTCGAATACGTTCAGATGCGGGAACAGCGCATAGTTCTGGAATACCGTATTCACCTGGCGTTCATTAGCAGGGACGTCATTCATACGTTTGCCGTCGAAGTAGATATCGCCGCTCGTCGGCTTCTCGAAGCCGGCGATCAGGCGGAGGATCGTCGTCTTGCCGCAGCCGGACGGCCCGAGCAAGGTGTAGAATTTCCCCCGTTCGAGAGAGAAATTGATGTTCTTCAGTACGAGCGTGTCGTCGTCATAGGACTTGGACACATTGTCAAAACGAATGATCGGCTGTTTGCTCATCGCTTGTCTTCGACCTCCTATAGGTATGAATGAGTGGCTACCAGCAATATTTTCGTCGTCCCATCGTGCGCATTGGCCACCTGATGGTGCAGCTTCGCATCATAATAAACGGCATTCCCCTGGTCTGCGATGTATTGCTCGTCACCCAGCGTCAGACGGATCTTGCCTTCCAATACATAGATGAACGTTTCCGCGAGGGATGGTTCAAAGCTTTTGAATTCCCCTTCCGCGCCGAACGTGATGAGCACCGGCTCCATTTCCTTCTCGTTGGAGGTGGGGATGAGCCAGCGGATGTCGTAACGCTTGTCCTCATCGACGTAAGAGGTTTGGTCATCTTCAGTATAGACAATTTTCGGCGCTTCGCTTTCATCATCGAAGAACTCCTTCGGCGTCGTGCCGAGCACCTCGAGCAGGGTGAACAGCGTTTCGATAGAGGGAGAGTTCAAATCACGCTCAAGCTGTGATATGTAACCCTTACTCAGGTTGGTGCGCTCGCCGAGCTCCTCCTGGGTAAGTCCCTTATGCAGCCGAAGTGATCTGATCTTGGCCCCGATCTGCATGTCTACCCTCCCTTCCTCACAAGTTCACTAAAAATAAACTTTTTGTTTCCTTTGTTTACTTATACATTACTAAGAGTTTACTATTATGCAAACAGATATCATTATATATAAAACGTCCAGACTTGCAACATTTTTTTCGAGGCTTTTGGTCCCTGGTATGTTGATTCGAATCGTTTCACCTCTGTTTGTCCTTGGTTTGACCAGGAGACCAATTTTTCGGGAATGTCGAAGGATGCTATGTGGTACAAGGGTTGTCAGTTTTTTCGGAAATGATGAGGAACGATAAAAAGGCTCTTGACGAGTAGGATAATTTCGAATATTTTATTTCTAGGTGAAACGTTTCAATCGATCATTCGCAATATCGCATGCACCATGATCAGCTTCTATCAGAGATGAGAACAGAGGAGAGATCCAATCGATGGCAACGATCAAGGATGTGGCGAAAGCGGCGGGCGTGTCCGTCTCCACCGCTTCATACGCCATCAACGGCAGCAGCAAGATCAGCGAGGCGACCCGGGCGCGGGTGCTGGAGGCAGCCAGACAGCTGAATTATCAGAAGAACGGTCTGGCCACTGATCTGAAGCGAAGCAGCACGAAGACGATCGCCCTGATCCTGAACGATCTCTCCGGTCCCTATTATTCGGAGCTGATCCGGGGCGTGCAGGAAACGGCGCTGGAGAGCGGCTATGACCTGATCGCATGCAGCTCCTTCGGCGGCAAGGAATCCACGGCGATCAAGTTCCTGCGCGAGAAGCGCGTGGACGGTGTGATCGTCTCCGCCCATAATCTGCACGATGAACCGATCGTGGAGTCCGCGCGCAGGAGCTTCCCGGTCGTGGTGCTGGACCGCCTCCTGAAGGGGGAGCACATCTACAACGTGCTGGTGGACAACGAGCAGGGAGGCTACATGGCGACCGAGCATCTGATCCGGTGCGGCTGCAAGCATATCTCGTACATCAGCGGAGCCTCCAATTCCTACGATCACAAGCTGCGTTTCCAGGGATACATGCGTGCGCTCACCGATTACGGTCTGGAATATTCGCCGAAGATGAACATCTCGGGCAAATTTACGATCGAGGGCGGCTATATGGCGACGAAGCTGTTGATCGCCCAGCGCAGTCTGCCGGACGGCATCTTCTACGCCAATGACGAGATGGCGGTGGGCGGGCTGAAGGCGTTCGAGGAAGCGGGGATAAGCGTGCCGGATGACATCTCGATCGTCGGCTTCGACGATATCTTCCTCGCCGAACACGTCAATCCCGCGCTGACGACGATTCGCCAGCCGAAGTATGAGGCAGGGGCGCTGGCCGCTCATCTGATCATGAAGCTGCTCGATGAACAGGAGCTTGAGCACGAGTACATGCTGCCGACGGAGCTGATCGTGCGCAGGTCCACTCGCGTGAGATAGCCGGTTGCTCCGGGGGCTTTGTCCCGGTTGACGTCTGGCCGTGAGTTTGGCCGTTTCCATTCCGGCCGGCTGGAAGCGGTTCAACTATATAAACCATGGAACAAAAGAGAGGGGATATGCATGGCTAAGAGATCTATTGTAACCGCATTCATCGTGTTGTTGATCGTGGCAATGATCAGCGCCTGCACATCGGGCGGTGGCAACAACAGCGGAGGCGGCACAGGCAATGTGCAGAATCAATCAGGCAACACATCCAACTCCGCGGGTTCAGGCAACTCCTCGGGCGGCAGCTCGGGCGGTTCCGGCGATTCGTCCTCCGGTGAGCAGGTTGTCATCCGCTATGTGAACTGGAATCTGGGCACCGAAGCGGAAAACAACATCGAGCGCCAGATGATCCGGGCATTCGAGGAGAGCCATCCGAACATCAGGATCGAGCTGGACGAATCGTTCGACTACGGCGCTTACGAGGATTCGCTGCTTGCGGCAGCCGCTGCTGGCAAGCTTCCTGACGTGATCATGCTGTCCAATATCCCGTTCGGTCTGTCCAACGAATGGCTGATGGACATCTCCGGCCTGACCGCCAACGATCCGGAATGGGCGAACCTGCCGCCGGCGCTGGAGCAGGCCACCCATTACGGCAATGGCATCTACGCGATTCCCGCAGGCATGTTCTTCATGGGTTACTTCATCAATCAGGACCTGTTCGAGCAGGCCAATCTGCCGGAGCTGGACTTCGCCCCGACGTGGGATGCATTCCAGAACGCCATCAAGACATTGAACAATCCTTCCGAGGGCATCATCGGTCTGGCCGAAGAGGTGCAGATTCCGGAATGGTATGCGTCGTCGGTTGATCCGAAGCTCGGATGGTATGCCTGGGATGCGGAAGGGGAGCAGTACCACCTGAATTCCGCCGCCTACATCGAAGGCATCAACAAGGCGCGCGAATTCTTCCAGGGCAAGTATACCTACGACAGCCTGAGCGATGAGCAGAAGGCCCAATACAACGCCGGCTGGTACGGCGATGTGTGGAATCAGGGCAAGATCGCGGTTCGCTGGGAAGGCACCTGGGCAACGCGCGACTTCAGCAACCTGAACTTCAATTCCCGTTTCATCGGCGCTCCTGGCGGCCGCTTCGCGCTCGTCGGCGACTTCATGGGCATCTCGAGAAGCACCGCGCATCCGGAGGCGGCATACGAGTTCGCCAAGTTTATGACCTTCGGCAAGGACGGCATCCTGAAGCGCATCGAACTGAATGTCGACGGCTCCTATACATCGCTGCCGCTGACGACCGATCAGAGCGTGCTCGACCAATACTTCGCGAGCGGCGTCTTCCCGGGACTCAAGGAAGCCTATGAGTCGATCGATCAGGCGATCATCGAAGGCGTCAAGTTCGTGCCGGGCTACGTGCGCTCCAGATGGCAGGCGCCGACAGGCGTGAAGATCGGCGACAACGACAACGCGAGCATCGGCGACCTCATCTTCCACGCGACGAAGGGCAACGTCCGCTTCGAGGATTATGCGGAGCAGGCCAACAAGCTGGCGAACGAGGAATACGTCAAAGCGGTGGAAGCGATCAAGGGTCTGACCCAATGACGGTCGCATAACCGGCGGTGAACCTGTCGGAATCACAACCCTGCTGATGGAGTGCCAGCCATGTATGGCTCGGGCCTCCATCAGCAGCATCGATCATCAACTTTGCACAGGATTATGCACACAACAACAAGAACCCGGGGGTGGCGCAGGATCATGCGAGGACACAAAGCAGCATACACGATCGGCATCCTCATCGCCGTTCTCGCGCTCCTGCCCGTTCTGGCGGCGGGATGCTCGGGAGCCGGAAGTCCGGACCGGGACCCGGCCGGAACGGGTCGTCTCGTCGCCGGGGCATACGATCAGTCCAGACAGACTGCAGTGCTGTCCGCAGACGGAGCGATGTCCTATCGGGTCGCTCCGTCCGATTTTATGAGCGCTTCAGGCAAACCGCTCCTGACCGGCGATGCAGCTTACGGCTATGCCGACGGGGCGATCCGCCTCGGCAAGGGCGACTCCTTCGAGGTCAGCATCGACGTGCGCTCGGCGGGAACGTATGCCCTGCTCTTCGACTACTTCATCCTGACGGACGGCCTGCAGGCGACCGAGTATCGCGTGGAACTGAAGGGAGCCGGCATGGACGCCGTCCATCAGGCGGAGCTTGCGCCGCTCTGGCGCAGCGTCCCCGGGGCGTTCCCGACGGATCGGTACGGCAACGAGGTGATGCCGGCGAGGGAGCGCGCGGAGGAATGGCAGACATGGGCCCTGACCGATCCGCGCAGCGTCAGCATCGACCCGTTGCCGCTGAAGCTCGAGCAGGGGCTGCTGACGATCCGGGTGACGGTGACGAGCGGCGAGCTCCTGGGCGGGAGCCTGACCCTTGCCGCGCAGTCGGCGCTCCCTGCATACGCCGATTATGCGGCGGAGCATGCGGGCAAACCGGTGCCGCGGCGGGCGTCCGTGATCGTGCGGGAAGCGGAGCAGCCGGATTATCTGAACGATACGACGATCAACCCGGTGACGAGCCGGGATCTCGAGGTTCGGCCCTATGAGACGAACCGGCTGCTGCTGAATACGCTCGGCGGCAAGACCTGGGCGAGAAGCGGGCAAACCGTCTATTACGAGGTGGACATCGCCGAGGCGGGACTCTATGAGATCGCGGTCCGATACAAGCAGTCGGACAAACCGAATGCCCGCGTCTACCGAACGCTGTACATCGATGGAGAGATTCCGTTCCGGGAAGTTCGGCAATATCCCTTCGAATATACGAACGAGTGGCGGACGGAGGTGCTTCGGGGCGAGCAAGGGCCGTTCCTGTTCTACCTCAGCGAAGGCAGGCATCGCATCGGTCTGGCGGCGGATGCGGGGATACACGATGAGGTGATGAAGCTGCTTCAGTCTTCGCTGGCTCAGGTGAACGATCTGAACCTGGAGATCCGCAAGCTCGTGGGCAATGACGTCGATCGTTACCGGGACTGGGAGATCATGGATTATCTGCCGGATATTCAGGTCGATCTGCGGGGGATCGCCGATGCGCTGGATGAACAATACCGGATCATGCTGGCTCTCAACGGCGGTGTGGACAGCGCGCGCAGCCTGACATCCATGGAGCTTGCGATCTCGGGCCTGCGCAGATTGGCGGCGGAGCCGAACGAGATCCCGCGCAGGCTCGCCGAGCTGAGCGGCAGCTCCGGCTCGGTGCTGCAATATCTGTCGCTGGCGATGCAGGAGTTTGAGAAGCAGCCGCTCACGCTTGACCAGATCTATATCGCGCCTCCGGGCGGCGAGTATCCGGAATACCGCGCTTCCTGGCTGCAAGCGGCGGGAGAATCGATCAAGCGCTTCTTCCATTCCTTCGTTCCGAAGAAGCAAGCGATAGCGCAGGAGGGGGAAGGACCGACGCTGAACGTCTGGATCAACCGGGCGCGCAACTATCTGGATCTGCTGCAGCGCATGACCGATGAGGATTTCACCGCGAAGACAGGCATCAGGGTGGAATTTACGATGATGCCGAACGAGCAGCGGCTGACGCTTGCCGCCGCTTCGGGGACAGCGCCGGACATCGCGCTTGGCATCAGCAACTGGCTGCCGTTCGAACTCGGCATTCGTGGTGCGGCTCTGGATCTTCGCCAGTTCGAGGACTTCCCGGAGACGATCAGGCCCTTCCTGCCAGGCTCGTTCCTGACGATGATGGTGAACGGAGAGGTCTATGGCATCCCGGAAACGCAGGATTTCTATGTGCTCTTCTATCGGGAGGATGTTCTGGGCTCGCTCGGCATCCCCGTGCCGGATACGTGGCAGGAGGTCATCGAGATCCTGCCGGAGCTGCAGCGATACGGGATGAATTTCTATGCGCCGATCGCCGGCGCTTCCGGGTCGAAGCCGTTCATGGTGACGGCGCCGTTCATCTATCAGATGGGCGGAGATCTGTTCGGCGCAGACGCCTTCGATACGGTCATCGACAGCCGCGAATCGCTGGCGGGCATCGGGCTGATGACCGATCTGTTCAAGATCTACGGTCTGCCGATGCAGGTGCCGAATTTCTTCGAGCACTTCCGAAGCGGCATGCTGCCGATCGGCGTCTCGAACTTCACCACCTACGTGCAGCTGCAGGTGGCCGCACCGGAGCTTGACGGTCTGTGGAAGATCGCGCCGGCTCCGGGAGTAAGCGATGGAAGTGAGACGGTGCGCTGGAGCCCCGGCTCGGCGCAGGTGTCGATGATCTTCAAGGATACGGAATATCCGGAAGAGTCGTGGGAGTTTCTGAAGTGGTGGCTGTCGGCGGAGACGCAGGCGCGCTTCGCCAGCCAGCTGCACACGCTCTACGGCAAGGAATACCTGTGGAACACGGCCAACACGGACGCCTTCCGGCAGGGCTTCTGGCCGGATGAGGACAAGGAGGTTGTCCTGGAGCAGTGGAGATGGCTGAAGGAAGTGCCCAAGACGCCCAGCGCCTATATGATCGAGCGGGAGCTCAGCAATATATGGAACAAGGTAGTATTTGACGACGAGAACATTCGCTCCGCCGTGGAGGAAGCGGTGATCGAGATCGACAAGGAGACGGCGCGGAAGATGGAGGAGTTCGGCTATATGGCTGGCGGCAGGATCGTCGCGCCATATGAGGTGCCGACGATCGAAGAGGTGGAAGGCTGGGTGAGGGATCGAGATGGATACTAGGTCGAACATCGGCGCGGCAGCGCCGCATCAGCTCGCTGCCGAAGCGGGGCTGAAGCGGCGCAGCAGGCTGCGCATCTGGGCGCAGAAGGAAGGGACGGCCTATCTGTTCCTCGCGCCCTATCTGATCCTCTTCCTGATCTTCATCGTGCTGCCGGTCGCGGTGGCGATCGGGCTGTCCTTTACCAACTTCAATGCGATCCAGATGCCGCGGTTCGTCGGTCTGCAGAACTACATCCACCTGCTGACGGCGGACAGCGTGTTCATGCAATACGTGTTGCCGAACACGCTCAAGTTCTCGCTGCTCGTCGGCCCCATCGGCTATATCCTGTCCTTCCTGCTCGCCTGGGTGCTCGCCCAGATCCAGCGCGGTCCGCGCACCGTGCTGGCGCTGCTCATCTATTCGCCGTCGCTGACGGCCGGAGTGGCGATGCAGGTCGTCTGGGTCACGCTCTTCAACGGCGATCCGAGCGGCTATATCAACAGCCTGCTGCTGCGAGCCGGGCTGATCCATCAGCCCATCCAATGGCTCCAGTCGCCCGAGTACCTGATGACGATCATGATGGTGGTGACGATCTGGAGCAGCATGGGCATCGGCTTCCTGGCGATGCTGGCGGGCGTCCTGAACATCAACTCGGAGATGTATGAAGCGGGCTACATCGACGGCATCAGGAATCGTTTCCAGGAGATCATCTACATCACCATCCCGGCGATGAAGCCGCAGATGCTGTTCGGCGCCGTCATGTCGGTCGTCTCGACCTTCCAGGCTGGCGCGATCGGCGTGCAGCTGTCCGGGACGAACCCGACGCCGCAGTACGCCGGGCAACTGATCGTGAATCACATCGAGGATTACGGCTTCATCCGCTATGAGATGGGGTATGCGTCGGCGATCTCCGTCGTGCTCCTCATCATGATCTGGATCTGCAGCAAGCTGGTCTGGAAGCTGTTTTCCGAGAAAGAATAGGAGGTGCGCCAATGGCTTCCTTTCAAGGGACGAAGATGAATCCGAGCCGGTTTCACATCAGCCAGCTGAAGTTCTACCTGTTGCTCGCGCCCTTGTCGGCGTTCATGATCATGCCGATCATCTTTATCTTCTCGCATGCCTTCAAGCCGATGAGTGAGCTGTTCGCGTATCCTCCGCGATTCTTCGTCGTCAGGCCGACATTCGACAACTTCCGGATGCTGCTGTCGAACTTTACGACCTCCGGCATTCCCGTGAGCCGTTACCTGTTCAACAGCTTCGTCATCACGCTGCTCACGGTGCTGGCGACGGTGCTGATCAGCTCCATGGCGGCTTACGCCCTGTCGAAGAAGAGATTCCGGCTGAAGCATGCCATCTTCGAGGTGAACACGCTGGCGCTGATGTTCGTGGCCGCCTCTGTCGCGATTCCGCGATATTTCATCATCGTGCAGCTCGGCCTGATCGACACGTTCGCCATCAATATCCTGCCGCTGCTGGCGATGCCGGTTGGGCTGTTCCTGCTGAAGCAATTCATCGACCAGATCCCGGATGAACTGCTGGAGGCGGCGCAGATGGACGGCGCGAGCGACTGGACGATCTTCACCCGGATCATCCTTCCGATGACGATACCGGCGATCGCCACGATCGCCATCCTGTCCTTCCAGACGAGCTGGAACAACACGGAGCCGTCTGTGATGTACATCAACAACGAGCGTCTGAAGAACTTTGCCTATTACATGACGACGTTCACGGCCACCAACAACGAGGTTGCGGGTCAGGGGATCGCAGCAGCGGCGGCGCTGATCATGTTCGTTCCCAATGTGCTGATCTTTATCTTCATGCAGGGCAAAGTGATGAACACGATGGCTCATTCCGGATTGAAATAGGTGCGTGA
>CALGAO010000121.1 GCA_937957685.1 uncultured Paenibacillaceae bacterium
AGCGCTACCAAGATTGGAGCTGAAGCATCGATTTCACCAATCTCAAAATTCTGCCCACAATTGCTTGACACACACTTCTTTCTGACATATGTAAAAATTATATGGTTTATCATGTATAATAGAATTATCAAGTCCGAACGATATGGCAAACAGATCAGCCATGTATAGATGAAGCTTTATATGGATCAAGTATCGCATTACGGATATTGAAAGGATTGCCGACGTGAAAGAATGGTATTTTTTCCTCCCTCAATTTGATGAGCTGAATCAGGAGGTTCAGCAGTTGGTCTATCGTTCCTACTATACGTTCGTATATAAGGACATCTACTTCCTGGTGAAAGATCATTTGATAACGGAGGATCTGATCCAGGAATCTTTCTTCAAGATCCTCTCCGCTGTACATAAGCATGAAGTTTCGAAGATCCTGCCCTGGATCAAGCAGGTCGTGCGCAACCAGACAGTGGATTATCTGAGAAAAATTCACAAGGACCGTCATCTGACGTACCTTGACAACGTCAATAATATGATGAGCGTGCTTGAGACGGCAACGGGAACCGCCGAGGTGGAACATCATGTGGAGAACAAGATCAGGGATGAGCTGCTCCATGACATGATCGCGAGGATGAAGCCGGAGTATCGACTGGTGCTTATGCTGTACTACATAGAAGGAATGACCATTCAGGAGGTCGCTGAGCAGGTCCGTCTATCCAAGCCGGCTGTAAGTCAAAAATTGAAGCGTGCCCGGCAGAAGCTACTGGAACAGTTTCAAAGGAAGTGGGATGTCCATGATTGAAGAAGGCAGAAAACATGACGAGCTGAGAAAAGCGATGGATGAGTTGTATGATCGCATCGAGATTCCGGACAGCACGGAGTCCTGGAAAAGAGTGCAGGTCATGCTCATCAAGCGCAAACGACGCAGACGATGGATTCGCAGGCTTGGCTATGCCGCAGCCATCTTTGCCTGTTCGCTGATCCTGAGCCTGGGGTTGAACATGAACACGCAAGGTGTGTATTCGTTTGCCGGCTTGTTCAAGAACGTCAGGGATTCGGTCGTCGAGATCTTCCATGAGCGCAGCGAGGCGACGAATGCTCCGGATGCTGCTCTGACACCTCCTCCGGATGATGGTCAGCCCGGGACGAACAACGGCTTCATGATATCCGAGGTGTCGCTGGAGGAAGCTCTGGAGCAGGCACCGTTTATCCGGGTTCCGTCATCTCCGCCCGATCAATGGTCATTCAGAAGGGTTCGAATGTTTCAGACCACCGATACCGAGGTCGGTCGGGTGTTCCTTGAATACTCCGGCCCCAATGGAGAGATGATCAGCATCGAGCAGCGCCTGATCACAGGGGAAAGCGACGGACTGAAAACCGAGATGCCCCTTGACTCCGGGGAGTACAAGGATGTCAACATCAACGGCAACACCGGGATCCTGCTCCGTCCGACGAGCGGCAGCCTTCATCTGGAATGGCTCACGGAGGATCGTGTGCTCATCCATCTATTCGCCAACATCCCGGAGGAAGATCTGATCGCCTTCGCCAGATCCATGTGACAGAAGAGCAGTGAACCGATGAAAGGTCCACTGCTCTTGCTCTGTTTCAGCTGGCAAGCACGTAACCGGAGTAACGGGTGCCCTGCTCCACGATGCTGTTATGCGATACCCAGTGATTGGATTTCACCCGGTAGTAGTAACCCGTAGTCACATTGTAGCTGATGCCGCCGATGACGGACAGGTAATCATTGTAGAAGATGGTCCACGGCGTCGTGCTCACATCGACCCAGGATGTGCCGGTCCAGCGCTGCAGAGTCAGCTGCAGACCGACGGCGTCCACATATTGGGTGGCGATCGTCTCCCCGGAGATCTGGACTTTGCCATTGCCGAGGTAAGAGATGCTTCCTTCGCCATAATCAAGATAGATAAAATTCGGGTCGAACACGGTAAAGGGTTGCACATCCGGAAGCGGCAGCGAAGCTGACGGCTGAGAGTCGATGGATGCCAATGCCGTTCCAGGAATCAACAGGCACAAGGACATGATGATGCACAGGATAAGTCTCGATTTTTTCATAGATATCTCCTCTCCTTTTTAAGCAATTGAACGCAGACAGCTCCCAGGCCTGGTTCGACTCTGTCCGTTCAACCATTAGAGACGAAATATCCGTGAAATGATTAACAGTTTTCAGAAAATTTTTTATCTTATATGTCGATCATCGGAAGATGGTATGCTTCAGTTCGAGGATCCGGCGGTTCTCCAGATGAATTGACACCGCGTGCAAGCCTGCTCCGCTGCCGGGATTCACGCAGATGGTCCCGTTGATCCTGTCCGACCAGCTGCCGGACTGGTAGGGCGCCTCATGGATATGGCCATGAAGCGTCAGCAGCGGCTGATGCTTCGCGATCGCATTCCGGATCGCCCGGCTTCCCACATGTTGCGTCTTGCTGATCATGTCCAGCTTCGTGCCATATGGCGGCGCATGCATGACCCATATCTCGCTCTGCCCGGCCGTCTCGCCTTGCCCGCTGCCGATGGATCGCAGATCCTCCTCGATGCTGGGCAGCTGATTCAGGATGTCGGGCGCCACCTCCCGAATCTCCGTTCCGGAGCCTGACCACAGACAGGGATCCGCGCCTTGATGGGTATCGCTGGCGAGATCCCGTCGCTCATGGTGTTTGATCCTGAACGGACTGACATTGACCATGCCGTAGCCTCGCAGAACCAGCTCCTGGCTGATGCTGACGGGCCTCAGGTCGAGCAGCCTGATATGATCCGGCAGGCGGCTCAACCGCTCGATCGCCCCGGGGTAATCCGTGTTTCCCGGGATGAAGCGGACCGGAACCGCCAGTTGCGCCAGGCGAGGCGCCAGGAACTCCTCGATGAACGCCAGCTGGGACGCCACGCTCCGCGAAGGGCGGAAGTAATCTCCCCCCAGCAGCAGGAGATCAGGCTCCTCGCGCGCCACCAGCTCGAACAGCTCCTGATAGGACTCGCGGTGTTCATGCAGGTCAGCGGCATAGATGATCCTCATCTGATTCCCTCCTGTCGATCATCCGGGTTCGAGCAGAAACGCTTCTTCCGCCCATTCATGGTAATACCACCATTCCTCCCCTGATCCGATCAGATGCACATGCTGCCGATAGACATCCATGTACAGCTCTTCTCCATGATAATAGAAGGTCAATCTCTCGATCCGGTCGCCGATCTGTTCGGGCTTGCCAGCCAGCAGCTCAACTTCCTCGCTCACCAAAGGCCAGACGCGCAGGTGCACCCGATGATCGGCGAATTGAACATAGGCATCCCCTCTCCTGACTGCCCCGCTGGCTCCCAACTTCGCGACCAATCCGTCATCCTTGGCGAAAGGCAAGGCTGGCATGAATGCCTCAACCGCTTGATAAAGATCGCAATCCGGCCACAGGAGAAGCTGGTGCTGCTCCACGAGCAGGGCATATTGATCCACCAGAACCAGTGTATTTTGCTCCGCGCCGTCATAAAAGTCAAACACGTAATTCATCGGATAACCGTTCGGATAACCTTCGGTGGTCACATGCTGCACACAATAGTACGGATTGGCCATATGTCCAATGATCAGGGGATCTTCGATCACCGCAGCTTCCGGGTCCCCTTCATATCGGGAGATGACGATCCTGTCCCAGATCGTTCTCTCCCTGAACTTCTCCAACCAGGGGTATTCGCTCAGCAGCAGGCTCATGAATGATCGCCCCTCTGCATCGATGCGTTGCATCGTCTGTTCATGCTCGTCCTGGAGCTTCTTCAGCTCCTCGAGCTTATCCATCATCTGCTCCAGATCTTCCCTCTTGTCCACGAGCTCTTGCTGCAGTTCGGTGATGGTTACCGCCTGCTGCCGCACTTCTTCCTGAAGCTGCGCTCCGGCAAGCTCACAGCCTGTCAGGATCAGGCACAACATCCAGACGCTCGATATCACGCGTCGCATCCGTAACCTCCCCCTGTTCAACCAGGTTCACCTGCCGCGATCTGTCCAGCCTCTTCATCGTAATACCACAGTTCCTCGCCTTGACCGGATAGATGCACATATTGGGGATAGATGTCCATATACAGCTCTTCACCGTGATAATAAAACGTGAATCTCTCGAGCCGATCACCTGGCTGCTCCGGCTTCTGCTCCAGCCATTCTCTGTCGACGAATGACCGGACCCTTCTGTGCACCCATGTCTTTGAAAACAGGACGTACAGATCGCCTCTCCGGACCGCGCCACTGGCGGCCATCTTCGCGATAAGCCCGTCATGCCTGACAAAAGGCTCGGCAGGCAGGAACGCTTCTATCACGCGATACAGATTGCAATCCGGCCAGAGAAATAGCTGATGCTGGTCCACCTCAATGGCATGTTGATCGATCAGGACAAGGGTATGCTTCATATCTCCTTCATAGAAATCAAACGTATGGTGCATGCGGTAACCGTTCGGATACCTTCCCGTATCGGTGGTCTGCAAGCAGATGAGCTGATTGATGCCCCGGATAATCAGCGGGTCTTCGATCACCACGGAATCCTCAATCACGATCCGATCCCACATCGTGCCATCCCTGAACTTTCCCAGCCATGGATGCTCGGTCATCATCAATTCCACGCCCTTCTGCCCGCCTGCGCTCAGGAGCGACATCCGGATCGATTCCTCCTGCTCCGCGATGAATCTCTGCAGATCCGCCAACTCCTGCTCCCTGTGTGCGATCTGATCCCGGGTGAGCGCGATCTGTCGCTGAAGCTCGGCGATGATCGCCTCTTGCTTCGTCAGTTGGTCCCGCAGCTGTGCGGGTTGGTTGAAGCTTGCCGGCACCAGGATCGACAGCATGATGGTGAGCAACAAGCCGCGCAGGATATACGGCCTTGGCAAGGTTCGCACTCCCTTCCACACATGAGAAACTGAACATAACGAGGAACAGGTCAATCTGCTTGAAAGTGGATAGACTGCAAGATCTCCGGGAATGATCATTCCAGTTGCAGCAGAAACTGCCGGGTGCCCATGTAAGCATGCGTCCAGCCCATCTTCGCATAGAATCTCAGCCCGTCCAACCCCTTGAAGTAGTAAGCGGCTCTCAAGCGCTCCGTGAAATGCGGCATGCTCCTCCCCGCTTGCTCCAGCTGTGCCTGATACGCCGCGACGATCCCCGCCCAGGGCATATGGCGGTCCAGGACAGCCAGATCGATGAGCGGATCCCCGTACATGTACAGCCCGTCGATGATGCCGGTCACTCGCGCGCCGTCGGACAAGATGTTCCACGGATGGTAATCTCCATGGACGAAGTGTCTGTGCGGCTCACCATATGGGACATAATGCATCAGCCGATCATAAATTTCCGTGAAAACATCCCGCTCCAGACAAGTCGTGCGGTAGAGCTCATGCCAGTTCTCCCAGAAGGTTCCCGTCTGATCTTCCGCAAAGGCTGCCGTGACAAATTCCTTCCAGCTGGCGAACGATCCTTGCCCGTCCCGCCTGATCCATCCGTACCCGCTGGTTGCGCTGACGTCTGCATCCGCCAGACGGAACAGGATCCGGACCAGATGCGGCACGTGGCGCAGCTGGTCTTCCGCCGCAAGCTCCGACAGATTGCGCCCTTCCAGCCGCTCCAGGATCACGTAAGTCAGCTGACCTCTGTGCCCCATGGCCAGACACGCCGGGAAAGGGATTCCGTCCTGCGAGGCCAGCAAGTTCGCCACATAATGCTCCGTGTCAAAAGCGCCTTCCAGATCGCTGAATTTGATCACATACCCTTGGCCATTCACGTCGCAGGAGAACACGCTGCTCATATTGCCGCCTTCCATCTGACGGATGGAAGCCGCTTCTGATCCGATATGGTGCTTGATGATCTCCTGGATCTCACTGATGTCGATAACCGGTTTACGATAAGCACTCATTGCACATTCTCCTGTCTGAATCGGAAATGATCAAGCTTACACCAAAGGTCCCTCGCCCAATATTAATGTGATTAACTTCTTTCTGACCCGCTTGGACATGTTCGCCAACAGACGTTCACGAAGGAGTGCCCGCCCTCTTGACGGACTTATAGAAGTTGTCCTCCACAATCTTGCGGAATGGCGGAAACAGCGGCTCGGGCAGCTCCGACCACCTGAACCAGCCAACCTCCGGCATCTCATACGATGCATTCACGACGGTCTCGCCTTCATATCGTCCGGCTATCATCCACAGCGTGATGAAATGTTTATCCGTCTCAGGAAAGACACCGCTTTCGATCGGCTCGTTCATGCTGATTCCTCCTTCCACATCAGATTCAAGGTAAGGAACGCCTCTTGCGGAACTGTGTCCGCCATTATGGCCACTGCTCCAGACGTTTCTCCAACGTTCCCGTATGCAGCTCCAGCTCGGTTCCGTCCGGATCGAGGAAATTCACCGTCCAACCGCCTCCTCTGACAACCGGACCTCTGACGATCCTCACCCCATGCTCCCGCAACCGGTTCACCGCTTGATGAAAATCCATCTCTTCCATGTAAAACGCGACATGGTCCACGCCGAAGCTTCTCTTTTCCGCAGCTTCAAGCTCGGGACGCTCCAGCAGACAGATCCAGGCCTTGCCCCATTCCAGATACACGTCACGGTTCCCTCGATGCCTCAGCCTCATGCCAAGAAGATCCACATAAAACCTCAGCGAGGTCCCCAGATCCCGCACGCGAATCGTGACGTGACTGAACCCTCTCACTTCCATATGCCGCTTCCTCCGGTGGAGTGTGATGTTTCTGCCGGTAAGCTCCGCTCGAACTCCAGGAAGCGGGTTCCCTGATAGGTCAGCATGCCGATATCGCCTTCCGCGATCAGGCCGAATCTGTTCTCTTTCACCGGGAGCTCGATCCGCGAGCCATCCTCAAACTCGAATGTAATATAGTAGCTTGTGTTCGCACTGGCATCGCCCGAACCACCCCATACATGCTGACGTCTGGCAACTACCCTGCACGGCCTGGTCAGCACTTCCGACTGGTTGTTCCTGACCCAGGTGCCGAGACCTCTGAGGATCGCACTGGCGAAGACCACGATCGCCAGCACCAGCAGGATGGTGAACAGCAGCTGGAACCAGGTTGGAGCTCCGTACATGAATCCCCTGTTCTCTTCAAACATCGTCTTCACTCTCCCCATATATACATTATGACGAAGATCACGGCCAGCAGGTTTCCAGTTATGAGAGATATTTCACCAATTCTCGGATATCGCCAATCTGCGCGACCGGATGGACCTCATGCTGATGCAGCTGTTCCAGCTTCCCCCGGTACAGGACAAATGGAATCCCGGCCTCCTGTGACGCCTTGCCATCGATCCATGAATCGCCGATGGAGATCCAGGCAGCCGGATCGGACTCCGGATATTGCTCCAGGACACGAAGGAAGCCAGCAGGGGAAGGCTTCAAGATCCCCGCCTGCTCTCTCCCCACCACGCAATCGAAGAGATCGAAGATGTGATGTCGGGTCAGAGCGGTTCTGGCGGCCGCATAAGCATTATTCGTCACGATCGACAGGATATAACGGCCATGAAGCTGTCCGAGCAGCTCATGCAAGCCGGGTTCCAGCTCCGCGTTCCGCATCCCGCTCAGCTCATGACGCTTCGCGATATCCCACATCCTGTCGATCTGCTCCTCGTTCATCCGCCCCGTCTGCAGCGCAGCTACGATGATGGTCGATGTGGTGTGCACCTTTAGGTCGATCCCCGGCGGCAGGATGCCCAGATCCGTCAGGTAATCGTAGGTCTCCCGCTTCATCGCGGCGTAATCGATATTCGACTGCAATAAGGTATTGTCCATATCGAAGATAATCCCCAGCTTCTTGCCCAATGGCTTATCCTCTCTCCTTCCTGGCGGTAATTCTCGACAGCAGACGGACTCTCAGCCGTTTCTGCATCATGATAAGCTTGACATACAGGGATCCAGGCAGCAGTTCCAGTATTGGCTCCAATGTTTCAACTTCTCCTTTCCATCTTGATCAGAAACCTTCCGTGCACCATCTCTATGGTTCTGGATCGATTCATGATCTGTATACGGTACTCGCCCGATCTGGTGTCAAATCCTGCATGGTGCCTTCCAGGAAACTTTTTATCCGTCCTCAGACCAGGTCAAGATTCTCAAATGCTTCCATATTCGGTATGATCAATGTGAACAGGTATGCAGGACACGAAGTGGAAAGTTACGGATACGAAAAGGTGAATCCCGTGATGAACCATCGCTTCAAATCTTACATGAAATGGCTACCGACAACGATCAGTCTCATGCTCATCTGTATATGCATGTATCGAGCAAGTTCGGCCCTGATTCATAACATCCGTTTGCAGCAGGCGTTTGCGACTGCACAGCCGCCAAGCTCATATCTGCAAGGGATCCCGATGAGTGAGATGGACCTGTCCCTCTACTCTTCCTATATGCCGAGGATCATGGCGCCCCTCCTGCACGAGCTGACGCGTGACATCAAGACACCCGTGACGTTGCGGTATTATTCGAAGATTCCCGCTGCGGGGGATCACCCTGCATTGGAGATCCCTAAAGGAACGAACATCATCGTCCTCCCTGCCGACAGGAGCGGGAGCGGTTCGCCTCTCTACGAGCCCGGATACGGATATACGAGTTACCCGACCTATGAGCAAGGCTGGCGGTATGTCCGTCCCTTTCAGTTGTCGGACAGTGAGCAGTTCCCGCATGACGACCATTATTACTTCGTTCGAATGGAAGATCTGGAAGCGGTCATCGGCGAGCTGGTACAAGCCAATCGGGCATTGCGGGTCGCCATTCAGCAACAGGGTTGGAGTATCCAAGAAGGCATTCGCCAGATCTCAACCTATATGGATCAACTCCTGTACAGCCACGGGGCCTATCTGTCACCCGATCTGTACAGCAAGGTCATGGATCGATGGAACTTCCTGATGGCAGGCGCTGTTCTATTGAACATATGTCTGTGGGGAGGACGGTCCTGGCTGACTCGTTCACGTGCCCCCTTCATGGACCGTTCCCGGAAGGCGCGATGATCCTGTCATGCCATCCTTGGTCGGGTCATCGCTCACCTTGATGCCGTTCACATGTATCGCATCATCGCGGCGATGAGAGGATCGCAAGCCGTTCATGACTGTCCATTTTCTGCCCTCATCTGCTCATATTCCTCCCGCAAGATGCCCATCCAGATCACATCCCAGTACCTGCCCTTGCGATACAGCTTCTGGCGAAGCCTGCCTTCTTCGCGGAATCCGCACTTTCGATAACAGCGTAAGGCTCGCTCATTGAATTCATAGACCATCAGCTCCAGGCGATGCAGGTTGAGCGAATGGAAAGCCAGTTCCTGCAGCAACCGGATGGCTTCACTGCCGTATCCCTGGCCGAGATATGGCTTCTTGCCGATGACGATGCCCAGCGAGGCGGTGCGATTCTTCCAGTCGATGTCGACCAGATCGATCTGCCCGATATAATCCTGCGTAACCTTGTCCGCGATCACAAACCCCTTGTGGTTCGGGCTTCCCTGGATCATGCTGTTCACAAACTGCTCGGTGTTCTCGACGGTTTGCGGGTACAGGAAGATATCCGACAGGTTGTCGGTGATCTCCGGATCATTCACCCACTCCCGGATATGCGGAAGATCCGTCATCCGATATTCACGAAGCATGATTCTGTCACCTGTCAGGTATGGCATGATGAACCCCTTCCTGATCGTCAGATCTGAATATTAATCCTTATGATAGTACAAACCCGGCCGCCGATCCAGAATTTTCAATCTGAAAAGACCAAAAAACAACCTCTTCGGCACCACATGCCGCAAGAGGTCGTTCGTGCTCTTAAGCTCAGGATCCGTGCAAACCGCGCTGCATGCGCACCACTTCATGAGCCAGCCGCTCGATGCGTCCCAGCACTTCCGGATCGACGATTCTCTTCTGCTCATCATAATGATCGTCATGCAGATAGACATAGCTCGGCGCCACGTAAGCCCGGAAAAATCCGGCGATCGGCTTGAGCTGATTCTCGACCATCAGATAATGCTGATACGTGCCTCCCGTCGCCACGAACCCCATCACCTTCTGATAGAAGGCGGAGATCGGCACGAGATCGAACAGATTCTTCAGAACCCCCGTGATCGACGCCTGGAACACCGGCGTGCCGATGATATAGAAATCCGCGCTCGCCACCTTGTCAATGACCGTTCTCGTGTCTCCGGTATATGCGGCCGGATCCCGTCCATCACAGAATTGCACCTGATAATCCTTCATATCCAGCAGCTCCGTTTCCACTTCCGGATAAGCTTCCTTGACCTTGTCCAATACGGCCTGAACAGCCACCTTGGTCTTGCTGCCGACGATCGTTCCCGAGATGCCCAGCAGTTTCATGTTCTCACCAGCCAATTCATATACTTTTTATATACTTATGTATATTTATTATGGCGGGTATCCCCTCCATTGTCAAACCTCTGTGAGAATCTCACGACTCAGGCTCCATCACATCCCGTACAGCCTGGACATCATCAGCCAAGCCCATATTGAGAATAAGTCTCAAAATAGTGATTCTCATATGATTATCACTTATCTCCCGAATTGTCAAGAGATTTTTGCAAAAAAGTTGTGAGCATATATTGAAAAAAACAAGCATATCAACTAAAATAAAATAAGTTTAAAAGGTAGATTGCATCGAATGGCCGAACTTCCTTCTGCAGATCAAGGGTTCGGACGATAGACGCTGAAACGTACCATGGATGATCGAACTTTAATGGGAGGGAATTGAAATGGCATTTGTCATCACATCTCCTTGCATTGGGGAGAAAGCAGCAGATTGTGTGGAAGTTTGCCCGGTTGACTGTATCAAGGAAGGCGAAGATCAGTACTTTATCGATCCGGACGTTTGCATCTCCTGCGGAGCTTGCGAGCTGGCTTGCCCAGTGTCGGCCATCTATGAGGAAGATGATGTGCCTGAGGAAGACAGACACTTCATCCAGAAGGCCATTGACTTCTTCGCCAATCGATAATCTTTGGAGATTCCTGCACGTTTGAGTGCCAACCATAGCAAGAACCCAAGAAACTGCTCTTCATGGGCAGTTTTTTACTTTGTGCACATAATCTTGCGCGCGATGGCAATAATATCCCAGGAGACATCAATCCGGGGAAAGTAGGACCTTGCATGCAGAAAAACACAACAGGGATCGGCATCATACCCGCATTCAGCATGATGATACTGACCGTTGGCTTGATGAACCATGTCCTCGTCATCCCGCCGCTGCTGGAAGTCGCCAGACGCGATGCATGGTTGACAATTATCGTGGTCACTCTCCCCTACCTCCTCTGGTGCTGCCTCATTTATCTGATCATGCGAAACATGCAGCAAGCACCGATCATCAACTGGCTTCAGCAACATTATGGCCCGGTCATGGCCTGGGCAGTTCGCGTTTTTTTCATCCTCTACCTGTTTGCGATGGCCGCCATCACCCTGAAGGAGACGACCACCTGGACGAAGGTGTCATACCTCAATCGCACGCCGATCTTCGTCCTGGTCCTGACCCTGCTGTACGTCAGTTATTGCGCCGCACGCTGGGGCTTCAGGACGATCACGATCAGCTCGGGGATCCTCCTGCCGTTTGTCCTCGTGTTCGGCGATTTCGTGATGAGCGCCAATCTGCCCAAGAAGAACTACACGCTCATGTTTCCGATCCTCGAGAACGGCTGGCAGCCCGTCATCCACAGCTCCATGTTCATCACCGGCGGTCTTGCTGAGCTGAGCATCATCCTGCTGTTTCAGCACAGATTGAAATCCCGCCTGCGTCTTGGCACCCTGCTCCTGATCGGGCTGTTCCTCATCCTGCTGATCATGGGGCCCGTAACCGGCGCCATCGCCGAATTCGGCCCCTTCGAAGCGGCGGACCTGCGGTATCCCGCCTATGAGGAATGGCGCCTGGTCAGCATCGGCAAGTACATCCAGCATGTCGATTTCCTGTCGATCTATCAGTGGGTATCCGGAGCGGTGATCCGCGTCGCCCTCTCGATCTATCTCATCGCCGATCTGCTGCCGCTGCGCGCGCCGGGCGCCCGCGACCGGATCATGATCGGAGTGTCTGTCCTGCTCCTGATCATCGCGATCCTGCCGATCAGCGACATGATCTATCTGCAATTTATGAAGCGGATCTACTTCCCGTTTTCCATGGGCTTTGCCTTGCTCTTCACCCTGATCATCTTCATCCTGCTGCAGCTGGCCAGGAAACGGACTGCGGCAGGCGGCAAGGGGAGGATACGATGAAGCGGACTTCCAGATTCCTGTCCAGACTGATGGCTACCCGATCCGATCATCAGGTGCCGGTGATCTGTCCGGACCAGCTGCCCGAAGATGGCCAGCTGTCCGAGCAATGGTTCTTCGACCTGTTCGAGGGCTGCGCGGACGTGCGCATCTTCCGGCATCAGATTCAGGGCGGCGATGCGGCTGATGCGGTGATCCTGATCTTTTGCGACGGGATGTCGGACGTGACGCAGATCAATCAGTTCGTCGTCCCCAGGATCCGCCATCTGCCGAAGAGCTATGTGACCGGGCTGCAATCGGTCATCGATCTGGATCTGCAAGCGATCCATGAGGTGGATCAGATCGTCAAGAGGGTGTTCGCCGGCAAGCTGGTTCTCTACTTCACCAGGCTGCAGCAGCTTTATGTCTATGACGCGGCGAAGGTCCCGGACCGTCAGCCCGAAGAGTCCAATACAGAGCTGTCCATCAAGGGACCTAGGGATGGATTCGTGGAGAATCTGGAGATCAATGCGGCGCTCGTCCGCAAGCGTCTGCGCACCAATGCCTTGCGCTATGAGCAGTACGTGATCGGGCGCAAGAGCGAAACCCGCGTCGCCCTCCTCTACATCCACGGCTATATCCGTCCCGAGATCTTGCAGGAGGCGCGCAAGCGACTGACCAACATCCAGGTGGACACCTTGCTCAGCAGCGCCCAGCTGGAGGAGATGATGTTCGACTCCTCCCTCTCTCTGTTCCCGCTGACCACCTATACGGGACGACCTGATTTTGTCGTCGAATGCCTGATTCGCGGCAGGCTGGCCATCCTCGTGGACGGCTCGCCGATCGCGTATATCGCGCCGGTGAATCTCACCTTGCTGATCAAGACACCGGAAGACTTCTACTTCCCGACGCATATCGTCCTCTTCCAGATGTGCATACGCCTCTTCGGTCTGTGGATCGCCCTGTTCCTGCCGGGCTTCTGGATCGCGCTGACCTCCTACAACGTCGAGCAGCTGCCCTTCCCGCTCCTGGCCACGGTCGTCAATACCCGGCTTGGGCTGCCGATGCCGGGACCGGTGGAGGCCTTCCTCATGCTGGCCCTGTTCGAGATCTTCCGTGAAGCGGCCATCCGACTGCCTAAGCCGGTCGGCCAGACGATCGCTGTGGTGGGCGGCATCATCGTCGGAGATGCGGTGATCCGGGCTGGCCTGGCTTCCACCACGATGCTGATCGTCGCGGCGCTGACTGCGGTGGCGACCTTCACGCTGGTGAACCAGACGCTGAGCGCCTCGGTGACGGTCGTGCGCAACATCATCAATGCGGCGGCAGCCTTCCTGGGCATGTACGGTTGCATCCTGTCCATCGTCTACATCATCATCTATCTGAGTCGGCTCGAATCCTTCGGCGTGCCTTATCTGTCGCCGCTGAGCCCGCTCAGGCCGAAGTATCTGTTCGCCGCCCTGTTCAAGGAGAGGCCGACGTCAGCCAACAAGCATATCGATTTCCTTTATGATTCGGGTGAGGCGGATCCCGGTGACCGGCCATGATGCCGCGCATCCGGAAGCTGCTCCTGACTGCAGCTGCCGCCATCTTCATCGCGATGATGCTGTCAGGATGCTGGGATATCGTCGATCCCCAGGACATCAACTATTTCATAGCAGTCGGCTTCGACTACGAGAATGACCAATTCATCGTCTACGCGCAGATGATTGATTTTGCAGCGGTTACGACGTCCGAGTCGGGCAAACCGACGCAGCATCAGCCGGTTCTGGTCGGCAGGGGCAAGGGCGAGACCGCTGCCCAGGCATTTACCGATCTGTACGATTCCGTCCAGCGCCGGGTGATCTACGGTCATGTCGGAGCAGTCGTGCTGAGCGAGAACATCATGAAACATGGGCTGCTGCAGGATATCTTTGACCTCTCGAGCCGATACCAGGAGCTGCGCTATACGCCCTGGGTATATGGCTCAAAAGGGGATATCGAGAAGGTGCTGAGCGTTTCCCCTTTCTTCAACCTGTCTCCGCTGGCTTCGATCCTGCATCAGCCGATGGAGATCTACAGGCAGAAATCGATTGTTCCCCCGACGATGATGCGGCAGATCCTCACGGACATCCGCGAGCCGGGCAGAACGGCGATCCTGCCCGCCATCGATCTTAACGACACCGATTGGAAGGAGGACCTGGGGCCGAAGGAGATGCTCTACCTGACCGGCATCTTCACCTTTGACGCCTACCGATACACCGGGTACTTCTCGCTGGATGAGATCCAGGGCTTGCGCTTTGTGGCCAAGGGAATTGAACGGACCCCGCTCGTGATCAAGCATGAAGGAAAAATATATTCCGAGATATCGCTCAATAAGCCCAAAGCGAAGATCACGCCGCTGCTGGAAGATGTCAGGGTCAGATTTCAGATGCAGGTTGCGATGACCGGAAACGTCATCGAAGTGATCGAACCGATCAACGAACGGGAGATGGAGAAGCTGGCGAGCGAGCAGATCAGGAAGGAGATCATCTCCACCTATGAACGCGCGCTGGAGAAAAATGTGGATATTTATCAGCTGGAGCATCTGGTATACCTGAAGCACAACAAATGGTGGCAGCAGCACCTGAAGGGCGGGAAGCTCAGGCTGGATAAGGACTCGCTGGAGGTCGACGTCAAGATCGATATCCTCTCCTCCGGCAAGCTGAAGCTGATCACCGAATAGGCATCCTTGCGCGGATCTTGTCCTTTCGCACATCCGGGCAACAAGAAAGCTGCCTCCTGCTCGTTCGCACGAAGCAGGTCAGGCAGCTATCTCGAGTCATTTGAGGAATCGATGGTTGCCGATCCTGGCGACCTCGGTCAGGCTCTTCCAGAAGCCGCCGGAAGCCACCTTGGGGTTGTGGAAATAAACGGCGCCAGGCACGTTGTTCTCCCCTGACGCGGCAGCCCGGACTGCCTTCCAGACGCTCTCGCTCGGCTCAACATCCTTCAGCTTGCCATTCAGGGCTGGAGGGAATTGGCCGGGTGCGTGGATGACGTCGTAGATCGTATCGGGAAATCTCGGATCCTTCACACGGTTCAGGATGACGTTGGCGACAGCCAGCTGCCCTTCATACGGCTCATAACCGGCTTCCACCATCGTGATCCTCGCCAGCCACAACAGCTCTTCCTCGCTGTACATGGATGCGGCGTCAGCCTGTGAAGCCGAATGAACTTCCGGCTCGGGCTTGACCTCGATCTTGTTCGCCATGATCTCCGGAATGAGCGTCATGAGCAGCATCCCGGGCTTAAGCTCGGCTGGATCCGTCAGCTGGTTCCGCTCCATCAGCAGGCTTTCGTCGATGCCATATTGGGCAGCGATGGCGGCGGGGGTATCGCCTTCCTGGACGATATGGTAGGGTTCAAGGGTCAATCTTGCGGTCAATGCATCTTCGTCCCATTCCACACGGGCGTTCAGGAACTCCGCCAGATGGCGCAGCGGCACATAGATGCGCCCGTCCACCACGATCGATGCGACATCCATCCGATACTCCACACCGTTAAACAGCAGGAACGGACTGTCTGGTGCAAAGGCATACTCGTCGCCCAATATCGAATCGATGCGCACTTCCCTCTCCTCCGGATCCCATGCGACGATGCCGCCGAGCGCTTGCGCGAGATGCCTCACCGGCACCATGATCCTTCCATTGACAGTCAACACCGGGTCTTCCAGATACAACAGTTCATCATTCAGGTATATTGCGGGTTCTCTTTCGCTTTTCGCTCCTGTTGACCCATTCTCGACCTGCGCCCATGCATGAAGCGGCATGAGCAGCGCGATCGCGGTCAATAGCAATACGACAACGCGATTTCGAATCTTCATCACCTCTCCCTTTGTCTGTGTACCAGCCTGCCTTCCCCTGCCATCTTCACTCGCGACGTTGCACAGGACGGGTTGGATCCCGTCGATCCTGCGTTTCCCCGTTGACCCTGTTGATTGTTACTCTTTCTCGGAGGAGATGGTTGTGAGACTATCGGACTATTTTGCCGACGATTTGCCAGGAAGATGTTGTAAACAAGTCCGGATGCTGGTCAGACAAATGTATAGATCCAGAACCTTTCGGTTCCGAATACCCTCTTCACTTCCGCCTCGTTGTCCATGTTGAACAGAAATTGCGAGCGATGCGCCCGAATCGATCCGACCTTCTGCTTCATATACTCGCCGACGTCATTCAGGATGTGGGGCTTGCCCAGCACTTCCTCGCAGCCTCTCGAGAAGGCGAGGCAACGCACCTCCGGCCGTCTGTCAGCGGGCATCTCCTGCACCGTGCGGATGACGACGGCTCCGGTTGCATCATGGTCCGGATGGACGGCGAAACCGGGGTAGAAGGTATAGATGACCGACGGATGGATCTCATCGATCACGCTGCGCAGACGCTGCACCAGCAGGTCGTGATCCTCGAATTCGATCGTCTTGTCATGCAGCCCGAACATCCGCAGATCCTGGATGCCGATGATCCGGCACGATTGCTCCAGCTCCAGCCTGCGCACCTCGGGCAGCGTCTCGCGATTGGCAAACGGCGGATTGCCGAGGTTGCGGCCCATCTGGCCTAGCGTCAGACAGATATAGGTCACCCTGGCTCCCTGATCGATATGCTTGGCGAGCGTTCCGGACAGGCCGAAGGCTTCGTCATCAGGGTGCGGCAATACGACCAATATGCGGTTTTCCATACAGTTCCTCCTTATCCGTATCCATCTCTTCTCTGACCAGCGGGCGACTGGCCTGTCAGAACGGCTGCTTGCTGATCTGCAGCGCGACCAGAAGCTTGCCCTCCTCATTCAGCCCGGCCGCGATCAGCCGCTCCGTCTCGCTGTCCTCCATGTGGGTCAGGCCTTCCGAATAGATCCAGCCGTCCGCCATCTTCAGGCCGACGCGATATGGACCGCTTCCTTCGATCCTGCCGTGCGTGTATCGCACACGGGCGTTGCGGATGAACGTCGACGCCGTTGACTTGGCCTTGCCGTGGTGTGCGGCGTAAGCGCCGAGCGTCATCTCGAGATGAATATATACATCCTGATTCAGAAACGAGTCCAGCAGACGCTGCACCTCGCTCTTGTCGATTGCTTTCATCATAGCGGTTCCTCCTGTCTATCAGATCAACGAACATTGGAATGACGAGCAGCTCTTCGGTCGCATCATCAGTTTACCACAGGATCAGCTCATCATGAACCGACCGCAAGCCTGATCAGCAGCAAGACGAGCAGATGTCCGGGGTAGAAAGCGCGCCACAGATGTTTCGGCGCACCTCTGTGGGCAGCGAGCCGCTTCAGCTTCTCATCGGGGATCGCGAATACGACGCTCGGCAGCAAGCTGAAGATCTGCAGCGGCGATGTCAATCCGCCAAAGAGATAGAACATGTTCAGCCCCAGATGGCCGAGCAGCACATAGACGCCTTCGGCATGACGGTAGATCAGCATGAGGATGAGCGCATAGATCCCGTAATCAAATCGAATGCCGATCAATACCGCCGCACAGGCGATCAGGCACAGCCAGCGCAACCAGACCGCGTACCTTTCTTCATAGAATCCATACAGGCCAATCACGCAGACGAAGAATGTGCCGATCACATTGATCGCATGTGTATCGAACAGCAAGGAGAACGGCAGCTGCGACAGCAGCGCCAAGATGCCGAGGCGGATCACATAGCGCCTGCGATTGCTTGTCCGACTCATTCCCTGGACAACATAATAAGCATAGATGGGAAAGGCGATTCTTCCGATGATCCGAAAGGCTGCCTGATCCGGAAACCACACCGCTCCGATGTGGTCGATCAGCATGGTCATCATCGCGATCCACTGCATGAGGCTCCCCCGATCCATTCGGGATATGGGCTTTCAGAACGCCTGAACACCTTCCCTTCATTCTACCCTGTTTTGCAGATCGTTGCCAATACCCTGTCGCGTTCGTTCCTTCGCGGGCATGAATTCGTCACCCGTGTCGTTGGTTTATGGAGGCTGGTCCGGTATAATGGAGAAAGATATGAAACAGATAGGAGACGTGACCATGGACTTTAATCGCATCCATAATCGCAAACAGACACACTCTTATAAATGGGATCAGGTTGGCAAGCTGTTCGGCAGCGAGGATATCTTGCCGCTGTGGGTGGCGGATATGGACTTCGAGAGCCCTCCGGCGGTCAAGGAGGCGGTGCAGCGCCGCGCGGCCCAGGGCATCTACGGCTACACCTTCAAGCCCGAAGCCTGCACGAAGGCGATCATCGGCTGGTTCGCCAGACGCCATAACTGGCAGCTCAAGGCCGAATGGCTGTCCGACTCGCCAAGCGCCGTCACCTCCCTCTCTCTGGCGGTGGATCTCCTGAGCGAGCCGGGCAGCAAGGTGATCCTGCAATCTCCGGTCTACTATCCGTTCTACGACGTCATCCGCAACAACGGCCGGGAGATCGCGAGGAATCCGCTCATCCTGAGAAATGGCCGATACGAGATGGATTACGAGCAACTCGAATCCGTCATGAAGGATGGAGCCCGGCTCCTTCTGCTCTGCAATCCTCACAATCCCGGAGGCCGGGTCTGGACCCGCGAGGAGCTGCTCAGGCTGGGCGAGCTCTGCCTCCAATATGGCGTGAAGGTCGTCTCGGACGAGATTCACTGCGACCTGGTGCTGCCCGGCCACCGCTACACGCCGTTTGCCTCCCTGTCGCCGGAGATTGCGGAGATCACGCTGACCTGTCTGGCTCCGACCAAGACGTTTAACATGCCTGGCCTGCAGATCTCGTTCATCGTAACCTCGAACAAACGCATCAAGCAGCTGTTCGATGCGCGGATCAAGACGCTGAGCCTGCATATGACCGGCTTCTTCACCCCGGATGCCGTCTGTGCGGCCTACGAACATGGCGATGCCTGGCTGGACGAGCTGCTCGACTATATCCAGGGCAATGTCGATTATGCCGAACGATACTTCCGCGAGCATCTGCCTGCGATCCGCGTCATCCGGCCGCAGGGTACCTACCTGATGTGGATCGACTGCACGGCGCTCGGATTGTCGGTGGAGGCGTTGAAGCGCTTGATGTACGAAGAAGCCAGGGTCGCCTTCAACGAAGGCTCCACCTTCGGCTCGGAAGGCGCAGGCTTCCTGCGCATCAACCTCGCTTGCCCGCGCGCGATCCTGCAGGAAGCGCTCGAACGATTCTGCGCGGCGGCGCGCAAGCATATACAGCCATAAGAGATCGCGATTCGGACTGGAGATTGGTTCGCGAGCAGCGGACTGGCCAGATGGAAGCCATACTGAATACCAAGTACGGAGGTAGACAATCCATGAAACTAGAAGTGACACCGGAAGCAGCGAGATGGTTTATTGCCGAGATGGGACTAAAAGCTGGTGATGCAATCCGTTTCTACACGCAGCTGTATGGCTCGACTGCGACCAATCACCACAATTTCTCTCTGGGCATCATGCGCGACACGCCGCCTGCCGACGCTCCGGTGAAGGTTGAGATGGAAGGCATCACGTTCTTCTTCACCGACGGGGACAAATGGTTCCTCGATGATTATGAGATGACGATTACGGTGGAGAATGATGAGATCCGTTACCTGTTCCGCGAAGAGCGCTGAAGCCAACGGGTCATGCTTCCCCTCATGCGAGGAGTTGCATGACCCGTTGAACGTTTGTTGGATTACCGCTTCGTGACGGTGAACTGGTCGCCGAGCAGCAGCCAGTTCTGCGGGAATGGCAGACCCAGCTTCCAGTAGCTGATGCCGCGCAGCCCCAGTTCTTTAATGAGGTTAAATTTTGCCTGGATCGATCTTGCGTCCTCGAACCATACCTTGTGCGCCCTGCCCTCCGCATCGATGTAGTCGAAGTGTGGGGCCTGTGCCGTATAGTCATATCGGATGGCGACATTCTGATCCCTCGCCAGCCGTATCGCCGCCTGCGGGCTGAGCGCGCGCGCATATGGCCCCCCTGGCACATACGGCAGCGTCCAATCATAGCCGTACAGGTTCTGCCCCATCATGATCTTGCTGCCCGGCATCTCCGTAAGCGCATATTCCAGCACCCTCCGCACCGAGTTGATCGGTGATACGGGCATCGGCGGACCTCCGCTGTATCCCCACTCATAGGTCATGATGACGACGAAGTCCGCCACCTCGCCATGTGTCCGGTAATCATGCGCCGTATACCACTCCCCCGTCTGCGTCGCGCTTACCTTGGGCGCAAGCGCCGTAGACATCAGATATCCTTCCTGATGGATGCGCTCCGCCGCTCTTCTCAGGAATTGATTGTAGGCCTCACGATCAGCGGGGCGGATGAACTCCATGTCGAAGTGGATGTCACGGAAGCCGAGTTCCCTAGCCGTTTGGATGATGTTGTCCAGCAGCGTCGCCTGCAACTGCTCGTTGTTCAGGATCTCCCCCGCCAGCTCGGCGCTGAACTGGTCATTCTCCAGATTGGTGACGACCATCATGAGCGTGACATGGTTCTGAGCGGCAATCTCCGGGAACTGGTCCAGATTCGGCGGCGCCAGCGTCCCATCCCGCTGGATCCGGAAGCTGAACGGCGCCAGATACGTCAGAAGCGGCGCCGCCTGTCTCGTATCGTTCAGCAGTACCTCGGAGACCTGCTCGCGCGGCTCGACATACGCATTGGTCTCAATGCTGCGCTTCGCCTGCGGCGGGATATACAGCCTGAGGCCAACCTGCAGCGGTTGGCCGGGATTCAGCGCGTTGACGCTGGCGAGGGTGTCCGCATCCACGCCATATCGCCGAGCTATCGTATACAAGCTGTCGCCGGGCCGCACCCAATAATACCTGCCGGTGATCGGGATGACCAGCGCCTGCCCGACGACCAACGACAGCGCCGGATCGATCTGGTTGGCGGCGGCGATCGACTCGACGCTAACACCATAAGCCTGCGAGATGCCGTACAGGGACTGGCCCGGCTGAACCACATGGATCTGCATGCTGCTTCCTCCTAACTCCGCTCTTGCATCAATCTCATACTAGGCAACATATGCAACAGCCCAATCGTTGGTGACAGCAGCCCGCAAGCAGACCAACTGACCGGAAATTCGTCCGGATGATGTTGTCCTCGACACCAGTACCAATGCCTCGACGAATAAGCGGAAGCCGGCGGATGCAGCGATGGCTTGTTCCTTGATCCGGGATCATCGGCCTGGATGCTCCCACAACGTTCCCTAATTGCTCATAAGATGCTCTGCCCAGACGATCCCCAAAGAGAGCATCCAAACGCGGATATGATTTTTATTGGAATCATTTACCATATCCCCCGCAAAATAATCAACAAACGAACAGCCATTCATGACGTTGATGCATCACCGTGACAGCCATCAGGATGCCAAACAGGGCCTGCCAGCCTTCTGACTGACAAGCCCTGTCACATGGCCTTCCTGTTAGTCCGTAACGATCACCCTGAAGGTGATCGTCGCCTCATCCCGACTCGAATCTTCGGACGGCGTGAGGTCTCTCACCTTGATCGTGACCTCATAGGTGCCTGGCTCAGTTATGCACAGTTCGCTGCCGGTCAGTACCAGATTCGGATGCAGTTCGACAGGGATGAATTCCAGTTCATCTCCGTCATCATCATGGGCGTATACATCCAGCAGGATGATGACGAAGAAATCATCCCCCATGGACAACGTGAATTCCTCCGGCATGTCGCTGTCCCAGTAAGGCGTCGTATCCGTATTCAGCACCGTGATCTTGAAGCTGATGGTGCTGGGCATGTAACCTTCCGCGATCAGGGCGACGGTCAGATGGTATTCGCCTGCTGCATCATACGGCACGATACCGGTGAGCTCGCCATTTAACTCGTGCAGCTCAAGCCACTCCGGGTGGCCAGTTACCCTAAACTGGGCGGAGCTGGCCGCATCGATCGGAATATCCGCAGTGAACGTCAGACCGACGTTCTCTCCCTCGTGCCATACCAGGTCAGGCACAGGATGGAGCCGGAGCTCCGGAGTCGAAGGCGGAGAGGAAGGCGGATTGACGTAAGCGGAGATCTCGACCACATTTACCTGCGCCGTATCCACAAGATCTCCCCAGGTGGCGGTAATCGTAAAGGTGCCTTTCTCCAAGGTTGTGTACCGTCCGCTCGGGTCGATAAAACCGCCTGTAGCAGACCATTTGACCGGAATATCAGACTCGAAGACGTTGCCATCGGCATCCAGCAGCACTGCCTCAAATCGATACGGCTGACCGACGCCAAGCAACAACGGCTTGTTCTTGATCTGCAACCGCTCAGCCGCGTTCCGCTTGATGTTGATCTGTTGGCTTGCCCTGTTGCCTGCGAGATCGACCGCCTCAATCGTGAAGGAGTTCAGCCCTGGTTTCAGCGGAACCGTTACCTGCCACGTCCCGTCAATAATGTCAATGGCAGACTGCGACGTGCCGTCTGAGATCGATACCGACGCCACTCCTTTATTATCGCTTGCCTTGCCTGTCAAAGTGATCTCTGAAGCGGTCGTGGTCTCGGGATAGCGGTCCAGTTCCACAACCGGAAGGACGGAGTCAACGAATGCGGAGTACAACGAGTTGCCACCTTCCAACAACCTGGCTGAATAGCCGAAATCCAATATAACGAATGCCTCTCCACGGGTCGCTGGAGCGCCAGGATTGCTCAACGCCACAGCTGCGTCCTCTTCGGTAATCATGCCAAGCTCAATCGCTTTCTGGATCCATGCCTCATACCAGTTCGCCCCTGACGACTCCACCTTGATCCCCAGATACTTCATCACGAAGACGAGTGCTTCAGCCTTGGTAACATATGCGTTCGGATCGAATGTGTTGGCATCACGGCCAATGGTGGTACCCGCCTGTTCGGCCAGATTTTTGGCCACGGCCACATAGCCGCTGAACCAGTCGGAGGCGTCCACATCGGCGAACGACGGGGCTCCTTTGACCAATTGTGCGGCTTGCTCGGCTCCGAACGACCTGACGATGGCGGTGACCAATTCCGCACGAGTAAGGTTGGATCCCAGATCAAAATCGATATCTCCGGATTCAAGGATTCCTCTTCCCTGGATGATTCCAAGCTGGTACATCTTGCTCGCTGTTTCAAACGGTGTAGCGGTGGTAATCGCCGCATAGGCCGGCGTTGCCAGGCAATAAAACAGCGCAAGAAAAAACAATGTGATGGCCAATTTTTTGGAAAATTTCATAACTATCCTCCTTTCTTTTCTTATTTTTATGCAATTCACCATCCTTTTTAATAGATTATGCAATTTATGACAATTATCATGGCGATAATATCCTGTTTACTTTTACGAAATCCGATATCGTCAAAGAATTGCAACGAGATGAAAAATCAAGATTGTCTTTCCCCGATGTTTGTGCTATGATGTCTATTGTGTCCGCGAGGACGAGATGGAGCTGTGGTGTAGAGGCCTAACATGCCTGCCTGTCACGCAGGAGAACGCGGGTTCGAATCCCGTCAGCTCCGCCATTCCATATGACGAAACAAGCAGAGATTCCAGGATCTCTGCTTTCTTTGTATCCGCTGATTGAATTCGAGGTGATGAGCATGCGCAAGGGACGATTCGCCCCAACCCCTTCAGGACTGATGCATATCGGCAATATGTGCGCCGCCCTGCTCTCCTGGCTGGATATCCGGAGTTCAGGCGGCATCTACGTGCTGCGCATGGAAGATATCGACCTGGCGCGATGCAGGCCGGAATACGCCGAGAAGATCCTGGACGACCTGCGATGGCTGGGCATCGACTGGGACGAAGGGCCGGATGTGGGCGGTCCATATGCCCCGTACACGCAGAGCGAGCGTCTGTCCGGCTATGAGGAAGCGCTGCAACAGCTGACGCGTGCAGGTCGGGTCTACCCTTGCTACTGCAGCCGCGCCATACTCCAGGCCATCGCCTCGGCACCGCACGGACTGGGCAGCGAAGGACCGGTCTATCCGGGCACCTGCCGTCACCTGAGCGAGGAAGAACGCCGACGCAGGATGCAGCTGAAGACTCCCGCCATGCGCTTCATGCTGTCTGACTCCGCCCATTCCTGGATCGATGGCGTACTGGGCCCGCAGCATATCCCCGTCGGATATGGAGGAGACTTCGTGATCAAGCGCGCGGACGGCATGTTCGCCTATCAGCTGGCGGTCGTCGTCGACGATGCGGCGATGGGCATCACGCATGTGATGCGCGGCGCGGATCTGCTCGATTCGACCGCGAGACAGCTCGAGCTGTATGAGGCATTGGGACTTGCCGCCCCGCATTATGCCCACCTTCCCCTGTTGCACCTGGATGGCGAGAAGATGTCCAAGCGGCATGCCCATGGCCCCACCTCGATCCCCGAGATGCGGCGGGCTGGAGTGCGCGCCGAAGCGCTCGTCGGCTGGATCGCTTATCTGTATGGCTTGCTCGACGCTCCCGAGCCGGTGAAGGCAAGCGAGCTGATCGCGGAGTACAGCATCAGCAAGCTGCCCAGGGAGCGAATCGCAGTGCCGTCCGATATGCTGCAACGGCTGTATGCGCCCTGACGTATTGAAGGAAAAGGGAGAATGTCGGATTCGCCCTTCGATGATGCTTGACGAACGGAGGCCTGGAACAGATGGACTATGAACAGCTCGTCCGCCGGGAGATCGCGGCATGGCGGCAGAAGATGCTCAAGCGTCCAGGGATGTTGAACCGCATGGCCAGGAGGACGCAGGAGAAGGTCAACTCGCTCATCCCCGAGCGGGCGCACCGCATCATCACCGAGACGATCCGTAAGGTCGTGCAGGCGGCGCTGCTCGGCTCCGAGTATACAACGTCGGCGACGGAGCGTTCGCAGGGCATCACGCTGGCGGAGCGGGATCGACTGCTGGAGGAAACGCTGAACCGCTACAGGAAGATCGCCGCTGCGGAAGGCGCCGGCACCGGAGCCGGCGGCATCCTGCTCGGCCTCGCCGACCTGCCGCTGCTCATCTCCATCAAGATGAAATTCCTCTTCGTGGCCGCCAGCATCTACGGCTTCGATGTCAGACGCCGGGAGGAGCGGCTGTTTATCCTGCATGTGTTTCAACTTGCCTTCTCCAGCGACAGATGCCGCGCCGACACGCTGCACATCGTCGAGCACTGGCATGAGAAGAAGCATGGGATCCACGACATCGACTGGCGAGTGATACAGCAGGAGTATCGGGATTATATCGATCTGGTCAAGATGCTGCAACTGCTACCCGGCATCGGCGCGGCGGTTGGCGCCTACGCCAACTACAACCTGCTGGACCATCTCGGAGAGACGGCGAAGAACGCTTACCGCATGCGCTTACTTGCGCTTGAACAATAGCCAGGCGAGGATGGCGATCAGCAAGACCCCGCCGATGATCAGGATGATCGGCAGCGGTCTGGACTCGCTGCTTGCGGCAGATCCGGCCGCGTCATTGGCGAGGACGCTGCCGGAGCCTGCGGCGGGACTGCCGCCTGCTCCCTCCTCAGGGGCTGAGCCGTCAACATCGCCGCCCTGCGCGGCTTCAACATGGGTGTGCTCCGCTGCAGCCGGCGTCGCGTCATCGATCATCGACATACCGGGATCTGCGGCGATCTCTTCCTCCGTGAACTGCGCTTCCCCCACCTTGATGATGTCCAGCACACGCTCATCGGTGCCTGACGGTTCGGCCGCATACCAGCTGGCCTCGATCCACTTGTCGATCCACTGCGTGAGATCCACCGGCCCGTTCAGGATCTTCGGATGGTTGCTGACCTGATACCACTGTCCTTCCACCTTGATCCGGAAGACATCATAGGTATTGCCGCCCTCCGTGACACTTTCCTTCTCCACCTCTTCCACGAAGCCGGTTGGCCCGGTGTCATAGCCGGCCATATCGAACAGCGTCTGCCCGTTCACCGCTTCGCTGAAGAATCTTCCCATATACAGGGCGAACTGTTCGCGCGACAGCGTCGCATCGGCGAGGTCTTCGGGCACCGGCGCCGCCCCGTCGAAGTATGCCCGGCTGACGTCCGCATAGGTGGCGTAACCTTCCAGTGATTCCACCAGACCTTGCTCCAGTGCAGCTTGCCTGATCTGATCCGGCGTTCCGGCCAGTCCGCGGAAGTTGCCTGCCCAGTATGCGAGATCCTCACGCTTCAGCAGATCCAGCGGCCTGTACACAGCCGCCCCTCCCTCCCTGGCGATCGCCCGGATACCATGGAGGAGCACGATCTCCTGCTTCGCCTCCGAGTATTCGATGTCGCCATACAGATTATTTTCATTCTGCACATGGGCATGAACGGTGATCACCCCGAGGAGACCGATCATCAGGATCGCGAGCAGACATGCTTTCTTCATCTTCATCCACTTCCTCACTCCTGTCCGTTATTCCCCCGCCTGTTCGGCAGGCATGATGATGATGGCGCCGTTCGTCTGTTCCACATAGAAGTCTGCCGAAGACGGATTCAGCTTCGCATAGTCGATGACGAATCCGAGCATCTGGTTCATGTACAGATCCGAGATGCGCACACCGTTCATGAACCCCGCTTCGAACTTCAGGCTCGCTGTCCGGGGATCATCTCTGGTCACCATGCCGATCAGGATGATGTCCACATCCTTCTTGTTGTGGTGAACATAGACATGATCCGACTGGATGTAATAATCCAGCTCCGTGTACCGGTTGATGAGCTGCTCCTCGATGCGAAACGGTGAACGGGGCGTCTGGCGCACGGTGAGCTGCCGGATCCGGCGGTCGATCCTCTCCATGTCCTCCAGCAGGATCTCGTCCAGGATGCCGGCCTCCTTCGCCCACAGCCGCTCCGCCACCTGCGCCATCTCCTCCTCGCCCAGATGGCCATAGGCCTCAAGAAACGCTTCCCGTGCCTTCAGATTGGACTCGATCATCACCAGCAGCTGTTCATAGCTGGCCAAGGTGTCGCGGGTCGACTTCACCTGCATGTATTCCCGGTACAGTCGATTGAGTGCCGCCAGATCTTCGTCCAGCTTCATCTCCACGAGCCGCAGATTGGCCAGAACATCAACGATCGTCTCCGCATCGAAGACGAAGCTCATGAACACATCCGGGCCGATGGACTGGTAAAACTGGAGCATCGGGATCTGCTCGTCCTGCTTCTCGTTGAAGGCGGCATTCAATCGTTCGACATGCGGCGTCAGGTTCTCGATCGCCAGGCGCGTATCCTCCAGTTCCTCCACCAGGCGCCGCGTCGCCTGTTCATCGGATATCCCGACGAGGAAATCCCTGAACGCCCCGACCACATGAGCATAGGCGATCGTCGGGATGAGCAGCAGGATCAGACCGATCAAGGCCGTCTTCTTACCCATGTTTCATCATCTTCCTCGTCGACAGATAGGTGCCGATCAGCCCGATCAGCATCCCGAACAGGATCACGCCCAGCAAGGTGAGATTCAGCGACAGGGCGCTGAAGTCGAAGACGGCGGAGAAGCGCAACTGCAGCTGGTAGAGCGCATAATAATAGATGAGATAGACGGCAAACGCCGCCAGCAGGCTGCCGATGAAGCCGATGATGACGCCCTCGAGGAGGAACTGGCCGCGCACATGGCTCTCCCTCGCCCCGAGCAGCAGCTTCACCCGGATGTCCTTCTGCCTCTGGTACAGGGACAGGTTCATCGCGATGCCGACGGTCAGCACCGATGCCAGCAGGAAGATCAGCAGCACGATCGCGCCGTAGGTGCTGATCAGCTGGGACCAACGGAGCACCTGTGCGGCGAACTCCTGGGCGTAGAAGACATCCGTGATGCCGCGCGTGGCGGCCAGCTCTCTCGCCACCGTCTCGACCTGGCTCTGATCCTCAAGTTCGATGAGGATCGCATCGGGGAAGCGGCTGTCGCGGAACGACTCGAACAGGTGCGGCATATCGCGGAAGAGCCCCTGCAGCTTGGCCAGCGCATCCTCCCTCGTCTCGATCTTCACATGCCGGACGAAGGAGGCGCCGGCCAGGATCTCCGCCACCTGCTCCGTATCCGCCTGCCGGTCGACGAACACCTTGATCTTCACCTGATCGTTCAGAAAGCCGATCACGTCATCCACTCCCGTCTTCAGCAGCACCATCGCTCCGGTGATGGTGAGCGAGATGAAGATGAGCAGGATGGTGGCCAGGGCGGCGCCGGCATTGCGTCGTATGCCTTCCTGGGCGTCGCGCAGGTAATACCGGATCAGGTGGCCGCTGGACGTGGTGACAGATCGATCGGCCGTCCGCCGCGCCGGCGGTGTATCGGGTGTGACAACTTTCGTAATCTTCATGCCTCGACTCTCCCTCCCCGTACATACAGCGTCCTGGCTTCGAACTTCCGCGTCAGCTCCTCCGCATGGGTCACGATCAGCATCGTGATGCCGTCGGTTTCGTTGAACTGCCTCAGCAGCTCGAGGATCATGCCCGCGTTGTCCGGGTCGAGGTTGCCAGTCGGCTCATCCGCCAGCAGCACGAGCGGCTTGTTGAGCAGCGCTCTGGCAATCGCCACCCTCTGCTGCTCACCGCCGGACAGCTCATGCGGGAACCGGTCCTCCTTGCCTGCGAGGCCCACCCGTTCGAGCAGGCTCATCGTCTCCTGCCTGATCTCCCTCTCGCTCCGCCCGATCACCTCGCCGGCCAGCGCGACATTCTCATACACGGTCTTGCGATCCAGCAGCTCGAAGGATTGGAAGATCGTCGCCGTGATCCTGCGAGATTCATAGCGCGGCAACGAACGCAGTGCTTGTCCGTTCAGCCGGACCTCGCCGCCATAATCCTCGATATCCCGATACAGAATCTTCAGCAAGGTGCTCTTGCCCGAACCCGAGCTGCCCTTGAGGAACACCAGTTCCCCCGGATCGACCGAGAAGCTGACATCCTTCAGAACGGGAATCCCGCGATACGATTTCTCCACATGCTTCATCTGGATCATCTGGTCATGACCTGCCCCCGAATGGTTCTCGAATCTTCGCCTATAAAGCAAAAAAGTGCCATACTCTGCTTTTGATCCTACCAAAAGCATTGTATAGCACTTTGTATGAAAATGGAAGTCTTTTGAACATTTAGTCACATCTTGCAGGCGGCGTGTCGTCGCCGGTCTCGACATTGATCTTCTCCGATACGGAATCCCGAATCGCGGAGACGACCATCTGCAGCAGGTAGTTGAGATCCGCCTGGGTCTGCTGGAACTGGCTGACGATCGGGATGCTGTCCAGCTCATCCTGCAGCTCCTCGATCTCCTTCTCGATCTTCTGAACCATCTGCTCGTTCTTGAAGGTCGTCTGGAAGGCGACCAGCTCCTTCTGCTTCTTCTTGATCAGCTTGATGAGCGATTGAACGCGCTCATTGCTCTGGATCTGCTTCTCCGCCTTGCGGTAGAGGGCCACCTCTTCCGAAGCGGCGATCGCATCGGCAAGCTCCTGCGTCTTCTTCAGAATATCTCCGCGAACATACAGATCACGAACATGAACCTGCTTCATCACATTTTGCTCGGACACGTGGATACACTCCTCTGTATTATGCCGTATCATGCTTCGAGAGCATGAAGAGTGGCGATTTCACCCTTGAACAACCAGGTCTGAACCTCGGTGATCCTCACATCGATCAGCTCTCCGGTCAGCGACTCCGGCCCCCGGAAGTGAACGATCTTGTTCGTGCGAGTGCGGCCCGTCAGATATTCCGGATTGTTCTTGCTGACGCCTTCCACCAGGACCTCCACCGTCTGGCCGCGAAGCTTCTCGTTGTCCTTCCTGCTCAGCTCGGCGATCAGGTTGTTCAGCCTGGTGAGCCGCTCCTTCTTCACTTCCAGCGGCACGTTGTCTTCCATCTGCGCCGCCGGCGTCCCTTCGCGCGGCGAGTAGATGAAGGTAAAGGCGGAAGCGAACTCCACTTCCCGCACCAGCGACAGCGTCTCTTCAAATTGCTCCTCGGTCTCACCGGGGAAACCGACGATGATGTCCGTCGACAGCACCAGGCCCGGGATAGCGGCCTTCAGCTTGCGCACGAGCTCCAGATAGGACTCCCGCGTGTATTTCCGGCTCATCCGCTTGAGGATCTCGTTGCTCCCCGACTGGACGGGCAGATGAATATGCTCGACCATATTGCCGCCGCGGCTGAGCACCTCGATCAGATGATCGTCGAAGTCGCGCGGATGCGAGGTCGTGAAGCGGACGCGCGGGATGTCGATCTTCTGGATGTCCGCCATCAGATCGCCGAAGCGATAGTTGATGTCCTCGAAGTCCTTGCCATATGCGTTCACGTTCTGCCCGAGCAGCGTGATCTCCTTGTAGCCCTGGCGCGCCAGCTCGCGAACCTCCGCGATCACGTCCTCCGGACGGCGGCTGCGCTCCTTGCCGCGCGTATATGGCACGATGCAGTAGGTGCAGAACTTGTCGCAACCGTACATGATGTTGACCCAGGCCTTGAGACCCGCCCGCTTCTTGGGCAGATTCTCGTAGATGTCGCCTTCCTTGGACCAGACTTCGACCACCATCTCCTTGGCGAACATCGCCTCGCGCAGCAGCTCGGGCAGGCGATGGATGTTGTGCGTGCCGAAGATCAGGTCGACATATTGGTGCTTCTCCAGGATCCTGCGCACGACGCCTTCCTCCTGCGACATGCAGCCACATACGCCCAGGATGAGATCCGGTTTCTCGGTCTTCAGCGACTTGAGATGGCCGAGCTCGCCGAACACCTTGTCTTCGGCATTCTCCCGGATGGCGCAGGTGTTGAGGAGGATGATGTCCGCCTCGCGGCGATGGTCTGTCCAGGCATAGCCCATCTCCTCCAGCATGCCCTTCATCGTCTCCGTGTCGTGCTCGTTCATCTGGCAGCCGTAGGTCTGGATATGATAGAGCTTTCCTCTGCCGATGGTTCGCAGATCATCCGCGATCCTGAAGTCATAATGAACGCGGACATCCTCCTTCCCGCGCTTCTTCGCCTCGCGGTATGAAGGAGGTTGAAAGTATATGGAATAATCCTTTTCAGGCTTGGCAGTTTTGATCGAATCTGTCACCGGGGCACTTCCTTTCTCTCGCAAACCTCTCATCATTATATCATCAGTCTGCGATGAAGATCAATTCAATCACAAGGAGAGAAACCCTGGCAGACATTCGCTTCGTCAGTCGTCAAGGATGACCGCTTCGCCGCCGTTCTTGACGCCTGCGGCATTGGCCTCATCGGTATCGATGTGCATATCCAGCGCGAAGCTGTCGGAGACGCGGGCGATCACATCCTCGAAGATGAGCGGTCGTTCGCCCTTTACCCTCACGCGCAGCAGCTGCTTGTCGCGGATCCCCCACTTCTCGGCATCGCTGGTATGGAAATGGATATGGCGAGCTGCCACGATCACGCCTTCCTCGATCTCGATCTCTCCGGCAGGCCCCACGATCTTCGCCCCCGGGGTGCCTTCGATGTTGCCGGATTCCCGCACGGGAGCCGGTATGCCCAGGGCATAGGCGTCGGTGCGCGAGATCTCGATCTGCGTCTTGCCGCGTGCCGGACCGAGGATGCGGACTTTGTCAAACTTGCCCTTGGGGCCGATGACGGCGACCGTCTCCTCTGCGGCGTACTGTCCCGGCTGGGACAAGGGCTTCATCTCCTTGAGCTGATAGCCTTTGCCAAACAGGATCTCGATATGTTCAGGTGACAGATGGATATGTCTTGCCGATACGCCAACCGGTACGGTTTTCATAGGATCACGTCCCTTTCCCTTCCATATGTAGAGTCTCTAATAAAGCTTGTGCTTTATGTAACAAATTATACGCCAAAAAAGATCAGGCAGCATCAGGAAAACCCCGACGCCGCCTGAAATTCACAAAATTATCGAAACTCCGCCACCAATTTTTCGAATTCTTCCCTGGTGATCTCGATGTTCTGGTTGACCAGCGCTTCCTGCCTGAAGCCCGGGATCAGGTCCTCGTAAGCCTTGCGCGACTTGTCCTGATAGATCAAGCCGGTGAGCAGACCATTCGTTTCCATGATCTTGCTCATGGCCATGATCCGGTTGGATGGATCGTAGTCCGGGAACTCGGCCAGATCGACGATGTTTTCCTTGAACCAGTCGTAGGTGTTGATCTTGTTGAACGTTACGCATGGGCTGAATACATTGATGAAGGAGAACCCTTCATGCTTGATCGCCAGCTCGATGAGCTCCGTCAGCTGCTTCAGATTGCTGGAGAACGACTGGGCAACGAAGGTGGCGCCGGCAGCCATCGCGATCTCCAGCGGCGACAGGGCCGATTCGATGGAGCCTTCCGGCGTCGACTTGGTCTTGAAGCCGAATGCACTCCGCGGCGATGTTTGCCCTTTGGTCAACCCGTAGATCTGGTTATCCATGACGATATACGTGATGTTGATGTTCCTGCGGATCGCATGGATGGTATGGCCCATGCCGATGGCGAAGCCGTCGCCGTCGCCGCCGGAAGCGATGACGGTCAGATCGCGATTGGCCAGCTTCAGGCCTTGCGCGATCGGCAGGGCGCGGCCATGGATGCCGTGGAAACCATAGCAGTTGATGTATCCGGAGATGCGTCCCGAGCAACCGATACCCGACACGACCGCGAGGTTCTCCGGTTCCAGACCAACGTTGGCAGCTGCTCTTTGGATGGAGGCTTGTACGGAGAAGTCACCGCATCCAGGGCACCAGTTCGGTTTCACATTGTTGCGGAAATCTTTAAATGTAGCCATCTTAGATCAGCTCCTTAAATGCATGGTACAGTTCAGCCGGGAGGAACGGGTTGCCATCGTATTTCAGCACGTTGCGGATCTTGTCATGGTGGCCAAGATGCAGTTTGATCTGATTCGCAAGCTGGCCTGTCGCGTTGTTCTCGACGACGACAACCTGCTTCGCCTGTTCGATGTACGGGCGCAATTCTTCCGTCGGGAACGGATGGATCTGACGAATCGTGATATGGTTCGTCTTCGCATCCAGACGGCCGCGCGCCTCGTCGATCGTGCCGCCCGTTGATCCCATGCCGATGATGAGCAGATCCGGCTGTTCATGCGGCGCGTCCACCTTGATCGCGTCGGTGATGCGCAGGTACTGCAGCTTCTTGAGACGCTTCTCCATCATCTTCTTGCGGTTGGCCGGGCCTTCGGAAGGACGTCCTTCCTGATCGTGCTCGACGCCGGTGACATGATGCAGACCATGCTTCTGGCCAGGCAGCACGCGCGGCGAGATGCCGTCTTCCGTGAATTCGTAACGCTTGAACAGCTTGTTCTCTTCCAGCGCCGGCAGTTCGCCGCGAACCAGCTTGCCGCGCTCGATCTTGATGCGCTCATAGTCGAATTTCTCGGCGGTCTGCTTGCCCAGTGCAAGCTGCAGGTCGGTCATGACGATGACCGGGCATTGATAGGTTTCAGCTATATTGAAGGCTTCGATCATGTCGTAGAAGCATTCCTCGATCGTGCTCGGCGCGATCACGACCTTCGGAATCTCGCCATGTGTGCCATATACAAGCGCATTCAAATCGCTCTGCTCCTGCTTCGTCGGCAGACCGGTGCTCGGGCCGCCGCGCTGCGTGTCCACGATGACGACCGGAGTCTCGGTCATGCCGGACAGACCGATCGCTTCCATCATGAGCGACAGGCCGGGACCTGCGGAAGCCGTCATGGCGCGCACTCCGCCGTAGCCGGCGCCGATCGCCATGGTCACAGCGGCGATCTCGTCCTCCGTCTGCACGACTGTGCCGCCAAACTTGGGCAGTCGCTTGATCAGATACTCCATGATCTCGGAAGCCGGGGTGATCGGATAGGCGGACATGATGCGACAACCGGCTGCAAGAGCGCCCAACCCGCAGGCTTCATTGCCGATGATGAACAGACGTTCGGCACCGTCACCCGGCGCAAGCATGAACTCTTCCAGCGGACCGCCGGTTTGCTCCAGCATATACTTCGCGCCTCTGGACACCGCTTCCACGTTCTTCTCGACAACGGCCGGACCTTTGCGTCCGAACTCCTCCTCAACCACCGCCTTGATGACATCGATCGACAATCCGAGCAACGCAGCGGATGCGCCGGTTGCGACCATGTTCTTCATCAGGGAGGTTCCAAGCTCTTCCGCAATGCCTGTAAACGGTACCGGGATCAGCCTGGCTTTGATATGCTCAGGAACAGTCGGGTTGAACTTGTCGTCTGCGATGATGATCCCGCCATCCCTCAGCTCATGCGCATTCAGATCGATCGTTTCCTGGTCGAATGCGACAAGAATATCGAGGTCATCGGAAATGGCGCGGATCGGCCGGGTGCTGATGCGGATCTTGTTGTTGGTGTGGCCGCCCTTGATTCGGGATGAAAAATGTCGATAACCGTAAAGATGATACCCCAATCTGCTCAGAGCTGTGGAGAATATTCTGTCCGTACTCTCCAGACCTTCACCTTGTTGTCCCCCGATCTTCCATGATAACTGGGTGATCATGTAAGTTCATCTCCTAGATATATTTTCATGTCAAGTCTTGATCTCTCATTAAATATATGATTCCCCCTGTGAAAAAGCAAGAGGTCTAAGCATAGCTATTTTAGATCGAATCGATCCCGAATTGAGATCGATTCCATCAAGGATCGCCGTAACATGCGTCACATAGGAAAACGCTGTCTTTAACCTTAGAATGAACAGATCATCCTTCATTCATCTAGGAAGATTTTCCCGCAGAAACCTTCGCCAATTCTCGCCAAGGAAACGCTCCGCCTGTTCCGAGGTGTAATGGCGATGCAGCTCCTCGACAAGTCGCGCATAATCGGCAGGATTCGCCAGGCCGTCCAGATGCTCATCGATACCGTCGAAGTCCGAACCGAAGCCGACATGGTACTCGCCGCCCAGCGCGCATACATGCTCCAGGTGCCGAAGCACATCCGGGATCGCCCTCCCTCCTCCGATAAAATCCGGCACGAAGGTGATGCCGATCCGGCCGCCCTTCCGGATCAACGCCTGGATCTGATCATCCGTCAGGTTGCGCGGATGCGGCTCAAGCCTGTAAGCATTGGAATGGGACGCGATCACCGGCTTCTCCGACAGCTCCATCACTTCCCAGAAGCCGGGTTCGTTCAGGTGCGAGATATCGATGATCATGCCGAGGTCATTACAGGCTCGGACGAGCTCCCTTCCCTTCAGCGTCAATCCCGCTTTCCGCTCCTCGAGCACGCCGTCCGCCGCCCAGTTCGCATAGTTCCAGGTCAGGCCAAGCGCGCGAACCCCCAGCGCATAAGCTCTCCGCAGATGATCGAAGCTGCCCGTGAGCCCCTCAGCTCCTTCCAGCGTCAGAAGCGCGCCGATCTTGCCCGACTGCTCCGCCTGCTCCAGATCGCCTCTGGTCCTGACGAAGATCATATCGGGACGGCTGAGCACCTTCTGCTCGAGATAGCGCACCGCCTCCTCGACCATGGCGAAGGTCGGCACCCGTTCCTCCGGCAGGAAGATGGCGAACGCCTGCAGTCCGATACCGCCTGCCCGCAAGCGCTCATGGGTCACATCCAGCCTGCTCTGGTCGGAGAAATCCAGCTCCGGATCCAGCAGCATCTTGTATAAGACATCGCAATGCATATCAACAATTTTCAACGTGCGTCCCTCCAATTTCAGTTCACTCTCGCTTCCATCTCTCCACCGCTGTTCAGTCAGCCTTCCGTTCACTCCACCTGTTATTATGGCCCGTTCTGCGTCCGGGTTCCGATGCGCACAAAAAAACCTGTCTACATCGTAAACAGGCTGATGGCTGTTCTCGTATATTATCTTGGCTCGACGATCAGCTTGATCGCGGTGCGATCTTCTCCATCAATCACGATATCGGTAAAAGCAGGAATGCAGATCAGGTCAACACCACTGGGCGCTACAAATCCTCTTGCGATAGCAACTGCCTTGATCGCTTGATTAAGCGCACCTGCTCCGATCGCCTGCAATTCCGCAGCTCCGCGTTCGCGCAGAACGCCTGCAAGTGCACCGGCCACCGAGTTTGGGTTGGATTTTGCCGAAACCTTTAATACCTCCATGAACAGTACCTCCTCGGGAACGATGATGATTCCTGATGTAATACTTATTCGAGAAAGGCAAAAAAATTCCTTCATCCGTCCCATGCATATTCGAAATATTTTGACAGTTCCCGTTTATCCAAATGATTCGAACATCATCTCATCCTCATACTGGCGGATGAGCTTGATGGATCTGGCCTTGCCCGTCGACTCCTCGATCTCGACCAGCACCGCGTGGAAATGCCATTTGCCGTTGTCCACCACGAAGCGCGTAGGCAGCTGGGTGAGGAACTTCTGCAGGACGGACTGCTTCTCCATTCCCAACACGCCTTCGCTGGACCCGACCATGCCGACATCCGTGACATAGGCGGTTCCACTCGGCAGGATGCGCTCATCATGCGTCTGCACATGCGTGTGGGTGCCCAGCACGACCGATACGCGCCCGTCGAGATACCAGCCCAGGGCGATCTTCTCGGAGGTGGCCTCGGCATGGACATCGACCAGCACGCAGCGATGCTTCTTCCGGATCTCCTCCAGCAGATGATCCATGACGCGGAACGGATCCTCCAGCGGAGGCAGGAACGTCCGTCCCTGGATATTGACAATGACGAGCTCCTTGCCGTTGGCGCGGATCACCGTATGTCCCCTGCCCGGCGTGCCCTTGGGATAATTGGCAGGCCGGACAATGCGCGGCTCCTCATCGATGAAGTCGAAGATTTCCTTCTGGTCCCATGCATGGTTGCCCAGAGTCAGGCCATGGATGCCGGCATCGAACAGCTCCCGTGCCACCGCCTGGGTGAGGCCTCGGCCTCCGGCCGCGTTTTCTCCGTTGGCGATGATGATATCCGGATTGTACTTCTGCTTGAGCAGCGGCAAATATTGCTGAACGGCCTTGCGGCCAACATTGCCCACGATATCTCCGATAAATAAGACTTTAATAGCAGGTTCCTCCATTCTATCCTGAGCTTGCTTACGTTCAACGATAAGTTAACCATGTGATGGAAGAGAAGAAAGTGGCCATATCAGCCACTTTCCCCAGTTATTTCGCGTATTCAACTGCCCTGGTTTCACGAATGACGGTCACCTTGATATGGCCAGGATAATCGAGCTCGGCTTCGATCTTCTTCGAGATCTCTCTCGCCAGACGGAAGCTCTCAGCGTCGTCGATCTTGTCCGGGTAGACCATCACGCGAACTTCGCGTCCCGCCTGGATCGCGAAGGACTTCTCGACGCCTTCAAACGATTCGGAGATGCCTTCCAGCTTCTCCAACCGCTTGATGTACGTCTCAAGGGTCTCACGTCTCGCACCTGGTCTGGCCGCCGACAATGCGTCCGCCGCACCGACCAGCACGGCGATGACCGAGGTTGCTTCCGTGTCACCATGGTGGGAAGCTATGCTGTTGATCACAACAGGATGTTCTTTATATTTCTTGGCCAGCTCTACGCCGATCTCGACATGCGATCCCTCGACCTCGTGGTCGAGCGCCTTGCCGATATCGTGCAGAAGTCCGGCACGTTTCGCCAATGTTACATCTTCTCCCAATTCCGCTGCCATCAGACCTGCCAGATAGGCGACTTCCATCGAGTGCTTGAGAACATTCTGTCCGTAGCTTGTCCGGAACTTCAGACGTCCCAGAATCTTGATCAGATCAGGATGCAGGCCATGCACGCCAACCTCGAACGTGCACTGCTCCCCGTATTCCCGGATGCGCTCATCGATTTCCTTGCGGGATTTCTCCACCATCTCCTCGATGCGCGCCGGATGAATCCGCCCGTCAGCCACGAGCTTCTCCAGAGAAGTTCTGGCGATCTCCCGGCGGATCGGGTCAAATCCTGACAAGATAACGGCTTCCGGGGTATCATCGATGATGAGGTCTATTCCGGTCAAGGTTTCCAGCGCCCGGATGTTGCGTCCTTCGCGTCCGATAATCCGTCCCTTCATCTCCTCGTTAGGCAGGTTGACGACGGATACCGTCGTTTCCGCAACATGATCTGCAGCACATCTCTGAATCGCGAGCGCGATGATATCCTTCGCCCGCTTGTCGCCTTCTTCTCTTGCTTGTTGCTCAATATCCTTGATTAACTGCGCCGCCTCATGGCGAACCTCCTTCTCGACGTTGGACAGGATCAGCTGTTTCGCTTCCTCCATCGTCAAGCCGGATATGCGTTCAAGCTCGCGCATTTGCTGCTGGAGCAGTTGATCGATCTGAGCTTGTGCTTCATCAAGTCGCTTCTCTTTGTTGGTAAGCTTCTCCTCTTTACGCTCTAAAGATTCCAATTTTTTATCCAGCGTTTCCTCTTTCTGCAATAAACGACGTTCCTGACGGCCGATTTCGTTGCGGCGTTCACGGATGTCCCTTTCAGCTTCGGTTCTCAGCTTGTGAATCTCGTCCTTGGCCTCAAGAACCGATTCCTTCTTCAGCGCCTCCGCTTCCTTCTGCGCCTCGTCGATGATGCGCCTGGCCGCTTCCTCAGCGCTGGAAATCTTAGCCTCTGCGAGAGACTTGCGGATAAAATATCCAATCCCAAAGCCTAGAGCTAAACCAACGAGAGCTGCGATGATGCCGATCACAATTTCAGGCATGTGTTTCACCTCCTCGTTGACAACCAACGGTTGCTTGGGATTTTCAGTTTTCATTTCGCTTCATTTACGGTAAGAATGGGCGTCTCTACCGGCCGGGATCCGGAGGATCCGGCCGTCAAACAGAACAACTGACGATAAGCGGATCTTCAAATGAACAGCATGCATTGGGAAGATGGTATCAATTGGCGGAATGTTGCCGCAAAGTATAAATACTGCGACTATACCATCTTATTTATTGTATATTTTGTAAAAACCAATTGTCAAGATGACGCAATCACTCAGTTAAAATGTTACTAAAGAGGGATCGGTTCACTCACAACGAAATGTTACCGAAGGGATGTGTTTT